>JAJTHK010000097.1 GCA_021298895.1 Luteolibacter sp.
ACTTTTTCCTCGGCGGAAAAATGGCGGCGTGAACGGGCGGATTCGGATTGATTGTCTTTTGGTTTCATGGTCGGTGCGGGTTGACCGGCCATAGTTTAACTCAGTGTGTCAAATCAGACATTCCGTTTGAGGCGGGACAATCGCGGCGACATTGGTTGATGTGCTATTCCGTGATGTAACCACCGTATTATTAAGCCGTATCCTCGGCGGAACTCCTCCGAGGCTCGAATGAGGCACCACCGAAACGCCTACCCCTGTATTTGCTGCCGATCCACTTATAACAAATCCATCCATCACGGTGGTGTCGCTCAGCTGGATCGCTGTTCCTGTGGGCTTTATATTAACCAGACCTTTTGCCGTGTCGGCTATCCAAAGAATTTTCTTTGCCGACGCACTGGCAGTGAAACCGGCAGCGTAGACACCTGGCTTCACCAAAATAATCGCATAATATGGAGTGGTCGTTCCAGAGACCACCGCAGGGACAGCATTGAAAGCCTCTTGGAGCGTTGCATAGCGTTTTAATGTGGCATTTGTAGCCTGACTTCCGTCCACAACTGCATCGCCCCCCGGAAGCGACAACCCAACCAAAGGATTTGTTGATCTCTTAAACTCCCATAAATTCGGCACCCCATCATCATCTCCATCCTTCAATGCATCTGATGGTTCATTGGGATTCAATCCATATTGCGTCTCCCAAGATGAATCCATTCCATCTCCATCGGCATCTTGAGCATAGGATGTCGACGAGAGCATAAATACGAGCGCGGCAAGCGATACATACTTAAGAAAAAATAAGGAGCTGCGGGGTGAATCAAGATACATAAGTGTCGGCGGCTGTAGTTTAGAAAGGTCTGGAAAGAAACACATTTTGAAGGGGCAAATCCGAACGATCAGCAAACCTATCCTCCAAAGTAAGAGTTTCTGGATAGCGTGCAGTCGCTGTGAATAATTGATTTAAGCAGAAGAGTTTCACGATTTCTCCTCGTGGCTTGATAGCCACGTCATTCCACTAACAAACTCTTCAAGCGGCAAAAGTGCACGCGATTTAGGGAGGGAACCAATCACGGCTCTTGTCTAATCTAACGTCGAATTAGCGGACAAGATAAAAGTGGTATTTTTGTGAAAATATTTTGTCACACAAGATTTAAAAGAAAAACCCTGCTCAATCCAATGACTGAGCAGGGCAATCGAACAAAGCAGTGTTCTTGAAATCTATTTTTTGATCAAACTCTTCAAATGAGCGACATATGCTTCAGGCCCACCCTCGCGGTAGCCGATGTCTTCGGTGAGCTTTTTGCCTGTTGCATCCAAGAGATACAGGGTTGGGTAGCCCTCAACACCGTATTCTTTATCGAGCTTTTTGTTTTGCTCTTTCACTTCAGCAGTTTGCTCTTTTTTCTTCGGAAAATCGACTTCTACCAAAACAAGGTTCTCCTTGGCATAATCTTGAAATGCTTTTTTGCTGAAAACTTCTTTCTCAAGTTTGATGCACCATCCGCACCAATCTGTGCCAGTGAAGTTGATGAAGATAGGTTTTCCTTCTTTTGCGGCCTTGGCTTTGGCTGCTTCGAAATCGTGCATCCATAAACCTTCAGCTCCCATTGAGAATGAGACGGCGGCAAGTGAGACCATTAGTGATAATATCAGTTTTTTCATATTTTTTAATCTAGATCTTTGTTTTCGAGGGAGAGTGCGAGGTGTTCAAGGAATGGTTTAATTTCAGGATATTTTGAAGCGATAAAGCGAGCAAACTCTTTACCATCCGAATCTAACAAAACCACAGTTGGGAAACCTTCAACCTTAAATTTCTCCATATGCGGCTGGTTCTTCATTTTCAATTCTTCGTCCGCTTTTGGAAAATCCAAGTGCACCAAAACATAATTCTTGGATGCCTCATTATAAAACTCTTCTTTGGAGAAAACTTTCTTACCCATCATGATACAAGGAGGACACCAATCGGATCCCGTAAATTCTAACATGATTGCCTTTTTCTCTTTCTTAGCAATTTCAAGCGCAGCATCCAAATCCGTCTCCCAGCCTTTGGGTGCACTTGCAAAAGCACTCGACACCATGGTCGCTATACAAACTGAATACACCGCGAGCTTATTTAAAATTTTCATTCTTATATAGATACGTAACAGAGGCTATTTATTCTAAAATTCTTGGCGAATGACAAAAAAAATCCGAAACTTAATACATGCCTGAACTCCCTCGCCTCGTTATTGCCACTCGCAACTCCCATAAAACCGAGGAAATCCGCCACATTCTTGGCTCACGCTTCGAGATCCTCGACGTGACAGATTTTCCAAATCTCCCCGAAATCCAGGAAACCGGAACCACTTTTCTCGAAAATGCCCGACTCAAAGCTCTGGGCATCAGCCGCCACATCGATGGCTTAGTGCTCGCCGACGACTCAGGTCTTGAGGTCGATGCCCTCGGAGGCGCCCCAGGTGTCTGGTCGTCGAGCTTCGGCGGAGAAGAAGGCAACCATGCAAAAAATAACCAACGCCTCATCACCGAAATGGCCGATCAAGACCAACGCAGCGCCCGCTTCTTATGCACTCTGGTCCTCGCCAAAAACGGTATGGAAATCGCTAATTACCACGGCAAGATCGAAGGCGAAATTTCCCGCCAACCCTCCGGTAATGGCGGCTTTGGCTACGATCCTTTATTTATACCAACAGGTTATTCACAAACATTAGCCGACCTTGGACCGAGCATAAAAAGCCATCTAAGTCATAGAGCTAAAGCGATTCAATCGTTTGTTTTAAATGTAAGCTCAGGTGATTTAGTTAACCTTTAGAAAATATTTGAATTCCTTAATAAATTAAGGAAGAGTGACCGCATGAAACGTTCGCTTGTCGCCCTATTGCTTCTCGCACTTGGTGTGTCACTGAATTCTTGCTCAAATCAAGTCTACGCAAAAAGGCCGGTATCCTATCGGTTTGAGCATGGCAAAACTGCGTTGATCCGCGACGGCATTGCCTACGCTCCGCGTAGTGCTCCGACTGCAGTTAAAAAAGCCATTGCCGCCGGAAATAGAATCCAAGGCAAACCTTACAAATGGGGTGGCGGTCATGGAAGTCATCATGACAATGGATACGATTGCTCAGGCACGACGTCTTATGTTTTGCGCGAGGCAGGTCTGCTCCGTGGTTCGCTCACGTCGAACGGCTATTTCAAGTATGGGTCGAAGGGTGAAGGCAAATGGATCACGATTTATATTCGAAAAGGTCACGTATTCATGACGGTTGCTGGGCTCCGACTCGACACGGGCGGCACCAGTGACAGCACGGGCCCCATGTGGAAACCTGCCACACGTCAATGCAAGGGCTACGCAGTGCGCCACCCAAGAGGGCTTTGATCCTATCGGATTGACTGCTCCATTTCGGCAAAGCCTGACAAAACTCGTTCAGCCTGACTGAAATCCAAACCAACCGTTACACGATTCGGCACAATCCACGCCCTCATACCAGCAGCTTTGGCGGCGTTGAGTCCATTGAGCGAGTCTTCAATCACCAAACATTCTGCAGGATCCATTTTTAAACGTCGCGCCGCCTCAAGAAATAAGTCAGGTGCTGGTTTGATTCTCGGCGCATCTCCTTTGCAGACGATTTCTTGAAAATAACCGACCAATCCCAATTTTTCCAACCATCCATCGACCCAGTGATGTGAAGAACTGGAAACCACAGCAGCTGGAATCCCTTGTTCGTTCAGTGATTTCAGCACATTCACCACACCATCGATAGGACCATGCTCTGAAAGCCCTGAACGTATCCTGACTTGGCGTCGCTCGTCCATTTGGATCCAGTCGAATTTGAACTTAGTTAGATCCTCAAGATGCAATTTGGGTGACCAAGCATCGAAATCGGAGCCGATGCATCGTGTATAGAGAGAGAGCGGTAAATCCTGCCCGTGTTCCTGAAACGTTTCTAACCACGCTTGATAGATCTCCCACTCGGTATCCACTAGGATTCCGTCAAAATCGAAAAGAACAGCGGATGCAAGCATGCCCCTCGATGAGAAAAGCCACCGCATCCTGCAAGTGTGAAATGGTAAACTTGACTTAATAATCAAGATTTCCGATTTTCATTTGCATCTTCTCCTTATTCTGCAATAGAATCACGCGTCTCCTAAGAAATTTCTCAACCAGATGAACGTTTCCTACTTTATAGGTATATCTTCCGCAGTGCTACTCACTTGGCTTGGAGTCACCTATTTTCAACGAGTTTCACACGAAAGTTATCCAAAACAAGGACGTCTGTCATCAGACACGGTTGATAGCACTCCTAAGGAATCTAATAAAGACTCTACCGCCGCTGTATCTATAATCGAATAAACTAAAATTATGTCAGAAGCTCCAATCCCAACTGAAAAAAAATCAATCAAACTGGAGCTGCAACCAGGAACTTACTGGTGGTGTTCATGCGGTAGGACTAGCCATAGCCCATTCTGCGACGGTTCACATAAAGGCACAGGACTTCAGCCGAAAAAATTCGTCATCGATGAAGTCACCACCGTGAGCCTCTGCCAGTGCAAGGCTTCAAAAAACTCTCCTTTCTGCGATGGTTCACATCGCGAACTTTGATTCTCTTCTAACCATTACATCTACAACGTTTTATTTTTCACAATCACCGCTTGCCTATAACCATGAGATTTCTCATTCGAGCCATCATCATGTTGATTGCAACCACATGCGTAGGTTGTGGAGTTGGCTTCTTTGGGAACGATTGGAAAGCTTCTGTAAATCATCAGACCAGCCAGCTTGGATACCGAAATTGGATTGTTGTTGCTGAAGCTTCTTTCCCCGCACACAGCCGACCAGGGGTCAACCATGTCAATGCTGATGCTGAGATTCCCGAGGTCGTGGACTACGTATTGAATGCTTTGGAGAAAACTCAACACGTTAAACCCAACATCTACCTACCGCGTGAAATGCGATCCGTTGATAATGATGTCGCACCCGGTATTGATGATTTGAAAACTCAAATCAAAGAGGCCCTGCATGGTCACGAATCGACCGAGATCGACCAACAATCCTTATTAACTCTTATCGAATCCGCACAGAGTAGCTTTGATGTCTTGGTGATCCGCACATCCACCGCCCTGCCTTACACCTCGGTCTTTCTTGAATTACATCCCGGTTACTGGGATGCCGATTCCGAGCGTGAATTAAGACAAAGAATTTCGCGTGAGCGGATGGAAAAACTCGCGCCGGCCACTCCTTGAGTCCAGAATCGTTTCGTGACCCGAAACGAAGCGCTAAAAATTGAACGTGAAGCCGCATGGATAGGCGATGCCGTATTAGCTCTCTATGCCAGACAGTTTGTATTGGATGAACGCAAGTGCATGGATGGTGTTTGGTTCACTCACCTGACTTCCAATGAATTTTTAAGCGCATTCGGAAACCCAACCAGCGTCGAAGCCATCATTGGAAATATCTATCGCAACGAAGGTCTCGCCGCGGCTCATGCTTACATCGAAAAGGAATTCGTGCCGCTGTTTAGAAAACAGATCGTGAAGAAAATCCGTTAGAATATTCCTAAACCCCCTGCCAACCCAGTTTCTGGCGGAGGGCTTCGTAAAATGATGCACCCTCCAATTGGAGAAGATGAAATGATCTTGTTGATTTTTTCACGATCACACGATCACCGGGATCGATGCGTGTGGTATCGCGTCCATCCACAGTGAAAATCATGGTGCCATCATCATCGTATTCGGGTGAAATTTCAATTTCGACATCATCCGATAAAACCAAAGAACGTTGGCTCAAGCTATGCGGACAAATCGGCGTGATAGCCAGGACAGAAGCTTGAGGTGCTATCAACGGACCGCCGGCCGAGAGAGAATAGGCAGTCGATCCTGTTGGTGTTGCGACAATCAAACCGTCAGCCCGATAACGATTCAGCCACTCGCCATCGACTTTCGCGATGAGCGTAACCAATCTACCGGTTTCACCGCGTGCCATCGTGACTTCGTTCAAGCCATGATAGGTTTCAACCGCACCCGATTTTCGCATAACGCGTGCATCTAACAACTTTCGCACGCTGGTGCGATAACTTCCCTTTGCCACAGCATCGGCGAAGAATTCAATTTCTCCATCCGTGCAGGTGGTTAAAAATCCAAGGGTGCCGATATTGATTCCCGCGACAGGTTTTTCAAAAACCCCAAGTCGTGCCACGGCATGCATCATCGTGCCATCACCACCGAGCACGGCTGCGATATCGACGTGTTCAGAAAAATTGCTGGCTTCAATATCAGAAACCTCTCCTGCAATCCCTGCAGTTTCCCGCTCCAAAATGCATTCACATCCCCTCTGCTCAAGCGCAGTTCTCAAGGCCAGCAGTGTTTTCAAACCACCAGCTTTTCTAGGGTTAAGCAGTAATCCAACTTTCACGATAAACCAAATTGTGACGAATCTAGACTGTTTGCCAGAAATATTTACGGAAACGGCCGAGTCTCTAACCCAAAAATCCGCAGCCCCATCTCAGGAACTGCGGATCATTGAATGAAGATGATATCATTTTAGCCTCTTCCGCAAAATCTGTGGGTTAAAACTGGCTTCTGAGCGCTTCAGATCGGCGCGAAGTTCTTGGAAGTTGCCCACAACAGGCCGATTCGAGAATGGGTCTGAAACTCGTCGAAGAAGCGGGCTGTTGTGGG
>JAJTHK010000033.1 GCA_021298895.1 Luteolibacter sp.
AAAGCTCGAAGATGCCCGCGCAGGCCGTAAGCTGGCACGCCAGAACATCTCCCTAAACACACAAACAAACCATAACCCATTAACACCTGCTGTAGCTTAATTCAGAGAATCAATTGAGACATTCACGCTGAACCGGGACAAATCCTCTTCATTATCCATTCATCCGCGGTTCAATTTCTCTTTCCAAAATAAAGGAAAATCTTAATCGTGTTCATTCGTGAAATTCGTGGTTAAAAACTCTTCATCCAAACCCTCTTCCTTGAAGTTTAAGATTTAAAGTTTAAAGTTTACTCACCCTATGGATCTATCAGATTTTAGAAAAGAATACTCTACCAAAGGCTTGCACCGTGAGGATTTGGATGCCGATCCCATTCAACTTTTCCAACGTTGGTTCCAGCAGGCCACTGAACTCAGCATCCCTGAGCCCAACGCGATGACTCTCTCTACTCTTGCGCCAGATGGTTTCCCATCACAACGCACGGTATTGCTCAAAGCCTTTGACCAAAAAGGTTTTACCTTTTTCACCAATTACCAATCGCGCAAAGCCCAACACATCCAAGCCAATCCCAAAGTCTGCTTGCTCTTGCCATGGGTTACGCTCGAGCGCCAAATCATCATCCAAGGCACTGCGGAAAAAATCTCCACCGCAGAATCCCTGAAATACTTCATGACTCGCCCTCGCGAATCGCAAATCGGCGCATGGGTTTCCAACCAATCAGAAGTCATCACTTCCAAAAAAATCCTCCTCCAAAAATTCGAAGAAATTAAATCTAAATTTCAAGACGGTGAAATACCTCTCCCCTCCTTCTGGGGCGGCTATCGCGTCGTCCCACACACCATCGAATTCTGGCAAGGCGGCCCCAGCCGCATCCACGATCGCTTCCTCTTCACCCGCATGACAGATGGCTCATGGCAAATCGATCGCCTTGCACCATGAAGTCATAAATTCTAAATCTTAAATCATAAATTCTAAATAAAAGCGAAATACCAATCCGCTCCCATCCAAGAATTGAATGACGATTGATGAATGACAATTTTTGATTTTAAACACACTTTCCAAACCCGCCTCTATGAACTTACCCCCCATCCCCTTGTCTCTCAATCCCCCACTCTTCTTTCTCCCTATCTCCCTCTCACTCGCTCTCCCCCTCCTCTTCCTCTCATCCTGTGCCGATAAGCCCACCGAAACACCCGCTCCAAAACCAACGAAAGATCAAGCCCGTCTCGTCGGCAGGATTGCATCCATCCACAAAAATCCCGATTTTACCCTGATCCAATCCTATGGACCATGGAACGTCCCTACTGGCGCCATCCTTGCAACCATGGGCCTCGAAGGCCGCGCCGCAAATCTCAAAGTCACAGGAGAAAAAACCGGCCAATTTGCCGCTGCTGACATCCAATCCGGAACCCTTGAAATCGGAGATTCCGTCTACACCACCCTCTCATACCAAGCTCCGAAAGAGGAAGAAACACCCCCAGATACCAGGGAAAATGAGGCACTTCCTATCAAAGAAGAAGGCTAAATTCTTCATTCAAAAATCCTCAATCCTCAATCTTCAATCGGAAATCTTCGATCATCAAATCCATAACTGCCCAATAAATTATCAAGTTTACTGAAATTTTTAACTTAATCATTGAACGAATCGGTAGTCACGGTGTATTTACTTAATAAACCCATCTCCATTTCGGTTCGTATGAAAAAAACCAACCAACTCGACCCGAATCATCCTGGCTTCGCCCTTATTGCAACCATCCTGCTGATGGTATTGCTTGCCATCATCACTGTCGGAACTCTCAGTCTCTCCGTTGTTACACTCCGCACTAGCAATCAGGATTCCGCCCAAGCCCGTGCCCGAGCTAATGCCCGTATGGCTCTTATGATTGCTATTGGTGAACTCCAAAAGCAAATGGGTCCCGATCAACGCATCTCAGCTAATAGCGATATCATCGATCCTGCTTCATCTAACATCCTTCACCATCACTGGACGGGTGCATGGGATTCTTGGGTTGCCGGGCCTTTATCCGATGCAAGGCCTAATCCGAATTATCCAAGCGCTGAAAGTCACCATCAAACCATCGGCGCACAGCCAGATAACACGATGAGCCCAACATATAGCCAAAAAAACTTACATTTCCGAGCTTGGTTGACTTCCCTCAACAATAACGAAGCTACAGATCCCAATACGCCCAAAACACTGAATCTTAATGCAAATTCCCTCCCAGATAAAGACACCGAAGCGATTCACCTCGTTGGTGCAGGTTCCCTCGGTACATCAGCTCCCACTACTGACTACGTCAGCGCCCGCCTACTCAATATCAAAGATCTATACAGCTCCGAAATCACAGGCCGATACGGTTGGTGGGTAGGTGATGAGAGTCAGAAGGCCCGCATCATGGCAGATTCTTATCCTGCAAATCCAGTCACACTCACAACTGCCGACCACATCAACCGCTCCCAAGCCCCGGGCTCAATGAGTAACACCACGGTTCTCGGCTTGGAGGGATTAACCGACATACAACAATTCGACCGTCTTGCTTCACACAAAACCCTTGATCTTATCGACGTCAATCCTAAACCCGCTGGAGGTGCCGACATGGTATCCGAACGGAACTTTTATCACGCCACAACTCACAGCATGGGACTTCTCGCAGACGTCCGCGAAGGCGGCCTCAAACGTGACCTATCCACCCTGCTCGAACGCCCAATCAATATCAATGAAAACAGCGACGAATTCATGCTCTACCGCTTCGGCGCTACTGGCGATGATCGTGTCCCAATTCAAGATCTCGCTGCATACTACCAACTCTATCAGGACGATCCAAATTTCGCTTCCGGAAGACGTGGAGGAGTCGCACACAATGCGGCACCATCCCGCGCCATGCAGGTGAATGTGCCTGACCTCGGTGATCAGACTGACAAAACCAAATTTCTACGTGAATACACTTCGCTCTACCGCAACCCTGTCCCAATTAGAGTGCAGTTTGTCTTGGGAGTGGGTGCTACAATAATCACTCCTGCAGAAAGAACTGCCATAGCCGCTCGAGGCATAACGTTACGGACTACCGACAGATACAAGTTGCTGCTCGGAGTCAAGCCAGTCGTCTCATTGTGGAATCCTAACAACACACCACTGGTGATGGGTGTACCCGGAAATGCAGCTGCCACTATCGCAGCCTCGCAAATCATGAATGTCGGATTTCCTCCCTTCACCTTGCGTTGGAAAAAATATCGAGACCCTTCTGCTGGAGCACCAACCCAATATGAAAGTGTGCATGTGAATTTGAACTACGCCATTAGCAACGAATCAACCGGCGATGGTCGAGCTCGCTCACTCGGCCCTTACATCATGCAGCTGCAATTAGCAAGAAATGCACCGATTGTATTCCAACCTGGAGAGGTGAAAATGTTATCAATCCCCATTAACGCAACCAATTTTTTAGAAACCGGGCAGCGCAACTCTACCTTCGGCAATAGCCCTCTCTACCAAGCGCAGGCTTTCCTTCCGGATGGATTCTATGTCACAGCCAAAACGGTCGTGCAAAGCGGTGGACTTGACGCAGTGCAATTTCCCAACTCGGCGGGCACTTTTGTCAATTACCAAGGATGGCGCATGGTCTTCGGCGACGGCGATCACATCGACCTGGAAGTCGCGCCAGAGGACGGAACTAGCATGGCTCGCGCAGTATCATCAGCTAATGAGATTACAGGAGCTGGATTTCAATTCTTTATGAGCGATGCCAATTATGTAGGTGGCACAAATGAACATCATAGAAACTATCAATTCATCAGTAGATTCGGAGGTAGCGGTGGTATAAATAACCCAAATGCCACATTTAATAGAAATCTCATGTTGGCAGGTTTCCCCAATAGCGCAGTTATTCCGTATGAAGGCTTAATTAACGCTACCCCGGGTAGCGAAATCAAAAGTGCCACAGATAATGGCGAGGCGAAAGGACTCCTCCTCTTTACCTTGATGTCAGGCGCCGAAATACACACCAATAATAGCCCCGGCGCCGGTGCAGGGCGACGTATCTCCACACGACCTTTCCTTCATGGCAGCACCCTGAGTGCGCCGCAAATCGCCGACAACACCAAAGGCGCGCTCTACGACTACGGATGGGAATGGCAAGTTGAACGAATCAATGATGTGGAAGAAGCATTCCAAGATGATGGCAGCGCTCGCGGCTACTACGGAGGTGGATACACCGTCGGTGCTGGTGTCACCCACGTCGTGCAACAATATATCCCTGCCCTGCCACCTATCTCTATTGCGTCTCTTAGCAGCGCACACCTCGGAGGATTTAGCCTTGCGAACAATACCATTCTTGCGAATCCATCCGCTGCTCTAAACCACTACGTATTCCCTCCGGGAAACACGAATTATCCGTTCGCAGGTGCTCCCCTTCTTGGCGACTTGCGGCAAGTCACTGCCACCGGCCAAGGTGGGCTAGCTCCTCATACTTTACAAGCGATAGGTAATTCCTACGCGCACCCGAATCTTCCAGCCGATAAGGCGTTCAGCACCTACACTCAATTTCTCAACTCAGATCTGAGTGCAGCCGTGCAGCTTCGTTCGTATGCGGACCACTCTTATTTGGCAAACAAGGCTCTCTGGGACGAGTTCTTCTTCTCATCCATTAGTCCTCAACTGAGTAATCAACTTTACCTTGTATCTCCGGGTCCTGCACCTCCCGCAAAATCAGCCACGAAAGTGGCAGATGACTTTTTTGGAATCACCGATCCAACTAAATCAATTCCCCTGCCGGATCGCCGCATCATTCCCCGCTCCGGCAGCCTGACTGCATCTGAGTTCACTACTCTAACAGGCCAGCTCAATACTTATACCGATGGCTTCGCTGATAAGATCGCTTCCCACCTGATAGTCGAAGGCCCTTTCAACATCAATTCCACATCCGTCGAAGCATGGAAAATACTCTTCTCCAGTCTAAAGAGTAAACCCCTAGCTCACCTAGAAAACCAAGCAGCCACCCTCAGCACCACAACGCCCACAGGCGCGCCCGCGACTCCGGGCATGCTAGCGAACGGAGCACCGATCAATAGCTCTGCCCTCAGTAACGATCCCAACTCTCCACCGGAACAATGGACGAGTCCTCGTAACCTTTCCGATCAGGAAATCAATGAACTCGCCGTAGCCATGGTAGAGCAAGTAAAGACACGCGGCCCATTCCTCTCACTTTCTGAATTCATCAACCGTAGACTCGACAGCGGCAACCTGGATCTCGCTCTCAAAGGAGCTCTCCAAGCCGCAATCGATGATGACAGTGTATCAATCAACGCGGCTTTTCGCACAGCAGAACGCAGCTTCAATCTCGGCGGCAGCACCGAAACGAACGGCATGGTAACCGCTTTCACCAGAGCACTAGAAGGACCTATCGCCTATGGCAGCACTCCTTATATTGACCAAGCCGACATCCTTCGCCACATGGGCTCCATTCTAACACCCCGCGGAGACACATTCGTCATCCGGTCATACGGCGACAGCTTAGATAAGAACGGAAATGTCTTAGCCCGCGCATGGTGTGAAGCGATCATCCAGAGAACACCCGATTATGTTGATAGCACAGATGATGCTCATCTCAAACAGAGTACCCTAGCCTCAGATTCTAACAAACGTTACGGTCGAAAACTCAATATCATTGGTTTTCGCTGGCTGAATGCTAACGAAGTGTGATCCAAAATGGATGTTAAATATACCATTATTACCCCACCAAATTTAATGAATTTATCCCATTCCAAGTCATCATACTTGTTCTTACTGCTTTGTGTCCTTGCCGTCTCGATATCCGCTCATGCGCAAACACCGACTGTCAATCTGCGATTTGTTTCTTTCCCAAAATCCACTAATGCAGAGCCTATCGAACTACTCATTGGAGAAACTAAAACCATTAAAGTTAAAATCCCAACTAACAGTATTTCAGAAACTTATGAAGTACCAGCTCTAGCGACCTGGACATTAGGCAAATCCTCAACCAACGAAAAAGGTGAATTCGTCTTTTTAGCGTATGGCAAAGCCACTTCTATCATCGCTAAAGAACAGTTAGTCATCGTCGTCCGCCAAGGCCTCAATGACGCTGATGGCTTAACACTCACCACTTTGAAAAATAGCGATGAAGGATTTAATGGAGGAAAATACATCCTGCTAAATGCGGCTGTGCTGCCAATGAATTTATGAGCGGATTTGGGTTACGAAATGGGGTGACGGTTGTGTTTTTTGGGAGATGGTGATCAGGTGCTGGCAGCGGAGCCAGGCGACCACAGCGCGGCGCCATGCGACGGCGCGGGAGTGGTGATCGGACATTTCCCATTTAATTTCGACATTATTCTGCGCGTGAGCGTAGATCCAGTCGAAAATTTCAAGTCGACGCGCGCGAGACCACCGTTCTGTGCGGTGATGGAAGTAGGCCTGAGCGGGAGTGAGTCCAGCGAGGCTGCGGCGCGGTCGTGTGTTGTGAAGATGAATGATCGAACGGATGATCGGCAAAAGTTTGCGAATTTCCGGGATGGGTTGATCGGGGTCAAGCGCCGCGTATAGGGCGCGTTTGAAGGAACCGACACCATGTTCAATAGCCCCGTTGTAGGATGGACGGCGGACGGGACTGTTGAGTGGAATGATGCCATTTTCGGCGATGAAGTTATTAAGGATAGCGGCGTTGAAAGGCGCGCCATTATCGCGCTTGAGTAAAAGTGGAGGGCTATGACGTGAGAAGAGTCGTCGGAGCCAGTGGAGATTTTGCTCTGCGGATTCTGCTTTGAGAACCAAGGGTTCAAAATGGAAGTGTGAGGCAAGGTCGCGAGCAAGGACGACCACCACGCCTGGATCGGCAGGAGAAGTGCGAAGATGAAGCGCATCGATGGCCCAAGCAAGATTGGGTATGTGCCAAGTGACATAGTGTTTGGCTTCGCGTTGGCGCCGCACATGCCTCTGGCGAAGGCGTGCGATGAAGGATTGAACTCGACGACGCGAGAGCCAGTCGCGGAAATTGCGAATGACTGAGCCCGCGCCGCGAGTTCTGTTAGATCCGTGATCAAGGCGCACGACCTGTGACCGGAAGTCGGCCACAGGCAGTGCGGGGATTTTTGAAGGCCCGGGTTGACGCTTGATGGTGCAAGATCGGCGACGTCGCTCACGCCATCGGCGCAGGGTGCTGTAAGGCAAGCCCAACGACCGGCAGAGCGCGGCAGCGCTGTGTCGTTTGCATTGCATGCGCAAGCATTCGAAACGATCGACCAGTTGACGTAACCCGAGCTCATATTTTTTTTTCACGTCCCGCTGAAGGGCGTTTCGATTTGGTTTTGGATTTGGGCTTCGCTTTCAGATTCGGTTTCTTGGGCGGGCGTAGTTCCGCAAGCATCCCACGAAGCTCGTGGACTTGCTCCATCACCTTGAGCTGGTTCTCCAGTTCGCTCACCTTCTGCTTGAGGCGTTGGGTTTCCGGATCCGGCCGTTGTGTTAGAGGCCGCCCAGGTTCGCGGTTCTCCAAGCCCGCAAGCATTCCGCTCAGGGCTCGTTGCTCCCACTGGTAATAGGTTTTGCGGGAGATCCCCAGCAGGCGTGCCGCATCGGTCGCCGTGATTTGGCCCGAGCGGACTTGCAGGATGATCTCCGCGCGTTGACGCGAGATGTCTTGGGGTTTCCTGTTCACAAGTTTCTTCTATCAAACCGGCGGGTTGTTGTCCCGTTCTTGTTGGATCTGAAGCAGCCTGCGGCCAAGTCGATCCTCCGGGCCACGACGGCCACGCTCCATCATCTTGCGCAGCCTCGGACTGAGCACTGCTGTGTCCTCCAACTTCAGCTGGTTTTCGAGGGCTCGGAGCATCCCCTCCATCGCCCGGTCCTGCCAGTGTTGGAAGGTCATGTAATTGATCTGCATCTGACGACAGATCTCCGACTGGCTGACCTTCTCGGTCCATGCCGCAAGCACCGCCTGTGCCTTCTGTTCTGGGCTGAAGGTTTTGGAGGGTCTGCGGGTGATCTTGTTCGGAGGTCGACCCCGTTTCGCTTGGGAGGATTCGGTTGTCTGTGGGTTGTCCGGATTGTCCTTCCGGGAGGATTTCGTTTTTGATGTCATATTCTAATTCTTGGTTGTTGGTTTGTTCCTCGCCATCGACGCGGAGTTTGAGTTTGCCTTTTTCTGCCTGGAGCACGACGGACTGGCCGTGCATGCGCCCGACCATGTAGAAGGGCGCTTTGGGACGACCGCGCAGCGCCATTTCGAGGGTGTTTTCACGAATGCCATCCTCGATGGTTTTGCGCAGCTCATGCTGGATTTCAAAGAAGCGGTCTGCTGGGCACATGCCGCCGATGCCCTGATGTGGGCGCTTGTGATTGTAGTGTTGAACCCACAGGCGTATCCGTTCGCGAGCTTGCTCGAAGTCGTCGAACTGGGCACGTCCGAGGAATTCACCCCAGATCGAGTTCCAGAAGCGCTCGATCTTGCCCAAGGTCATCGGGTGTTGAGGCCTCGAACGAATGTGAGAGATTCGATCCTTAGCCATTTCACCTTGGAAGCGGCTCGTTCCACGCCAAGCCGCATACTGGCGGCCGTTGTCGGTGAGCATTTCCTTAGGGACGCCAAACTCGGCAGCTGCCCGCCGATACACTTCAATGACGGATTGCGCCGTCTGACTGCGGAACAGCTCGATCCCCACGATGAACCGTGAGTAATCATCGATGAAGGCAATCAGATAGGCGTTGTTACCGCCCAACCGGAAGCAGAAGATGTCACTCTGCCACATTTGATTGGGAGTCGACCGCTCGAAAAAGCGGGGTTTGGAGGGATTGCGTTTCGGTCGCTTGGTAGAGGGAGTCATGAGTTCCTCTTTGTGCAGCGTCTGACGCACCGTTTCGGGGCTGGCTTCCATGAGGAACCAGCGACGCAACACTTGAGCAATGCGCTTCACTCCCCAGCTCTGATTGGCCTGTTTGAGAGCAATAATCTGCTCCCGAACCGGCTCGGGCAGGCGCGGCCGTTCCTCAGAGCCGCCGCGCGGCGTCTCTGAGGAACGGAACATTGGCCCGTCGGCACCTCCACCTCTACGGTAGTTCAACAACCAGTTGTTGAGGGTAGTGGCCGAGATGTCGAGCAGGGCAGCCACCTCGGTCTGGGTGCGCTTCTCTTCGATGCACATTAGCACTGCCTTGAGCCGAAACTCAGGCGGGTATTTGCCTATCTTTGGACGTTTGTCACGACGGCAGTTGGAGCGCCGTGCTAATCTTTTTTTCTCGGCTTGTATATAAGCCGCTTCATCTGTTTTATTCATGGGGTACTATTCAAAGTGTCACCCCAAATCGCTATCAATGATTACTCATGAACTGGTCGTTAGCACACTCACCGAAAGATGGGATGCGATTTACCAAAGCACCCCCGGAGGACGCCTCCCTCTCTTCCGCTACACACCTACAGCAGGAGCTACAGCTACTACACAAGTGCCAAAGCCGGTTAAGCCAGCACCTGCAGCTCTGGTAACCAACAATCCCGCAGTAACAGCTGCGACTCCTGCTCAGTCGAATCTTTTCCCATGGAGTAACTACTCAAATATCATTGGAAATACCAGCCTGCCGAATACACTCTATGCTGCATCTGCTTCATGGCAATCATTGATTAACTTTACCACAGCATACAAGAGCTTTTCTGTAAATGCAGGTATAATAGAAAGTCCATTCATTTGGGATAGAGTGACAAGTACTGGCAATACCATTCGTGCAGAACATATATTTAATTACAAGCACACACAACGCTTGCACCCTCAGATCGCGAGATTTCAATTCATTGTCTATGCTAGGGCCGTAGAATCTCCAATTAACCAGAATCCTAGACGCTATAGAGTTGATTTACTTTACGTTCCTGTTTTCACGCTATGGAATCCTTATAGTGTGGGATTAACATACACAATTCCCGCGAATCCAGTGATTGAAGGTCTCGGATTTGGCTGGCGTCGTACTCTTCCAGGTGTGATGGCAGTGGTCAATCAAGCTAATTATCCTTTAGGCCCTAACACCGTTCCTAAGAATGTTTTCAGAATGTTTTCACCTGGTAATTTCCAATATTTGGATGTGGGAGGAAACTTCGGGGAAACAGCTTACGAAAATGGCATGCCGCAAAACGTAGCTAAAGGGTATGCAACAGGAATGCAGAATGGTGTTATGAAAGTACAAATTCTGGGTGGACTTGATATGCGCACATTTATGGCCAATTTACCAACAGGACCTCTTAACTTCAAACCTGGAGAAGTCAAAGTATTCTCTCCAGATCCTAGTATTCCAGTGGCTGTCAATTTTGGAGGAACCGGCATCAGATTGAAAGAGGGTTATAATCCTAGCAACCTCCAAGGCAGAGCCGTTAATGGAATATCAGGTGGTCTCCTAGCCAGTAGCAGGCTATGGTTCCTCTTGAAGACCGACAAATTAACTCAGCCATACAGAAACAGAGCTCCAGGAATTGGCTTCGCTTTGTCATTTGGCAAGACAACTGGAGTTCCCTACGGCGGAGGACTGTTACACAAGTCGGTAGGTGATGAATTCCATAATCTAACTACACTTGCACCTGAAAGCCAAGGTAATGCTTATTGGCCTCCTAACGAGGTAGATGAAGTGGGTTATTCAGTCGCAGAGCTCTCATCTGTTCCATGGGCTCCAATTTTTTCAATCAACTTTGGCCCGCGCTCAACCATAGGTACCGCACCTGGCACAGAACAAAACCGACCAACGAAAGGCGTATTACAAAGCAATCCACTTGCTTCAATGGTATTAAACGATCCAATTAGTGGAGCTGCAAAAGACCATCCAGGCAATGGAACTTTTGATATTACCTATAACTCACTTAGTCTAGGAACAACGATCACACCCAACCTAACAAATTCAAAAGGTTTCATTTCAACAGGCCACCAGAGTGGTGATGGTTTATCTCGACTGATCATGTCTAATATTCCACTACGGCCAGTGGCATCATTAATAGAGCTTGAGGGATGGAATCCAAGGGGGAACAATCCATATCCACCGTTTCAGCACAACTTGATTGGAAACAGCGATGCAACGCCACTGATCCCTAAAGATCAGGTTGTCCCAACGGTCCTCACCCCGAATAATGTCCTCACCAACCTTGTGCACGATGATACATACTGCGCAAATCACCTTCTTTTTGACGATTGGTTTGTCTCATCCATCGCTCCGCAGCCAGTTTCATTTGGAGGAGCGATTTCCAAAGACATCAATACTTTCTATCGAGATTATCTAACTGGTTACGAAAAATTAACCAACCGATCCTATCGTAAAATTCAAGCGGACAGCAATCTATCGTCAGCACAAATTACTGCACTCACCACAGAAATCATCAATACCAACCCAAAAACTGGCAGAAATGATGGATGGTTGAAAGTCGCATCACGCTTGGAAGTCGAGGGAATGTTCAACGTAAACACCACTTCGGTTGAAGCATGGAAAGCTCTGTTAGGAAGAGCAAAAAGCCTCGAGAAAATCGCAATACAAGGCGCAAATGAAATCGAATCAAGCGCTGTTGATAAAAAACATATTGTGACACGCGGACCCATCGCATCGGATGTAGAAGCAGGCTCTGGTGCAGGCTATGGGGGGGAATTCGCCACTGCATCGGAATACGCCGGTTACAGAAGTCTTACTGATGATCAGATCAATGACCTCGCCGAGAAAGTGGTTGAGCAAGTTCGTCTTCGCGGTCCGTTTCTGTCTCTATCTGAATTCATCAATCGCCAACTTAGCTCCAATGATGATCTAGCCCTTGCTGGAGCCATACAAACCGCGATTAACAACCTCGATACCGACCCCATGGCCGAACTTCGCGATCCAGCAAATTCCCTTTCCGATAATACCATGGCACCTACAGACCCAAAACTTGCTGGTGTTAATTATGCATATACAAAAGCAGCAGAAGGCTCCAGCGCCTACGGTGCTCCGGGCTGGATCCGCCAAGCTGATATCCTTCGCCCCATCGCTCCCATCTTGAGTGTGAGAGATGACACCTTCACTATTCGTGCTTATGGAGACGCCTTGGACAAAGACGGCAAAGTCATCGCCCAAGCATGGTGTGAGGCCATTGTGAAAAGAACGCGTGAATTCTGCGATAAATCAGACGCCGCAGACTCCATCGACCCACCCATCGTCCCAAGAAATGTAACATTTGGTAGATACTACGACATCGTATCATTTAGATGGCTTAACGCCAATGAAGTCTAATAACCAAAGATTCACCGCCGGATTCATCATGCTCTTTATGACTCGCATCATTACTATTATCACCGCTGGATTTTTCATACTAGCGAGCACACTACATGCACAGTCACGCACATGTCGCATCGTATTTCCTGAACGCCCACAAAGCGCACCGAAAGTAGCATTTCTCTTCAATGGCAAAGTAAGCCAAGCCGTTACATTGCCCAGCATGAATTTATCCGAGGTGATCAAACTACCACCTGGTGAGCTAACCATAGCGATCACAGCCAATAAAATCACAGACCCAAAAAATTTACTTCCTAAATCACCCTTGCTCAAAATTCCTGAAAATGTCGGAGAGTTCTACATCATCATTACCCCTGATCCAGAAAATACAGTTATCCCAATCAAGATGAACTTGGTCGACACCGGAGCAGGCAAACTTAAACCTGGTGAAACCCTCTGGTATAATTTAACCGACCACCGAATTGCCGCCAAATTAGGCAGTGCCCAAATGACTGTGGATCCAAGAGGTCGTACTATCTCCAAAGACCCCATTTCTCCCAGCGGCTACTACACCGCGCAATTCATCTATCAAGCAAATGGCAAAGGAGAATACGCTCCAATCACAGAACAAGCTTGGTGGCATGATACCGCAAGCAAACATCTAGGATTCATGGTGAACACCGGTGGCAAATTACCGAGAATATACTATTTCCGAGACTTCCGATCACCAGATGAAGAAGAGTCCACTGAAGATGTAAAACTGAAAGAAACCGAGTAAATCTAACACCCTCCCAATCATGTGAAAATTAAATACCTCATCTTCACTGCGCTTCTCACTTTATTTACTCAATCATATGCTGAAAAGGTTACTAAACGTGATTGCCGAATTCTATTTTTAGAGCGACCCGCTACCGCTCCGAAATCTCTACATTTATTTGATGGATCAACTTCACAACAAGTTGATCTACCGAGCATGAATCTTTCAGCGGTATATAAAATCAGTTCTAACACCACTCGACTCTTACTACTTCCCTCTCAGGTCGATAATCCAAAAGATATATCTCCGGAAGCACCCACTGTTGAAATTCCTACTGAATTCACTAATATTCTTCTACTCATATCCAGCAATCCAGAAAACAAAATTGCACCGGTCAAACTGACAGTGATCAATTTAAATTTCAAAATCAGCCAAACTCTATGGATCAATCGAAGCGACAAAACCATTGAGGCGAAATTGGGCGAGCAAGTCTTATCGATCGAACCCGATAGTTCAAAAATTATCGATGCCCCACTGGGTAATCAAAGCACCCCGGCAAGCGGTT
>JAJTHK010000139.1 GCA_021298895.1 Luteolibacter sp.
CGCTCCATCGGCCTTAGTGCCGGTTTGCTGGTGCTTTGCACTTTTACAGACACAATGTTGCACGCGCGTGAAATGGACGTGAAATAATCAGCGGCTGAATGACCCTAAAAAGGAAAATGAACCACGGATAAACGCGGATGGACGCAGATTGAAGAGTCGTTGTAATACTAGAGAACCCAACATTTCCGACCTCTATCTGTATTCTTTATCTGCGTTCATCTGTGTCTCTGCGGTTAAAATACTCTTAGTGTCGTACTTGCCGTATTATTCAGACAGCCTCTCAAATTCCTCGCGCCTGCTGTTCTGCGCACAATTTCTCCCACTCTTTAGATAACGTGTCGCACGACTCCTGCTCTTGAAATTGCTTTTGACTCTTTCGAAAATAGCTCTCTGCCAGTTTTACATCCTCAAAACCGCGCAATATGACCCGCATACGCCCAAGATGGGCTGGTAGCTCTTTTGGGTGATAATCTATGATTTTCTGATACTCATTCAGCGATTTCTCCCACTGCCGCTCGAGCTCATATCGCTCTGCTAAAATATAGGAAACTGGAGGAATCCCCGATGCCGCCGGCATGTAAAAGCGCGAAACCCATGTTCCGATCACTTCCGCTATCGGAAAAGCCACAAGAACCGCCACAATGATCAACATCGCAGCAGCCAATAACAACCAGGGAAACGCCCCAATAGCTGAAGACTCCCCCCTAATAAAGACGCGCCACAGACAGTATCCGCCGACTAAAATGGCCAAAACAGCAGTCATTATACGTAGACTAGGTCGTAAATACTGTAAATTCATAATAGAATGCGTTTAAGTGAGTAGCTTTCCTCTTTCCGAGCTACAACCTAAAAAGCGTCCAAACTCGACTCAATCAGGTATAATTTCCCAAAAAATCACCGCTTGAGCCGCGGATTTTGAGTCATTTCACTTATTAGCTAAACGACCCATAGAATGCGAAAATAAGATTTTTCCCAATCTGACCCATCGAAGTTCTTGCCAACCCCCCTCAGACCCGATAACTCCATCTCTAACCCTGATAAAAAATTATGACTAACACCGACCAACAAAAACCCGACATGTTCCTGTTTTGGGGATGTTTCATCGCTTTGATTACAACGGCATTCGCCTTTATTACTCGAGCATTCCTTATCAACATCGATACTCTATGGCCTGCAGATTTCGGCCTTGATAAAGTTCAAGCCCAAGAGCTTTTCGGCGCTGGAATTTGGCCGTTTGCAGTCAGCATCATCCTCTTCAGTTTGATTATTGATAAAATTGGCTACCGGGTAGCAATGTTGTTTAGCTTCGTTTGTTATGCCGCCTACGCTTTCCTCGCCTTTACCGCTTATGGCATCGTGAACGCAGCCGGTCTTGAGGGTGAAGCACTCGTAGCAGCGCAGGCCAAAGCTTTTAGCTTTCTCAAATTTGGCTCCATCATTCTCGGCCTAGGCAACGGAACAGTAGAAGCCTTCATCAACCCCGTTGTGGCTACCGTTTTCCGCCGCGAGAAAACCAAATGGCTCAATATCCTTCATGCAGGTTGGCCAGGGGGTCTTGTGATCGGTGGTATCCTTACCATCCTTCTCGGCAAACAAGCCGAGTCCGACTGGCGTATTCTGATTTACCTCATTGCTATTCCTGCATTTATCTATCTCGTGATGCTCCTTAAAGCTAAGTTCCCAGTGAACGAGCGCGTAGCATCCGGCACATCCTATAGAGAAATGTTGGCCGAATTTGGCGTCATTGGTGCAGCGATCGCAGGCTTTCTGATTTTCAAAGAAATTGGCAACGTATTCGCTCTTCCAACATGGACGATTTACACCCTTCTTGGTGTGTCAGTCGTAGCTTACGGCCTTTACTGTAAATCTTTGGGGCGCCCACTTCTAATTATCCTCTGCCTTATCATGATGCCTCTCGCTACCACTGAGCTTGGCACCGACTCTGCAATCACCGGAATTATGGAAGAACCTATGAAAGAGGCTGGCCACCATCCTCTCTGGGTTCTCATTTATACCTCAGCAATCATGACTGTATTGCGGTTTTTTGCAGGTCCTGTAGTTCGTGCACTTACACCGCTTGGTCTACTTGCTGTTTGCTCCATACTGGCAATCGTAGGACTCTACCTCCTTTCTTTTGTTCAAGGCATGTTTGTCATCTTCGCTTGCGCCACTCTTTACGGCATTGCGAAAACTTACTTCTGGCCAACTATGCTAGGTGTGGTTTCTGAACAGTGCCCCAAAGGTGGAGCACTTACACTTAACGCTATCGCCGGCATCGGTATGCTCACTGTAGGTCTTGTTGGTGGACCTCTCATCGGCACTATCCAAGAAAAAACCGCCCAAACTTCATTGGAAGAGAAGAAGCCTGGTGTCTACACTGATATCTCGGTAGAAAAGACCTTCATTCTCGGCAAATACAATGCCATCAACGATGAGAAAGTAGCGCTCTTACCAACAGAGACTCAAAAAGAAGTCAATGCAATCACCAAGCAGGCTAAACAAGGCGCCCTAGCTAAAGTTGCTATATTCCCGGCAACTATGCTTCTCGCTTACCTTCTACTTCTACTCTACTTCCGGAGTAAAGGTGGTTACAAAGCTCTAGACATTGTTGGACATTAATTGCCCAGCCTCTCCAAAACGGCGCACCCCTCAAAGGTGCGCCGTTTTTCTTTTCTCTTGCCCCAACTTGCCATCAGAGGCTCAACTAAGCGCGGATGAGAAACCTCCTCAGAAATATCCAGATCTTTCAGAACTGCATGGGTCGATCCGCATCGCTTGGATTTTTTATCATTTTGTTCCTAGCTGCTTTGGCACCAAGCACTGCCTACGCGGCGCCCAAAGTCAACATCGCCGATGGCTTTGACTTCCCAGTTGGCAAGCCCGACGCGAATGGCTACTACAAATCCCGCGGCCTGCGGCTGCGCTCTCCCTCTCACTATGGCGAAGATTGGAACGGACGCGCCGGTGGAAACTCCGATATAGGGGCACCCGTTTACTCATGTGCCGACGGTATCGTCACCTTCGCTCATGATGTTAAGATGGGTTGGGGAAACGTCGTGCTGATCCGTCACGCATATCGCGACCCTTCGAGCGGAAAAGTGAAATTCATCGATTCCCTATACGGTCACCTGGATAAGATGATGGTAAAAGTCGGACAAAGCATGAAGCGCGGCCAACAGGTTGGAACCATAGGCACCAATCGCGGCATGTATCCCGCCCACCTTCATTTTGAAATGCGCCACAACATCAACATCGGTATGCACCGCAACGTTGCGCCATCCACGATGGAACATTGGGCAGATCCCACGCAGTTTATCACGAAGTATCGCAGACTCAACCGCGAGTGGCGCCCCGTCGCCGTCCCAACCGGCACATACCAAGTATTTGCCGGCTTCAAAGGACTCTAACAATTTTTTCTAGGACCGCGCGTCTCCAGACGCGCTCATTAAATAAATCAGCCACTGCAGAATCAACGAACCCATCTTTTTCATTAAAAAATCTCCCTTTCGTGTCCTTCGTGTTTTTCGTGGTTAAATTCTTCTCCCATACCTCAATTTTACCCGCTACACTCCCATCATGCGCATCGCAGTCTACGCTGGTTCTTTCGATCCACCAACCAATGGCCATATCTGGATGATCCAGCGAGGTCTTGAAATGTTCGACCGTTTGATTGTCGCCATCGGCTCCAATCCCTCCAAATCCTATTCCTACACCGTCGAGGAACGACTCGAAATGCTCCGTGCCTCCGTTCCTGACAGCGACCGACTTGAAATCGACCATTTCAACAATCGTTACTTGGTGGATTACGCGAAAAAGAAAAACGCCACTTATATCCTCCGCGGCATCCGTTCTCCGAATGATTACGAATACGAACGCGTCATGCGTCACATCAATGCAGATATGGCGCCGGAAATCACCACCGCTTTCCTCATGCCACCCCGAGACGTCGCAGAACTCTCCTCGAGCATGATCAAATCCCTAACCGGCCCAGAAGGCTGGGAAGAAACCGTCAAACGCTACGTCCCCCCAGAAGTCTTCAAAGTACTGAAGCAAGGGAAAGGTTGAAGATAAAAAGAGTCTCGCGCAAAGGCGCAAAGACGCAAAGTAACCTATTTATAATAAACAGAGTTCAACTCAGGCAATCATCGTATGACAAGAGTTCATCATTCATGACCAACTCTTCCTTTGCGACTTTGCGGCTTTGCGCGAGAAATAATTTCCACATTCCTCCCTGCTATTCATGCTCCGTCAGATACCGCTCCGCTTCTAACGCAGCAGCACAACCTTGTCCCGCAGCCGTGATCGCTTGGCGGTAATAATGATCCGCTACATCGCCTGCAGCGAAAAGTCCTGGAGTCTTGGTTGCGGTTCTACCCGGCACTTGGAGGATGTAACCGTTTTCATCGAGGTCCACCAAACCACTTACGAAACTGCTGTTAGGCACGTGACCAATCGCTACGAAAACGCAGTCGACTTCCAACTCGCTCTCCGAACCATCGACCAGGTTTTTCAATTTGATCGCACGCATCTCACCTTTTTCGTTCGTGAGATATTCACTCACCCCGCTGTTCCAAACTGGCTGAATCTTTGGATTTTCCAGAGCACGATCCGCCATGATTTTTGAAGCACGTAACTCGTCACGACGATGAACTAAATAAACCTTACTCGCGAAACGAGTCAGGAAACCTGCTTCTTCGCAGGCACTGTCGCCACCACCGATGACCGCCACTGGCACATCGCGGTAGAACGCACCATCGCAGGTCGCGCATGATGTTAGGCCACGACCAATCAAATCTTTTTCATTCGGTAGACCCAAATGCCTTGGTGCCGCACCTGTCGCAATGATTACGCTTTTCGCCTGCAGCGTCTCTCCGTTCAAATTCACGTTGAATGCGCCATCCGCATTTTTCGAAATCGACTCCACGGTCGCATACTGAATCCGTGTGCCAAATTTCACCGCTTGCTTCTCCATGTTCATCATCATCTCCGGCCCCATGATGCCCTCAGGAAATCCTGGGAAGTTTTCAACCTCGGTCGTGGTTGTCAGCTGACCTCCAGGCTGCGTGCCGGAAATCATTAAAGGATTCAAATTGGCGCGCGCGGTGTAAATGGCTGCTGTGTATCCGGCACAGCCGGTTCCGATGATGATGACGTTTTCCATATAAATAAGTGAATGAGAGTGGATCTGGCGCGAATTATTCCGACCCCACGCCAAAAGAGTCAACCGTCCTCATCAAACAATTTTAAAATAAATCACTAGTTTTCGAAAGATCCCGCAACAAATGTCGTAATTAGGAACGAAAATTGCTCAGGGAAACCTAAGTAATGACATAAAAACCCATCAAGCCTTAACCCCCAATTGCACGATGAAAATGATCCTAAATAAACCAAACCTCTCAGTAGATATCTCAGAAGCTGTAAAGCCAGCTCAAAACTGGGATGCAATCTCCGTAGCCCGTTTGATCCGAGAAAACTCCACCGCAGAGGTTTCCCCTTCCTTTCTCTACCTCGGTCGCACCGAGACCAAACTCCTCCGCGACCACCTAGCCGATGCCTTCGGCGCTGCGTCCGTCATGACCCTGAACGAAACCTACTACATGGGCCTCAAAGTCGTAAGCGTAGATGCCGATTCCTACCTTCAAACCGGTGGCAGCAAAATCATCCGCAGCACATACCTACCAAGTTTGTTAAATGCTTCGTGAGTAGCTACGGCGTCTCGCCGCAGGCCGTGCGAGCTGCGTCCCGCAGCTGTCTCAGGCAGGGACGTCTATCCTCAGACGTCCATATCTGACGGCACGCCATACCCCATCGAGACCTTCCCATAATAATCGCCGCAAGATATGGACGCCTAGGGATACGCGTCCCTGCCCGTGCGTAGCGATTTATCAAAGGCTCGCGTCAAATTGTCCATCGTAGCCAAAAGGCGACGGCGTATCGGGAATCAAATAGTTAGAGCAAAATCCGTGATCATTCGCCTGCGAGATCGCGATTGCAAATCGCGGTTCCTTTCTGGGGCGCGTCTGGAGACGCGCGGTCCATGATGGAGTTATTTGCAGTCTTGTGTCTGGTATCTCAAAGTCTTCTGTCTCACCCCACATCAATCACCACCAGCGTCGTGTCATCGATACCGGAATTATCAATCGCGCGCTTGAGCAAAACCTCTGACGTTTCCTGCGGAGTCGCGCATTCATGCAACGCCTCTGCGATGTGTCTTTCCCATACTCCATCAATGAGGCCATCTGAGCAGACGAGAAATCTATCTCCTTTTTCATAAGGCACCGCAGCGAAGTATGGAGAAACGCTCAGGTGTCCGCCACCCACGATTTCATACAACGCAGCACGGCGCGGATGACAGCGATACTGCACTTCTTGTATCTCCCCTCTTTTCCAAGCGGACCAAGCATAAGTGTGATCTCTACTCAGCTGCTCGGTCTTTCCGTTTCGGCAAAGATAAATCCGCGAATCCCCGACATTCGCCAAATACATATTCTCAGGCGTGAACCAGACCATAGCCAAAGTCGCCGCCATGCCTTTCACATCCTCTGCCTTCGATCCTGCATCGTTGATGTGTTGGTGTATTTCTTTCAACGCGCTTTCCAAATGCGAGATCGAATCTGGAAAAAACCCCGAAGCCGCCGCTTTGAATGTTTCTGGGATTGCCACGGCCATTCGCTCCAAAATTAACGACGAAGCGAGATCACCTGCGTTTCCTCCACCCATCCCATCGGATATCGCGAAAACCATGTCCTGATTCGTGACCGAACTCTCGCCGGTATTTTCTAACACCTTCGCGCCATCGAGATTGGAAGAAAAAACGATCCATGAATCGTCGTTACGCGGCTTACGCGTTCCGCTAACAGAAAAAACTGCCCAACGAATGATATGATTCTGCGTCACGGCCTAGGAGGGCTCTTTGGGATGTGGTTCCGGTAAAATTTCCGCAAGCTCGAAATCGATGATGCAGAACCGACCCAACTTGTCCGAGTATGTGATGTTTCGCGGCTCCGCATCCAAATGCCGCACACCGTAATCTTTCTCCAACGCTTCAAACAACGAATCCGCCTTCTCCTTCGAGATGTTCGGAGCGGGTCGACCGCAGTTGGTCGATACAAAATAAAACTCCTCGGGATGCTCTTCCAAAACTTTAGGCACATAAGGACAACCGCGTTGCTCCAACACTTTCAACACCGCGACCTCAGTTGCATAACGTTTCTCCACATCCGTCCCACGTAGGCGCTTGTGCACGTTTCCATAGAAATCAATCCTCACGGAGGATCTCAATCCGTCTTTCATGGGTTCAATCGACATCACCGCCACCTTACACCGTTTCCCCAACTTGAAAACCTTTTAGAAAAATTCTCTCAGACAAGAAATTTTAACCACGGAATGCAGATAATTAACCACAGAATACACAGAATACACGGAATGATACAAAAATTGAAATCTGGAGTTAATAATCCAGTCGCTCAATCATATACAGTTATTAAGAATCTCTTCTTTATTCCGTGTACTCCGTGCATTCCGTGGTCAAAATTTCCATATCCTCCCCCATTCGTGCCCTTCGTGTAATTCGTGGTTAAATCTCTTCATTCACGGCAAAAGAATCCCCCTCCCGTTCTTCCTTGAAATTTGAGTTTTGAAATTTGAGACTTACCGCAGTGAGAATCATCGCAGGAAAAGCCGGCCGCATGGCCATCAAAGTCCCATCGGCCGTTGCGCGTCCGACCACGGATTTTGTCCGGCAGGCAATTTACTCCATTCTCGGCGAAACCATCTTCGATGCCCGCGTCCTCGATCTTTTCTGCGGTTCCGGCGCGCTTGGCCTGGAAGCCCTCAGCCGTGGTGCCGCCTCTTGCGTGTTTGTGGACGAACACCGCCAAGCTATCGCCGTGACCGATGAAAACCTGAAAAAAGCCAAACTCGATGGCGGACGGACGGTCAAAGCCGATGTTTTTTCTTTCCTTCAACGCGATGTCGCTACCTACGATCTCATCCTCGCCGATCCTCCCTATTGGAAAGGCTATGGCGATACAGATCTTATTGCGAAACTTCTGGCGCTACCTAACCTTCATGAACGCCTCGCTCCCAAAGGGCACTTGATCGCCGAAATTTCTTCAAACCAAGCCACACCCACCTCTCCCTATTTCCAACTCATCGATCGCCGCGAATACGGCAGCAGCGCCATCCTCATCTTCGCTCATCCCGACGCATGAAAGCTTTCTTCACCCTCCTCATCTACCGCGCGATCCTGCCGCTGCTTTTCCTCATCGCCTTCCCTGGCTGGGTCGTAAAAATGCTTCGCCGAGGTGGTTTCGGAACCGCTCTCAACGAACGCATCGGACTCTACTTTGATCCACCAGACTTTGAACCCTCCCACGCCATTCACCTTCACGCAATCAGTGTAGGTGAAACCATCATCGCAATTAAACTCCTACGCGAATGGCAAAACATCTATCCCGACACCCGCTTCGTACTAGCCACTGGCACCGCCACCGGACATCAAACCGCTACCGGCGCTAACATTCCCGACCTACGAGTCACTTACGCACCTCTCGATTTCACTTGGATGATCAAGAGTTACCTCAATCGCTTCGAACCCTCGCAGATCGTACTCATCGAAGGCGAAACCTGGCCCAATCTTCTCCGCTTCGCAGAAAAAAAACACATTCCCGTTTCCCTTGCTAACGCACGCATCTCTCCACGCTCTGCACGTCGGTTTAATTTTTTTGCCTCATACCTGCGCCCGTTTTTTTCAAAACTCTCCTGTGTTTGTATCCAAGAAAAAGAACATCGCAGCATCTGGGAAAACCTCGGAATCCATTCAGACAACATCCATCTAACAGGTAGTATCAAGTTTGATCCACAATCCTCCACCATCCCCGAGCAGCGTCCCGACTTTCGTGAAATGTTAGAGAGATTTGGAAAAGGCCGACCCATCATTCTCGCCGCTTCCACATTCTCCGGCGAGGAAGCTCTCATCGCCTCCGCCATCCGCGATGCCGATCCCAATGCGCTTCCTGTCATCGTCCCCCGCCACGCCGAGCGACGCCACGAAGTCTCCCAAGCACTCGACCGAGCCGGCTTTCACGTTACCCTGAGATCCAGTTTTGAAACTCCGCTCCAACCCGAAAACGCCGTTTTCGTGATCGACACCACAGGTGAGCTCGCGACCTGGACCGCGCACGCCGATGCCGTCATCATCGGAAAATCCTTTCTCTCCACCGGTGGACAAAACCCAGCCGAGGCCATCCTTGCCAACAAACCCCTCATCCTCGGTCCTCACATGGAAAATTTCCAGCCCCTCGTTCGCCACCTCCATGCCGCCGAAGCCGCCTTAATCGCCCGAAACAGCGAGGAAATCTCTGCCGCCATCCGCCGCGCACTCAACCCATCCTTCTCACAAAAACTCACCCAAAACGCATCCGCAATCCTCTCTTCCCACCACGGAGCTACCCAACGCCACCTCAAGGTCTTGCATCTCCAGACAAAAACTGCCTGAATCCCCAAAACCTTGTTTGTCTTTTCACAACCTACTTCATAATTTCCGCCCGTGAGTGACTCTCCAAACCATCCTTTAGAAGGCCTTCTCGACCAGTTTGCTCTCGGTCCCGCCTGGGCGCGCGCCAAACCCTCAGGCACGGAAAAGAAATTTCGTGAACCCAAGGAAAACGATTTTACCCCGCGCAACCGAGATGACCGTGGCGGCCGCAACCAACGCGATACTCGCCAAGGCGACAGACGCGATGACCGTCGCCAAGGTGGTGGAAGTAACCGTCGCTTTGAAAAATCTGGTCCACGCCCCGAACCCGTTCGCGAAGAAATCGCCCCAGCTGAAGGTGTTAACGTCACCCTCCTACCAGATAAATCCGCGGTCCAGCTCGTCTGCAAAGAAATCCACCACGTCGCCCGCGTCTACCCACTCTTCGATGTCGCTGAAATCATCCTCGCCGAGCGCGCGCGCTTCCGCGCCCATTTTGAAATTTCAGAAAAAAAACCACCCTTCTACCGCTGTAAATTGGAAGAAGCCATCTTCCTCACAAAAGAGGAGTCTCTCCAGTTTTTCTTAAAAGCCGAATGGCGGAATCAATTTATCGAGGAATCCACCGTCGAGATCGATCCACCAAAAGGGAATTTCCAATCCGTCGCCAAATGCGGCATCTCCGGCGAATGGTTAGGGCCACCGAATTACCACGCCTACCAATCAGAAATCCGCCGTATCCACCGCGAGCGCTTCTCCCACATGCCGCTCGAATCCTACATGGCAAAAATCCGCACCGAGCGCTCTGAAGAAGCCGTAAATGGCTGGCTGGAATCCATGAAACTCCAAATCCGTTGGAGAATTCTAACAGCAGATGACATTAAAAACAAAGAGAACTCATCACAGCCAGCAACTTCTCAAGCACCAGTAGTCTCTGATGCACCATTAGCCGAAGAAGCTCCCGCGCCTACGGAAGAAGAATCCGACGGATCTGTCCAATCCGACGGATCAGACGGATCGCTCGAAGAAGGCAGGGACGGTCTCTCCGAGCCGTCCATATCTGAAGCGCTGCCTACCGAGGAGGATCCCGCATCAGAAGAAACCCCCGCGCCCGTGGAACTCCCTACGCCCGCAGAATCTTCCGATATCAAATGGTTCACCGACCGCGCGGAATTCGAACGCGCCATCGCAGCCGAACTGTTAGACAAAGCTTTTAAAACCGTTCGTAAAGCAAACGTCTCCGCATCGATTTCTGGAAAAAATCTTTCCCCGGGCTTACTCGTCCGCCTCAAAGGCACCTACAACCACATCCGTAAACACGCAGCCATTCTGATCCCAGCCGTCTGCAAAGCCCTCGAAGCCGAGCACATGCCAGTCTTCAAACGCAAAGGTAAACTCTTTACTGGCCCCGCTCGCCCACACGCCCTCGCACCCGATGCCGTGCTCGCACCTCGCCCCGGCGAAATGGTGAAATGGATACGCGAAAATTCTCCCGCGAAACTCGAAGGTCTCTGGAAAGCCGTTCTCCCCGAAGGTGCAACCGCACCTCCAGCCGAATACGCCGCCGACCTCTTCTGGCTCCTCCAACAAGGCCATATCCTCCTCTACACGGATGATACTTTGGTGGTCCAAGAACCAGCCAAACCCCCAGAACCCAAAAAACCAAAAGCTCCCAAGAAAAAAGCCGAACCTGCAGCTGAGAAGCCAAAAACCGAATCAACTCCAGAATCTACTGCTGAGGCAACTGAAGAGCAGACAGATCAGACTGATCTAACAGAAACTCAAGAGCCAGCTGCACCCGAAGAACCCCCTCTTCCTTAGGATTTGAAATTTAAAGTTTAAATTTTTCCCAATAGCCATGTCACGCCAACAAACACTCGCTAGCTCCGCCACTCTCGAAGGAACTTCTCTCCACACCGGAGAAAAAGTCACCCTCACCCTCAAACCCGCCCCAGAAAATCACGGCTTCAAATTCCGCCGCGTCGATCTTCCCGATCAGCCCTTCATTAACGCCGATGTCGATAAGGTTCAAACCGTCGAGCGTGCCACCACTCTAGCTGAAGGCTCGGTAAAGGTTCACACCGTCGAGCACGTTATTTCCGCTCTGACAGGTATGGGTATCGATAACGCGCTCATCGAAATGGACGCCAACGAACCTCCAATCGGTGACGGTTCTTCCCGCCCCTTCGTCGAGCTCATCAAAAAAGCTGGCATCCTAGCACAAGCCGCTGAACGCAAAGTTTGGGAAATCCGCGAGCCCATCCACCAAGAAATGGGCGACGGCACCATCATCACTATTGTCCCATGCAAAACCTTCAAAGTCTCCGTCACCAACGTCGGACCCGAAGGACGCTTCACTCAATATTTCTCCTGCGAAGTGACCCCAGAAACCTACGAGCGTGAAATCGCCGCAGCTCGCACCTTCGTTTACTACGAGGACGTCAAACCTCTGTTAGAAAAAGGCCTCATCAAAGGTGGATCGCTCGAAAGCGCCGTTGTCATTCGCGGCAACGAAGTGATGTCCAAAGAGCCCGTCCGTTTCTCTAACGAATTCGCACGCCACAAAGCCCTCGACCTCATCGGCGATCTCATGCTCTCCGGCAAACGCATCCATGGTCATGTCATCGCCGTCAAACCCGGCCACGGACCTAACACTAAAATGGCGGCCACCTTGAAAAAGGAATACGAACGCATGCGCGCCATGGTTCCAACTCCTATCACCATCCCCGATGGCGAGAGCGTTCTCGATGTCAACGAAGTCATGCGCATCCTACCGCATCGCTACCCTTTCCTCATGGTAGACCGCGTTATCGACTTCGCGGAAAATTCCTGCACTGGCTTGAAAAACGTTTCCATTAACGAACCGTTTTTCCAGGGCCACTTCCCAGGTCACCCCATCATGCCTGGCGTGCTCCAACTTGAAGGCATGGCACAAGTTTCATCCATCCTCATGCTGCGCAAACCCGAGAACCTCGGAAAAATCGGCTACTTCCTCTCCGCAGATAACGTCAAATGGCGCAAACCCGTCATGCCTGGCGACACCCTCATCACCGAAGCCACCACCACGAAAGTCCGTGGCAACATCGGCCAAACCTCCTGCCGCTGCCTCGTCAACGGCGAAGTCGTCTCAGAAGCCGAACTCAAGTTCGCGCTCTTCGATAGATAATACTGGAGAGCTACGCATCCGGCTAACTGCATCATTCTAACAAACCGCGCCTCTTGTTGACTTCGTTATGATTCAGGAAATCGGCTTGCCAAATCACTCCCAGTCATTCCATTCTCCCTTCCCCACAGACGCGCGCTTAGCTCAGCGGTAGAGCACATCCTTCACACGGATGGGGTCGCAGGTTCGAACCCTGCAGCGCGCACCAGCCTTCGCCAAGGCTTCGGCTGGTAAGCCATCTTAAAAGAAGAAGGAAGCGAAGAATGCTTCTGCGGGATCTAGCTGGCGAATTTACGCCCGTGGAACGCTCGCTGCACATGACCAGAGTGAAACGCAGCAATGCCCTTCTTAGCCTTCTTGACCACCATAGCTTTAGCGACGGTCCAAGCGAAGTAGGTCTATTCTGAATGATACAAAGCACGACCTCCATTCCTGAAACTTGCGCCGTCGCTCTATGAGCTATGGCAGACAAGTCGAATGACAGGCTATTGAAAGTGTGGAAAAACACTTGGTGATGTTCCACCTAGCACGTCAAATACTTCACCCCTGCAAATTCAAGTTTCCTGCTGAATTCGTCCTCAAGCCCATCCGTAATCAGAAGATCCAACTCCTCTGGCTTTACAAAAAAATGATCCGTAACCTTGCCAAGCTTGGTGTGATCTAACAACGCGCATCGCCATTTTGCATGGCTCATCACGGTCGCTTTGAGGCGTGACTCCTCGGGATTCGGCTCGCCGAGACCTAGTTCAAAATCATACCCGTCGCCGGAAAAAAAGAACCGGTCGATACGAAATGCTCTCGCTCCCATTTCGGTGAGCATGCCCATGAAACGCCTACCTTTGGGTTCGTAGATTCCCCCCAATAGAATGAGTTCGATATCGGTCCGCATCGCAAGCTTCTCAACCACCCCATGCGAGTAGGTTAACACTCTAAGTTTTAAACCTTCTGGCAACTGCCGCGCCAATTCAAGCGCCGTAGAGCTCGCATCCAGCAAGATGGTCTCATCGGTTCTGATTTGTTTGGCCGCGATTTTCGCGATCGCTGTTTTCTCTTCCGCCTGCCGGCCTTCACGCTCGTTTTGAGAATATTCCAGAAATCCCATCGAAAGATCCGCCGCCCCACCATAGGTACGCCTCAATAATCCCTGTCTCGCTAGAGTGTCCAAGTCCCGACGCACGGTTTCCTCAGCAACCCCAAGCGCTGCGGACAGTTCCTGCGTCCTAACCGTACCGTCACGTCTGGCATTTTCAAGGATCCTTCTCTGGCGTTCGATGGCTAGCATGTGGGATTTTGTGGTTTTCTCTTGCTCTTTGTGTTTCTCAGCCTCATTGAACGCGCTGTCAAGAACCATAAAATATCATGCCTGAATTCAAACACGTTACTTACTCATGGGACGACGCCCATGCCGCTAAACTCGATCCCGTAGCCCGCCTCGTCTACCGCTCCAACATTCTCGGAGCCGACCAACGCATCACCAACACCGGTGGCGGCAACACTTCCTCCAAAATCATGGAGACCGATCCCCTCACTGGCCAACAAACCGAAATACTCTGGGTCAAGGGCTCCGGCGGTGATCTCCGCACTTCCAAACGCGAAAATTTCTCCTCTCTCTATCAGGACAAACTCATCGGCCTTCAGTCGGTTTACGCAGCAAAACCTAACAACGGTCTCAAAACCCCTGCCGAAGATGAAATGGTTGGTATGTATTTCCACACCACCTTCAACCTCAACCCACGCCCGTCTTCCATCGACACCCCACTGCACAGTTTCCTTTCTGGAAAACACGTCGATCACATGCACCCGAACGCAATCATCGCGATCGCCGCTTCCAAAAACTGCCAAGCTCTAACTAAAGAGATCTTCGGTGGTGAAATGGAATACGTGCCATGGATGCGCCCAGGCTTCGAGCTCGGTCTCGCGATGCAGGAAATCGAAAAGAAAAATCCCGGCACCCAAGCGATCATGATGGGTCAGCACGGTTTTATCTCATGGGACAACGACGACAAGAGGTGCTACGAACTAACTCTTCGTCTCATCGACAAAGCCGCTCAATACATTGAGGACAAATACCAAGCCAAAGGCGGCGATACAAAAGCTTTCGGTGGCCAGAAATATCAAACACTTCCCGAAGAGCAACGCCGCGATACCTTTGCAAAAATTCTCCCATGGCTGCGCGGCCAAGTTTGCCAACAGAAACGTTTCGTCGGAACGATCCAAGACGACGATAAAATCCTCCGCTTCGTCAACTCCGCCGATGCACCACGCCTCGCCGAGCTCGGCACTTCTTGCCCAGACCATTTCCTCCGCACCAAGATCAAGCCTCTCTATGTCGCTTGGAATCCGCAAACCGAAGACCTCGCTGCACTCAAGCAAAAACTCGCTGCTGGTCTCGTTTCTTACCGCCAAGACTACGCAAAATATTACGAGACCTGCAAACACGCTAACTCCCCCGCAATGCGCGACCCGAACCCAACGGTTGTCCTCATTCCTGGCCTCGGCATGATCTCATGGGGTAAGGACAAATCCGAATCCCGTGTCACCGCAGAATTCTACAACTGCGCCGTCGAAGTCATGCGTGGCGCCGAAGCAATCGATACCTACATTTCCCTTCCGCAACAAGAAGCATTCGATATCGAATACTGGCTGTTAGAAGAAGCCAAGCTTCAGCGCATGCCTGCTGAAAAAGAACTAGAGCGCCAAATCGTTATCGTCGTTGGCGCAGGTTCTGGCATCGGCAAAGAAACCGCTCACCGCCTCGTCAAAGAGGGCGCGCACATCGTTTGCGTCGATATGAACCTTGAGGCCGCTCAGGCAACCGCCAAGGAAATTACCGACAAATACGGCATCGGTATCGGTGTCGCTGGCTCGGGAATTTCTAACAGCGGCCCAGCCATCGCTCTTCAAGGCAACATCACCGATCGTGCTGGCATCCGTACGATGCTAGATCAAGTCGCGCTCGCCTATGGTGGATTTGATCATATCTGTATCACCGCAGGCATTTTCGTTCCATCCGACACCACAGGCCACATTCCAGATGACAAGTGGGGACTCACCTTTGCGATCAACGTCACTGGCTCCTACTTCGTAGCCGATGAAGCTTACAAAACATGGAAAGAGCAAGGTCTCCAAGGAAACCTCGTCCTCACCACCTCAGCCAACGCTGCCGTGGCGAAAAAAGGCTCCCTCGCCTATGACACCTCGAAAGCAGCAGCGAACCACCTCGTCCGCGAACTCGCCATTGAGCTCGCTCCGCTCGTTCGCGTCAACGGTGTCGCCCCAGCCACCGTGGTTTCTGGCTCCGCCATGTTCCCACGTGATCGAGTCATTGGCTCACTAGCGAAATACGACATCCCCTTCACCGAGGATGAAGCAACGGAGTCATTGGTGAACAAGCTCGCGCAATTCTACGCCGATCGCACCCTCACCAAATCCCCTATCACTCCAGCCGACCAAGCTGAAGCCTACTTCCTCCTCGTCACCAAACGCCTCAGCAAAACCACCGGCCAAGTCATTACCGTCGACGGCGGTTTGCACGAAGCGTTCTTGAGATAACGTGGCGGCGGTTTTCAACCGCCATGCCAATAGTTCTTAATCATCTCCGGCGCTCTCAATCGAGAGCGCCGGTTTTTTTGTAGTTACCGCGTCCCGCGGCAGGCGGTGCAAGCGGCGTCTCGCCGCTCATCTAGTTTCCTAGTTTTAAACATAAATTTTCCAGTCTTCATCTGCGTCCATCCGTGTTCATCCGTGGTTCCCACCTTTCTCCCTATCCCTCATTCAATAAATCCACGGTAGAGCGAGGCTACTCGACCCCACCCTACCTCTTCGCAAGGATCCGCTTCATCTCCGCCAACTCAACTCCGAGCACTACGGAAGCATCTTTCAAATCACCTCCATTTAGATCTAACAAGCGACCGACAAGTTGTTTGGAAAACCATTCCAACATCGGGGTATCGGATGGTGCGGAGTTGATGATGTGATCCAAGCTCTGTGCCAACACCGATGATTTCTCGGGTGCCGAAGCGAGTGGAATATCAGCAGGCAACAAAACTTGCGACGACGCCAACGCACACGCACGCGCCATGGTGTTTTCCAACTCACGCACGTTTCCTGGCCAATGATGGCTGGATAAAGATGCCGATGCCTCCGCAGAAATCCGTATCCGTGCCATCCCGTTTTTTCTCGTGATCCGTTGTAAAAAGTATTCCGCCAACAACGGAATATCCTCTGGTCGCTCACGCAATGGCGGAATGCGCAACTCCACTACATTGAGCCGGTAAAACAAATCTTCTCGGAAACGTCCCGCAGAAACCTCCGCCGCTAGGTTCTTATGCGTCGCCGCAACAATTCTAACATCGGTTTTCAGAGTTTCATTCGCACCCACACGGGAAAACGTCCCATCCTGCAACACCCGCAACAATTTCACCTGAATCGACAAAGGCATATCGCCGATCTCATCGAGAAACAACGTTCCACCATCCGCTTGTTCAAATCGACCCGCCCGCTTCGCGATCGCACCGGTGAACGAACCTTTTTCATGGCCGAATAATTCACTCTCTAACAAATTTTCAGGAATCGCACCGCAGTTGATCGTGATCATTTCCCGCTGACGACGCGGGCTGTATTCATGCACCGCTTTCGCAACCAACTCTTTTCCTGTTCCGCTCTCACCCGAAATCAAAACCGGCGCATCGGATCTCGCGACGCGTCCCACCAATTTAAAAACATCCTGCAACGCCCGCGAAGCACCGATGATTTTCACCCGCCCATCCTGGCTCGGCAACTCCGCAGAAGGTTCAATCACCCCACGCCTATCCTCCACCGTCTGCAAGGCCGATTCCACAACCGGCCGCAACTCGAACGATAGCGACTCTTTACGCAACACATCGTGCGCACCTTTTTGCGTCGCCTCAATGATCTGACCCGTTGTCGGGAATCCAGCCGTCAAAATCACCAACGTATCCGGACTCTGCACACGGATCCGCCCCAACAACTCCAACCCGTCAAACGGCTGCAAGGAGATTGCCGAAACCACGACGCTGACCTGGGTCTTTTCGATGACTTTGATCGCCTTCCCAGCATCATCGCAGCGCAAAATCCTCAAATCTTTGGCAGCCAAATGCTTGGTCGCCCAATCCAGAAAATCCAGATCGGGATCGACTAATAAAAGCGTCTCTTGATATTCAGCCTCAGACATCAACTCGCGGGAGGTTCGGGAAATACAAGAAATTATGCAAGAGCTAAGGATGGTAGGTCTTTTGGACCGCGTGAGTCCACTCGCGCAGTTGATCAGGGCGCGACTGGAGTCGCGCGGTCCATTTTCTTTGGTTGCTTTTTTCCTAAGAAAAACGAGTCCGTGTCAAATCCTTTCCGCATTCGCTTAGGCGTATCAGCCTTAATTGAATAGCTCGTTAACACTCGCTTGGCGTTCACTATTCACTATACATCCTTCACCATTCAGTTGCGTCTCCGACGCAACAGCAGCAACACACCAAGAACTCCTAACAAGGCGGTTTTTGGTTCTGGGATGGCGGTGTAGGTCAGCCAGATTTGGGTATTGTCTCCACCGATCGTGCCCGAGTTACCAAGCGCCACGCCAAAGTTACCTGTGAACGAATTGGTGAAGGAGCCGGTGTTAACCGTGAATTTATCTGACGAGAAACCGCTCACTGCCGCAAAATCCGCGATCAACCAATTGTAGCTGAGACTCTGGTCGAAGTCAGAAACCGCACCTGAGGCGTTACCAAGGGTAAGTGAGGTGACGTTGATATTGAAACCCAATTCAGCCAATGCGGTGATATTGAGCGTGCCGCTGCCGTTGATCAAATCCCAACCGGGATCAGCTCCGGCCGTGCCAGACGTGCTGTTGATTTCCCATGTGTAAGATCCAGCGCTTGCCCATGTTTGGTCGCCGGTAACCGTTGCGGTTCCGGGGCTGTTGCCCGGAGAAATGATCTGGCCCGTGCCGATGGTCAGATTACTCAGTGAACCTCCCCAGTTCGTGCCGCTGATGGTGCCGCTGGTGAAAGTGAGGGCGCCTGTGTAATTCGTTGCGGAGTTATTGCGGAAATTACCGCCATTGATCGTCACCGCGCTGCTGTTGATCGAGCCAGTACCGCTAACAGCTAGGATACCTTGATTGATACTGGTCGCGCCCGTGTAGGTGTTCGTCTGATTCAGAACCCAAGTTCCTACTCCGTTCTTGGTGACGGAGGTAGCTCCGGATCCGTTGTTGGCGATCACCTTGCCGAAGGTGTTGGCTCCGGTGTTCGTGCCGCCGAGGGTGAGGATGCGGGTTTGAGCTGTCGTGCCGTAGGCCAGGGCTACGGTGTTATTGAATGAGAGGCTGCCGATCCCTGAGGATTCGATCGTGGCTCCGCCACCTACCCCACTGCTCATCGTGAAGCTGCGGTCGGTGGTGACATCGGATGATCCGGTGTAGCGCAGCGTTGAGGTCGGCGCTCCGAAAACCAAGTTAGCTGCTGCGTTGGAGGATTTACCCAAGCTGCTGTTGCTGCCACCGTTGGCGAGGGTCGAGACACCCAGAACACCTGCGGTGATCGTCGTTGAGCCCGTATAAGAGTTGGCGCCGGAGAGCACCCACACGCTTGGGCCTTGCTTGCCGATGGATGTAGCTCCAACATTATCCCCAATCATGGCGGCAATCGTGTTGTCGCCCGTGTTGGTACCGGCAAGAGTGAGGATCTTCGCAGCCGTGCCGCCGTTGAAGCCCATGGAACCGGTGTTGGTGAAGTTGACCGCACCGATACCGGAGGCCGAGATGGTACTGCTTCCCTGCAATGAGAAGAGTCGATCTATACTCACGACCTCTCCAGTGTAGCGCAGTGTGCCGCCGTTTAGAATGAGGTTACCTGCCACATTGGAAGAAGCACCGAGGCTGCTGTTGCTGCCGCCATTGGCTAGGCTGGAGGCTATCAAAACGCCACCGGCGACCGTAGTCGCACCGGTGTATGAATTATTATCGGAAAGACTCCAGGCGCCAGAGTCCGTCTTGGTGATTGCCGTCGTGGATATACCGTTGTTAGTAATCTTACCGGCGAAATGACTTGGGTCAGAAAACGTACCGTTGCTGCCGCCGAGAGTGAGTGTCTTATTGCCACTACTGACGGTGGTGTGAGCTGGCCCCCAAAGCCCGGCCACTGATTGGCTAAACTAAGCTTTGGTGCTTGGATGCGTGAGATGGGTAGTAGATCATGGATAATAGATCAAGGATGGAGTTGGTGAGGGACTCGAAAATGCAGGGCGATTGCATCGCAGAGCCTTGAAAGCGTAGCTTTCAAGGCTTTTAAGATTCGCGCTA
>JAJTHK010000062.1 GCA_021298895.1 Luteolibacter sp.
GTGGCGACGCGGGCTTTGAACTCGGCAGTGAGATGTCTTCTCTTTCGTTTCATATGTCTGATTTCGGGGTAATTTGCCCCTCTCAGACCAGTCAAAGTTTTAATAAAACACTGGCTCCGTTTTGCGGGACCACTTCACATTGATGCCAGAATTGAGTTCCTACCGCATAACTCTCAATGCCTAACTCTTTGCGCTTCTTCATCACCGACTTGCGGCAAATGCCCATCATCTCGCAAAGTTGCTCATCCGGAATCTTCCCTAGAAGCGCCAGATTGCGCCGTGTCCATTTCACTGCGTTCGGTCTTGGTTTCTTGTTTGGCTGCTTAGGACGAAACGGTGCAATGCCAAGAAGATGACGTTTTGCGGATACATTGAACGCATTCAATTTCAAACGCCGTGCGATCTCCTTGTCCGTATGCTTGCCCAACAATGCAAGCTCTTCCTCTGTCCAAATTCGCCATAGTTTCGATTTATAGGCATAAGCGTCTATGCCCAGAGATTTCCGCTGGTTAGTTACAGTATTTTTTGAGAACCCCAGTAGATCTGCGATTTCTTGATCGGGCTTTTTGCCTAACAGCAGAATGTCACGATTTCTCCATTTGCGCTTTGACATGTCCTTAAGTGCGGGGATGCCCAAAGCCATTCGTTTATAGACAACGAGGTGTGGCTTTATGCCTAAAATTTTGGCCAGTTCAGGGTCAGTCATAGTTCCGAGCAACGCGATTTTCGCGTCATCCCAATATGGGGTTACATTTTTTTCGGAGATTATTTTTTTCATAAAATACGAATTCAAATTTTTAACTCTGCCAAAATCTTTGCAACCACCTGATCCGCCGCATCGGGGATGGCGAGGGATTTGGAAGCTTCGGCCATGTTTTTTAGGGCGCCGGGGTTGGTGAGGAGTTGGGAGAGGAACTCGGCTAGCGAAGCGGGGGTGAGTTCTTTTTCCTGAATGAGTTTGGCGGCGTTGGCTTTGACGAAGACTTGGGCGTTGGCGGTTTGGTGGTCGTCGGCGGCGTAGGGGAAGGGGACGAGGACGGAGGGCAGGGCAGCGAGGGATATTTCTGTTAGAGTGGATGCCCCGGAGCGAGCGACCACGAGATCGGCGCAGGCGTAGGCGGATGGCATTTGATCGCAGAAGCCGATGAGATGGTAGCCGGTGCGTTGTTGGGGAAACTCGGTTTCGATGCGTGGGAGATCGCCGGGGCCAGCGATGTGGAGAATTTGGATTTCCGGTGGTAGGGAGTTCGCGGCTTCGGCGATGAGTTGGTTGAGGCGTAACGCGCCTTGCGAACCGCCGGTGACGAGCAGGGTGGTTTGGTTAGGATCGAGTCCGAAATGTTTTGCGGCATCGTCGCGCGATGGGAGCTTGAGAATTTCGGGACGGGCGGGAGTTCCTGTTAGATGCGAGGCTTTCTTGAAAAAGGCCGCGGCGGGTTCGAGGCCGATGAAGACTTTGTTGCAGAAGCGGGAGGTGAGAATGTTGGCACGGCCGGGGCGAGCGTTGGAATCGTGAACGAAGGTTTTTTTGCCGAGTTTGTGTCCGGCGTAAACGGGCGGTAGCGAAGTGAAACCGCCCATGCCGAGGACCGCATCGGCACCGAATTCGCGGATGATTTTTTTCGAGGTCTGGATGGATTGGTAAAGCGCCCAGAGGAACGGAATCATTTTTGGCGAAAGCGTTTTAGGCTTCGCGATGGCGGGGACCACTTTGAAATGGAGGTGTGGATATTTCGCGGAGGCTTGGGAATCGATTTTCTTTTGTGAAATCAGCAGCAAGGGCTCGTGACCTTGAGCGAGAAAGCTTTCAGCAACAGCGATACCGGGGAACAGGTGGCCGCCAGTGCCACCACAGGCGATGAGGATTTTCATAAAGGAAGAGATAAGAGTTTCAACGCAAAGCCGCGAAGGTCGCAGAGGGAACGCAAAGGAAGAAAATTCATTCGGGTTTTAAAATATTAGAATTAATAAAAATGATGCTGAGAATTGGCTTTGCGTAACTTTGCGGCCTTAGCGTCTTTGCGTTGAAAAATTACACCAACCCAGCCCGAACCAAGAGAGCTTCGGGATCGGCGGGGCGGGACATGAAGTTTTCATAAAGAATTTCCGGTGAGGCGGAGTTGCCTTTGGAGAGGATATGTTCGCGGAATGCCATACCGGTCTCGGGGTTGAGGATGCCTTCTTTTTTAAAACGGGAAAAGGCATCGGCATCCAGCACCTCCGCCCATTTGTAGGAGTAATAACCCGCGGCGTAGCCGGTAGGAGATGAGAAGAGGTGGTTGAAACGCAGAACCATGGAAGGGGCTTGGGTTTTGAACGGTGCGCGGTAATCGGCGAGGATTTCGCGATCGACTTCCGCGAGATCGCGGCCGAGGTATTTTTCCGGATGGAGGTGGAGTTCGAGGTCGATTTTTCCGAGGGCGAGTTGGCGCATGAAAACCGTGGAGGACATGTAGTTTTTTGCGGCCAGCATTTTTTGGAAAAGATCTTCAGGGATAGTCGCGCCCGTGATGTGGTGGCGGGCGAAGAGGTCGAGGCTTTCGCGTTCCCAGCAGAAATTCTCCATGATCTGGGAGGGGAGTTCAACGAAGTCCCAAGCAACATTGGTACCGGAAAGGGATTTCACAGATACGTGTGAAAGGAGTCCGTGGAGCAGGTGACCAAACTCGTGGAAGATGGTTTCCACTTCGCGATGGGTGAGAAGAGCGGGGGTGTCGCCGACGGGTGGGGACATGTTGCCGATGATGAGGCCGAGGTGGGGTTCGTCGAGTTCGCCGGTATGAAGGGAGTTCATCCATGCGCCGCCGCGTTTGGTTTCGCGCGGATGCCAGTCGGCGTAGAAGGAGCCGAGATGTTTTTGGCTCTTGGAATCGTGAATTTCGTAAAACGTCACTTCCGGATGCCAGGTGTCGACCTGCGGTCGGGATTGACGATTGATGATTGTGGATTTTTGATTTTTGATTGAATCAAGATCAACAGTGTCACCCTGTGTGATAGTTATACCGAAGATTTTTGTAGCGATGCCGAACATGCCTTCCATGACTCCGCTGACAGGGAAGTAGGGGCGGAGGTCTTCATCGTCGATGTCGTAAAACTCTTTGCGTTGGCGTTCGGCCCAATAGGAAATTTCCCATGGTTCGAGTTGTTCGGGAGCGGTGGAAGTTTTCGCGGCTTTGTATTCGGAAAGTTGCTTGGAATCGGCGAGAAACGCATCGCGGATTTTTGCGTGAATGCTCTCGACGAATTTGAGAGCGGTATCACCATTGCGAGCCATGCGGCGTTGGAGGGTGAGATCGGCGAAGTTGGTATGGCCGAGGATTTCGGCTTTTTGTTTACGTAGTTCGAGGATTTTCCAGACGAGCTCTGAGTTATCGTAAGGAGCTTCCGAGCCGACTTTAGTTGATGCCTCCCAGACGGTTTTACGAAGTTCTTCATCATGGGCATGTTGCATGATGGGCGACATGGATGGCGCTTGAAGTGTGATGCGCCATGCGGGAGTGGCGATATTTTTAGAGCGGGCATTTGCGGCGGCGGCGGCTTTCGCGGAGTCGGGAAGACCATCTAGTTTTGATTCATCTGTGATGATCAGTTCCCATGCGTTGGTGGCATCGAGGACGTTTTCCGAATATTTTTTGGTGAGTTTGGAAAGTTTCGAATCGATGACAGTGATGCGGGTTTTTTCTTCCTCGGGTAACGCTGCTCCAGACTCGATGAAATCTGCGATCGTTTCTTTGATGTGGCGTTGTTGAATTTCTGTTAGGAAATTTACCGCATCACTCTCCGCAACCGCATTGAGCACGTTGAAGAGACGAGGATTCAATGAGAGTGAGGAATAGAAATCGGTGACGTCTGGAAGGAGTATATTGATCGCTTCTCGTTGGGCAGGGTTGTCTGAAACGGAATCGAGATGTTGAAGTCTGCCCCAGCCGCGGGAGAGTGATTCCGTGGCTTTTTCTAATGCTAGAAAACTGGATTCGTAGGTGGCTTTAGCAGGATCCTGTGAAGCGATGGTTTCGATGTTTTGCTGGGCTTCCGTTAGAGCGTGACGGATGGATGGCTCGATGGCCTCAGCGGTAAATGTGGACCATTTAGGAAGAAAATCGGTGGAGAGGAATGGATGCATTTTAATAAATTCTAAACTTTAAATCTCAAATAACAGAATGTTCTTAGAGAGTTTCTGTTAGGACTAGGATGCCGACGGTGACGCCGACAAAAATCCGGTAATATCCGAAACCTTGGAGGCCGTGGGATTGGAGGAAAGTGACAAGCCATTTAACAGCGAAGGCGGCGGAGATGGCTGCAGCAATGATTCCGACGGTGAGCGGTGCGGGTCCGTAAGTTTCCCACATGAGTCTGGTACCGCCGAACCAGGACTCATATTGCGCGCCCGCGCCTTCGATGGACCAGATTGCTTTTTTTGCGGTTGCGGCGGTGAGGGTAAGGACGCCTAACAGAAATGAATATTCGACAGCGGCTTTGACGGAGAGCCCGACGATGAGTCCGCCACAAATGGTCATCAGTGAACGCGAAGTTCCAGGCCACATGGCGACGCATTGGAGTAGGCCGATGAACAGGGCCGACTGCCATGCGAGTTTGAGGATATCGCGGCCATTTCCGCGAGGTGGATTTTTTCTGCGCCATGAAACGGTCCAGATAATTCCGATGCCGCCGACGATCCATGCGGCGATGACGGGCCACATGCCGAAGAGTTTTTGTTCGATGATATCGTTGAGTAGGACGCCTAACACGGCAGCGGGTATGAAACCGACAAGGATGGCGATGGCGAGTTTGAGTCCTTCGGGATCTTGGCCAAAGAGACCCTTGATCATGCGGATGACGTGTTTGTAATAGAGGCCGAGCACAGCGAGGATGGCGCCGCCTTGGATGCAGATGGCAAAGGCATCGGCAGAAAGTTTATCGACTTCTGACAGGGTGCCTATTCCCATGAGTCTTTGAGCGACGATGAGGTGTCCCGTCGACGATATAGGAAGATATTCAGTGATGCCTTCGATGATTCCGAGTAAGATGGCTTGCCAGATTTCCATGGTTTGGTTGCGTGGATGGTAGGAGGAGATTGCTTTTAGGGCAAGGATTGGATGAAATTTTGCCTTCGGAATCTGAGTATTGGGCATTGCACAGCGCTGAAGCCATGCGAAGTTAGCTATGAGTTAAGGGATGAAAGAAAAATATTTAAGTTTGGTTCGGAGGAGTTACCGGATGTTGAAGCACAAAAGGCTTCGGGATAGGCCGTGGTGGCGAGCAATGACAAAGCCTTTGTTTAATCGGGCGCTTTGGATTCCGTGTCGGGATACGGTGGCGGCGGGGCTGGCTATCGGTTTTTTCTTTTCGATGATTTTGGTTTTACCGATGCAGATGCTTTTTGCGGCGGTTTTGGCGATGCGATTCAAGGTAAACGTCCCCATTGCCATGGCAGTCTGCTGGATTTCCAATATGTTTACCAATGTACCGATTGGATTGGTTCAGGTGGCGATAGGAGATTGGATGCGGAAAAACTTGGGTATCAGGGTGCCGGGTTTTGAGGGGGTGCAGATCAGTCCTATGGATATAGAAGTAAATGCCGCGAGTTTCATACTTGGGATGTTTGTTTCTGGGGTTTTGTTGTCCTTAGCGGCATTCCCCATTGTGCATCTATTTTCCGCGATCATGCCGCATCATTTGCCGGTTCTGAAACGTCGGGTACCGCCCACTGAAAAGACAAGTTGAGGTTTTTTAGTTGGACAGGAGGGGGAAGTAGACGCCTCATTTCACCAGATATGATTCCGAACGTTCTGGCAGAAAGATATTCCTCCGCAGGTATGAATGACATTTGGTCCGCTGAAGGGCGGATTGTGCTGGAGCGTGAGTATTGGATCGCGGTGATGAAAGCGCAGCGGGATTTGGGTTTGGGGATTTCTGCGGAAGCGATTGAGGCGTATGAAAAAGTCAAAAATCAGGTGGATGTGGGATCGATCATGGCGCGCGAGCGGGTGACGCGGCACGATGTGAAAGCAAGGATTGAAGAGTTTAACGGACTCGCAGGACATGAGGAAATTCACAAAGGTCTGACCTCACGGGATCTGACGGAAAACGTCGAGCAGCTTCAGGTTTTCCGAAGTCTTCAACTTATCCGCACGAAAACCATAGCCGCACTGCGTCGGATGCGTGAGCGCGCGGAGCAGTGGGACGATGTGGTTTTGACGGCACGCACGCACAACGTGGCGGCGCAACCGACGACTCTTGGCAAACGCATCGCGATGTTCGGTGAGGAGTTGCAATCGGGTTTGGGCGTTTTGGAAAATGTGATTTCCGGCTACGCGGTGCGCGGCTTGAAAGGTGCGGTCGGCACGCAGATGGATCAGCTTTCGTTGTTTGAGGGCGATGCGGATAAAGTGGCGGAGCTTGAAGGCCGTATAGTAAAACATCTCGGCATTCCGCATCAGTGGGACAACGTGGGCCAGGTTTATCCGCGTTCGTTGGACATGCGTGTGGTATCGGTTCTAACAGAACTTGCCAGCGGGCCATCGTCGTTTTGCAAAACCCTGCGCTTGATGGCGGGTAATGAAACCGCGAGCGAAGGATTCGCGCCGGGTCAGACCGGATCGAGCGCGATGCCGCACAAGATGAACTCGCGTTCTTGTGAGCGTGTGAACGGTTTCCATGTGATTTTAAAAGGTTATCTCGCGATGGCGGCGGGGCTTGCGGGAGATCAATGGAACGAGGGCGATGTTTCCTGCTCCGTGGTGCGTCGCGTGATGTTGCCGGATGCGTTTTTTGCTTTGGATGGAATGTTTGAAACTTACCTGACGATCCTTGATCAAATGGATGCGTATGAAGCGGTGATCGCTGCCGAGACCGCGCGTTACTTGCCTTTCCTGATGACCACCACCGTGATGATGGAAGCCGTGAAACGCGGAGTGGGACGCGAAACCGCACACATGGCGATCAAGGAACACGCCGTCGCCACCGTCGCCGATATGCGCACGGGTGTGGTGGAGAAAAACAATTTGATCGAGCGACTCGCGGGCGATAACCGACTCGGCCTCAGTCGCGTTGAGCTTGATGAAATCTTACGCAAAGGCGACCAAGAGGTCGGTGCTGCGAAAGCCCAAGTAGCGAAGTTTTCCAAGAATGTAAAATTGTTAGAAAAACAATGGCCGGACGCTGCGGCGTATGTGCCGGGTGGGATTCTTTGAATGGTGAAGAGTGAATGGTGAATGGTGAAAGAGAGCGAGATGGATTGATCACTTCATTGATGATTTCACCACTCACTATTCATCATTCACTATTTTCCATGCTCAACTCAACTGCGTCTCCACGAGGAAACGATACGTCCCATTCGCCGCATTAAGCGCATCGTGGGTTCCTTGCTCGACGAGTTTGCCTTTGGAGATCACGAGGATCTGATCGGCGTGGCGAACGGTGGAGAGGCGGTGGGCGATAACCAATGAGGTGCGGTTTTTCATCAAACGCTCGAGGGCTTCGTTGACGAGGCGTTCGGATTCGGAATCGAGGGCGGAAGTCGCTTCATCTAACAGAAGAATTTTCGGATCGGCCAAAATCGCACGGGCGATGGCGATGCGCTGGCGTTGGCCGCCTGAGAGTTTGGTGCCGCGTGGGCCGACGAGAGTTTCGTAGCCACTGGGTAGTTCCGCGATGAAGTCGTGGGCGTTGGCGAGCTTGGCGGCGTTTTCGACTTCATCTTTCGATGCGCCGGGTTTGCCGTAGGCGATGTTTTCAGAAATCGTGCCACCGAAGAGCATCACTTCTTGCGGGACGATGGCGATTTGTGAGCGCAGACAATCGAGGGAAATGTCTTGGGCATCGGTTTCATCGAAGCGGATGTTGCCGGAGGTGGGATCGTTGAATCCGAGAATGAGTGAGAATAAAGTCGATTTCCCAGCGCCCGATGGGCCGACGATGGCGGTGCGTTGACCGGATGGGATTTGGATGGAAATTTCGCTCAGCGTGGTGACCTCGGGTCGGGAGGCGTAGCTGAACGAGACGTTCTCAAGTGAGATCTGACCTTTCAGTGTGATGTTAGATTCTCCGGTTTTGCGCTCGCCCTGCATGTCGAGAATTTCACGGAGTCGCTCCGTGGCGCCGGCGGTTTGTTGGAATTGGGAAATGATTTCAGGAAATGAACCGAGCGATGCACCGACGAAGATCGAGAAGATGATGAAGGCGAAAAATGGTTTCCATAGGATATCTCCACTGGCGTACATGTGCGCGCCGCACCAGACGACGAAGGCGATGGTTCCGAACAACACGAAGATGACGAATGAAAGAAATGCGCCACGGGCTTTTGCTCCACGCAGGGTGACGTTGAGGAAAGCTTGTAACGCGGTTTGGTAACGATCTTGTTCGAACGGCTCGTTGGTGAAAGCTTTGACATCGGCGATGTTTTGCACGGATTCCTCGATGACCGTTGAGGCATCGGCGAGCGATTGCTGGGCGGCTTTCGAATGGTTGCGAACTTTGCGGCCGAAAATCGCGATAAGAAGCACCACCACAGGAATACAGCCGAGCATGATGAGTGAGAGTTTCCAGGAATTCACGAAAATGAATACCAGACCTCCGATGAGGATGACGGTTTGGCGGACCGCCTGGGGGACGGTGGTGAGAAGCGTTTCACGCACGATAGCCAGATCTGCAGAAACGCGGTTGCTGAGTGAACCGGCGCGTTGGTCCTGAAAGTAGGGGACAGGCAAGTGCAGGAGATGCTTGAAAAGGTCTTTGCGCAAACGATTCAGGGCAGACTCCCCAGAGCGAATGAAACCCTGAACACGGAAATATCCTATGGTAGCCTGAAGGAACAAAACCGCGATGAGTTTCAGGATGATCTCGTTGATCGATGCGAGAATTTCGTTTGCTGGAACGGCGTCGCGTGCCGCATCGACAGGATTTCCGATCAATTCTTTGAGGAAATAAGGAAACGCCAGCGACAGCCCAGCGGTCAGGAATAACGCGATGAGCGAGGGGATGAATATTTTATTCTCAGTGAGTAAGTAAGAAAAAATCCAGCGATTCGAGGAGATCATAGATTTTTTTTCCACAACGGGCATGCGGGATGGGAAACGATGATTGGCACGGAGTCAATGGTGAGAAGTAGAATATCAGCAGACTGGCAGAGGTTTTCATTGATTCCGAGTCCTTGAAATGGCGGAATACAGGGCAACAAATGAAAATTTCTAAATTACAGATCACTTTCACTGGGGCAATTGGTGGGTTGCTGTTATGGGTCGGGTGTGCGCCGGTCAGCGGTAGTGGCTCGATGGGCGACATGACAGCTGGCGAAGAAGGTGAAGTAGGTGGAATTTCGGAGGTGCCCAATCCCGATGCGAACATGGCGAAGTTGAGCGGCAAACCGCTACCACAGCTCGAGCGCGGACATGAAGTTTATATGCTGAAATGCGGGGAGTGCCATCAATACCAACTTCCTGAACACGTCGATATCATGGATTGGGAAGACGCGATGCCGAAAATGATCGGTCATGCTGGTCTGCCAAAGTCGGATGAAAAGGCAGTGTTGGATTACGTGATTGCTGTGAAAAAACAGAAGGGACAGAAATTATAACCCGAGGCCTCGTTTCTGCTCGATGTGAAAAAAGCTTGGCTAAGCGAACTGTAACGACCTCGTGAAAAGTTATTTCCTAAGACGTCTTCTACTGATCCCACCGACTTTGTTAGGGATTACGTTTTTCGTTTTCACGGTCACGCGCTTTGTGCCCGGCGGGCCGATGGATCGGATGTTGCAGGAGGCTGCGGGAAAAGCAGATGGTGGAGGTGCGAAAAAGAGCTCGGCCGGAAACAGTGGAGGGTTGACCGAAGACCAGCTCGAGGAGCTGGAAGAGCAGTATGGATTGGATAAGAATCTGGTTGTGGCCTATCTGCAGTGGCTTGGAGTGTTACCCAAAGAGGTTTTATTATCGAAGGGCGAATTCGGCGCGAAGGGTGATGACGCGATTGGTGGAGAAGAAAAGGATGTGGATAACGTGGCAACTCTTGTTTTGAAAGGTGATGGACGATTGGTTCGGGTCACGAAGAGGGATGGAAAAATTGATTCAGCGACCTATAAGACGGACGGGAAGAATATTGAAAATGACGGTTGGCTGATCCGTTATGAAAACGAGGCGACGCGTAAGGAGCGATTTCGGGAGAGAAATGTGAAGGGAGCGGAAGCGCCTTCGTATCCCTCGCGGGCAGTGGTGTATCAGACAAAATTCAGCGGGTTGTTGCAGGGGAATTTGGGACGCTCCATGATTTATAACGAACCTGTTTTGGATATGATCGCGCAACGGGTGCCCATTGCGGTTTACTTCGGGCTGCTGACGGCATTCGTCACTTATGGCGTGAGTCTGCCATTGGGGGTTTTGAAAGCATTGAAACATCGCACCTTTGTGGATAGTGCGAGTTCGGTTCTGATTTTCATCGGCTATTCGATTCCGGGCTTCGCCTTGGGGGCTCTGTTGTTGGTTCACTTGGGGGCGAGGATGAACTTGTTTCCATTGTTTGGGATGACGAGTCCTGATTTCGCCGAGATGTCGTTATGGAATCAGGTCAAGGATTTAGCCCATCATACGATGTTGCCACTCACGAGTTATCTGGTCGCTGGCTTTGCGATGACCACGATGATGACGAAGAACAACCTGATGGATCAGTTGGCTGCGGATTATGTCCGTACGGCTGTGGCGAAAGGGGTCGGATTCCGCAGGGCGGTTTTCGGGCACGCGTTCCGGAATTCGATGATTCCGATTGCGACCGGTCTGGGTTCGCTGGTTGGGATTTTCATTGGTGGTTCCCTTCTCGTTGAGACGGTCTTTGATATCCAAGGGTTCGGCTTGTTACAGTATCACGCGCTTTTGTCCAGGGATGTCCCCGTGATCATGGGTACCCTGACAATTTCCGCGTTTCTGATGCTGTTAGGTAATGTTATTTCGGATTTCATCGTGGCGCTGGTGGATCCGCGTATTCAATTCAAATGAGCAAGCGAACGATAGGTATGGTGTTGTTCATCCTGGGGCTGTTAGCCGCAGTCGGTGAGCTATGCCAAATCGATTTCCCGACAGTACGCTGGTTTTTCAACACGAGCCGTGACGTGACGATGCTGGGATTGCATCTGGATGTTTCCTTTTTTAGATTTGAAGTCGGCAAGTTTCATTTCCTCTGGTTCGGTTGGCTGAGCAGTGCGTTATTGATGGCTAGCGGCTTCTGGCTGGTGTTGAGATCTTTCCGCGACGGACCTCCGAATCCGGTGACCCTGCGCCGGATCAAACGCTTCAAGGAAATCAAGAGAGGTTATTACTCGTATTTGATCTTGTTAGGTCTGTTGCTGCTAGCGGCACTAGATCAGGTGGTGGTTGGAAATGAGGCTTTGGCGGTGCGTTACAAGGGGCAATGGAGTTTTCCTGCATTTTCTCCAAAAGTAATCAAAGGTGCGGATTTCGGTATCGGGGGTGCGTTGGCGGATGCTCCGGTTGATTACCGTATGCTCAAGAAAAGACTCAAGGACGAGAAACAGGTTAGCAAGGGGCGGGTGATTCTGCCTCTGATTCCCTTTGCTCCGACGAATGACACCTTGGGGCCGAGGTCGATGGAAATGGTTTTGCGTGAAGGCAAATATTCCGAGTCCGGTAGCCGATCGCCCTATTATGGATTGGCCGCAAAATATCATGATGTGGACGAAGGAAAATTCCACATGCGCTACACGCTGAGAAACGGGGTGTTCAGTGGCGCGGTGGATGGCAGGGATAAGAATGGAGAGTTGGTCTATACTGCAAAATATGTGAATGGCGAGCTGGTCAACGGGAGCTACAATGGAGAAGGCAAGGTAGAGGATTTCCTTGCGATGGAGAGCAGCGAGTTGAGGGCACTGAAGTATCATCCTGCACCGCCGATTTTTGAGGAGAAAAACTGGTTGGGAACGACCTCTCAGGGGAGCGATGTGGTGGCGTATTTGTATGGCGGCCTGCAGGTGAATTTCAAAGCCGCGATCATTTACCTGCCTATCGTTTTCTTCATCGGAATCGTGCTCGGCATGTTGATGGGCTATCTGGGTGGTCTGTTCGATCTGGTGATGGATCGTCTGATCGAGGTGTTTTCTAACATGCCGTTTCTTTTTGTCGTAATCATTTTTTCGAGTATGGTGCCAGATAGATACAAAGGACTGCCGGTGATTCTCACGATATTCATTTTGTTCGGCTGGATGGGCATAACCTCCCTGATGCGGACTGCGGCATATCGGGACAAGGAGCGTGATTACATCGCGGCGGCAAGGGTGCTGGGCGCAGGAACTTCGAGGATCATTTTCCGTCACCTGCTTCCGAATACCGTATCGATCATCGTGACTCTCATTCCTTTCACGATGTCCACATTGATTTCCTCGCTCACCGCCTTGGATTATCTCGGATTTGGTTTGCCGCCTGAGTATGCGACATGGGGACGGTTGCTAAACGATGGTTTGTCGAATCTCTCCGCACCATGGCTGGTGTCATCCACTTTCTTTGTGCTCGTCGGGCTCCTGATCCTGATCACTTTCATCGGTGAGGCGGTTCGGGAAGCGTTTGATCCGAAAAAACACAGTTACTATCGATAATGAAAAAATTGTTAGATAAATGCCTTTGGATCGGATGCGCCGTTGTCCTGATGTGCGGATGCGGCGAGAAAACGAAGGTGGTGAAGCGGACGTCTGGATTCGATGAATTCATACCACGTTATAACCTATACATCACCAACTGGCTGAACAAGCAGCGTGAGGAGGCTCTTAAAGCCATCGCCAATACCGAGCACGCGATTGCCGAGTCCGAAGGAAAAGCGCAGGAGGCGTTGAAACGGAAGCTCGCCCATCTGGAGCGCGAGCGTGAAAAATGGGATTACCGTCTGCGGCGTGGGGATTATTTCCGTTTCGGCACGCCCGATGAAATCCCCGCCAACCTGATATGGGAGGATGGCATGCAGCACGAGGAAATCGGAGACCCGCGTTCCAAGAAAGGCGGAACGTTCCATATCAATATCCTGACGTTTCCACCGACGATCCGGCCTTTCGGCGATAATTCCAACAATGGATTCCGGGGTTCGCTGTATGATGAGATCGACATGCCCTTGGTCGGATTGCACCCGAAGTCGATGGAGATGATACCCGGAATTGCGACACAATGGGCGCTGTCCGAAGATGGCAGGACGGTGTATTTCCGCCTGAACGAGAAAGCGACCTATTCGGATGGGGTCGGGGTGAAAGCGCGGGATTATCTTTATGGCTCTTATTTGCGGATTTCGGATGATATTGTGAATCCGTATGCCAAGCAGTATTGGCGTGAGGGTATTGCAGGATTTGTGGTATATGATGATCACACCTTGTCGGTATCGCTTCCCGAGGCACAGGCATACGCGCCTGCGTTGGTCGGATCGCTGACTCCCTCCGCACCTCATTTCTATCAGGATTATGGACCGGATTACACGGAGAGGTATCAATGGAAATTCCCGCCGACCACTGGTGCCTATGAAGTGTTGGATAAGGATATCGTGAAAGGCGTCTCAATCACCCAATCACGCGTAAAAAACTGGTGGGCCAAGGATAACAAGTATTATAAGTATCGGTTCAATCCTGACCGGATCAAACATGTGGTGGTCAGAGATGAGCCCAAGAGTTTCGAGTTGTTCCGCGCCGGACAGATCGACATGTTCCATTTGACGCGTCCGATGTATTGGTATGAGAAGTCGGAAATAGAACCAGTCTACAAGGGATACATTGAGCGATACACCTTCTACAACCAATATCCTGCGATTCCGTATGGTTTGTATCTGAATATTGCCATGCCGCTGTTAGATGAAAAAAACATACGTATAGGCATCCAGCACGCAATGAACTGGCAGAAGGTGATCGATGTGATTCATCGAGGTGACTACAAGCGCTTGAATGCCTTTTTTTCAGGATACAAGTCATACAGTGATCCAACGATTCAGGCGAGAGCCTTTTCAATCCAGGAGGCGCGCAAGGCGTTTGCGGATGCGGGCTTCACGACCGAGGGAAGGGATGGTATTCTGATGAATTCGGAGGGTAAGAGGCTTTCCGTTGCAGTGACCTATCGTCAGAGCCCGTCGTTTGATCAAATGCTGGCGATACTCAGGGAAGAGGCGAAGTCATGCGGATTCGAGCTGCGCCTGGATCCGAATGAGGCGACAGTGGATTACCGGAAGGTGATGCAGAAGCAGCATGAAATGACATTTACGGCATGGGTGATCACGCCGCCGACACCAGATTACTATCAGTATTTCCATTCTTCTAACGCAAGGGATGAGCGTGGAAATCTCAAAAAACAGACCAACAATATCTTTTCATGGGAACGTGAGGATACGGATGTGTTGTGTGAGGCTGCACGTAACGCGCGGACCGAAGAAGAGCTGAGTGAGTATTGTTTGAAATTGCAGCGCATTGTTCATGATGAGGCGGTCTTCGTCCCAGGTTACACGGTGGATTTCCTCAGGGTCGGATCATGGCGGTGGGTGAAATGGCCGGATAGCGAGGAAACCCGATTCTGTCCGCCGGTGATTTATGACCCGACGGAAACGCACGTGTTGTGGATTGATGAGGCGGTTAAAAAGGAAACCATGGAGGCGATGCGCAAAAGCAAGGCGTTTCCGGAGGTGAACCGTATTTTTGATGACTATCGTGAAAGGTTCAAGGCGGAGGATGCGAAAGTTGTCGAGGAAAAGGATTCCGGGATCAGGCCGTTAGAATCTGAGAAATTGGACATTCAAGAAGAGGAGGTGGGTGATGAGTGAGATTAGCTTGTTAGAAGTCAACCGCTTGATCACTTCATTTGAAACGGATCGCGGATTATTGCGAGCTGTGGATCAGGTTTCGTTCAAGATTCCACAGGGTAAAACCGTCGGAATTGTCGGGGAATCCGGCTGTGGAAAAAGTGTGACGGCGATGTCGATTGTGGGTTTACTACCTCAGCCATCGGGTAAAATTCTGGGGGGTGAAATCAAATTCAAAGGTGAAGATTTGCTGCATTGTAGTGAAAAGCGAATGCAGGAGATACGTGGCGGCGAGATTGGGGTGATTTTCCAAGAGCCGATGGCGGCGTTGAATCCGGTGCATCGGGTGGGGCGTCAGGTGGCGGAAGTTTTCCGCGTCCATAAGAAGATGGGAAAAAAAGACGCATGGGATGCGGCGACTGAAATGCTGGCGCTGTTGAAAATTCCGGCGCCAGAGAAGCGGATGATGGATTATCCACATCATCTTTCTGGGGGAATGCGGCAGCGAGTGGTGATCGCTTTGGCTTTGGCGTGTAGGCCGTCTTTGTTGATCGCTGATGAGCCGACAACAGCTCTGGATGTGACGGTTCAAGCGCAGATATTGGATTTGTTAGAAAATTTACAGAATGAGATCGGAATGTCGGTGATACTGATCACGCATGATCTCGGCGTCATCGCTGAAACCTGTGATGAGGTGGTGGTTATGTATGCGGGGCGCGTGGTGGAGAGCGCGCCAGTTGACGAGCTTTTTGGAAATCCGCAACATGCTTATACGAAGGCTCTGTTGCGCTCGATTCCGACACTCGATACACCACCGAAATCCCGTTTGTATACGATTCCCGGAACGGTGGCCGGTTTGGGCGAGCACACGTATGGATGTCGTTTTTGTCAGCGCTTGGGAATCAACGCGTCTATCAGTCGTGAGCGCCCGCCGTTCAAAGAAGTGACTCCGGGCCATTGGTTGGAAATTTGTAAAAACTGTTCAGAACTGTGAGTGAATCTTTCATGCTAAAAGTCGAAGACCTACGGATGCACTTTCCGGTTAGGAGTGGATTGCTATTGAAGCAGACTGGCGCAGTCAAAGCGGTCGACGGCGTTTCTCTAGAACTTGGGTTTGGTGAGACTTTGGGTTTAGTGGGTGAGTCTGGCTGCGGGAAATCAACTTTGGGCAAAGCATTGGTGCGTTTGTTGAATCCGACATCGGGTCGGATTCTTTTCGGGGATGTGGATATCACTCACCTGAGTCAAAGCCAGATCCGTCCGATGCGACGGGATTTTCAAATGATATTCCAAGATCCGGCGGAGTCGCTGGATGCTAGGATGAATGTGCGTTCGATCATTGAAGAGCCGTTCGTGATTCATGGCATGGGCTCGCGAGAAGAGCGGAAAAAATGGGTGAATGAATTGTTAGATCGGGTGGGTCTCTCTGGTAGCTCCGCGGAGCGTTATCCGTTCGAATTTTCCGGAGGGCAGCGACAGCGGATCGGAATCGCAAGGGCGCTGGCGCTGAAACCAAAATGGATTGTCTGTGATGAGCCGGTATCTGCTTTGGACGTTTCGGTGCAATCCCAGATCCTCAATCTGCTGGTTGATTTGCAGAAGGAGTTTGATCTTTCGTATCTTTTCATCGCTCACGACCTTTCCGTGGTCAAACATGTGAGTGATCGGGTGGCGGTGATGTATCTTGGAAAAATCGTCGAGCTTGCGGGTTCTGAAACGATTTATCGGAATCCCCGGCACGCCTATACTAAGGCGCTGCTCTCAGCAGTGCCGATTCCGGATCCCAGGGTGAAGCGTAAAAAGATTTTGTTAGAAGGCGATGTGCCATCGCCGATTGATCCGCCGGCAGGCAGCGCGTTCGGACATCGTATGAATCATCCGCGATATGAAGAAACGATTGGTATGGATCTCTCTCTCAGAGAGATCGAGCCGGGACACTGGGTTGCAGCGGATCCGACTTGTCTGAATGAGGCGGATTGGGAAAAAATTTCTGGCTAGGATTTTTACTTCACTCCCAACTCATTGATTTTCTCGGAAACAGCCGCAGCCCATGTGTTATAAGCGGCGGGTGAGAGGTGGAGTAGATCGGGAAAAACATCTTTGCTGAGTTTTCCATCGGCGTCGAGAAACTGATTATTGATATCTAATAGGTAAACTCGTTTTCCATCGGTAAGCGTTTTTAGTTGTTCGTTGATCTCGGAATTGAGTTTGCGTAGAGGATCTTCTTTGGTTGCGCCGCGAGGGAAAACCGACATCAGGATGATTTTTGTGCTAGGCCATTTCCATGCTAGATCATCGAGAGTGCGTCTTATGCCACTGACGGTTTCCGCGGCAGGACGTTGCTCATGGCCGGTGTTGTTGGTGCCGATGAGAATAACAGCGACCTCTGGATTGACGCGTTGGATGTCGCCATTTTGTAAGCGCCAGATCAGGTGTTCGGTGCGATCGCCGGAGTAGCCCCAGTTGAGTGCGCCAAGCGGAGCGAAATGTTTATCCCATGCTGGTTTGCCAGTATTTTCCCATGCCTGCGTGATTGAGTCACCAAGGAAAACGACCCGGGCTTTTTTCGCTTCAGGTGTATTGGCGTCTTTATTTTTTTCGTCCCAACGATCCTTCCACCATTTTTGATCCCAGCGCTGGTCAGGGAAAGTGGAGGTGGTTACTTGGTATTGTTTGCGGAGCGAATCATAAAGGCCACGCATGTCTTTGAGGACGGTTTCATATTCCTTTTCCGCCATGATATTTTTCATCTCCTGCGGATCTTTTTCGAGATCGAATAGCATCCATTTCTTGGTATCGGGAAAATGCATGAGCTTGTAACGATCGTTGCGGACGCCATCGTGGGCGGCGACGCTGTGAGTGTATTCACCTGAGTATTCGTAGTAGATCGCGCTGCGCCAATCAGTTGGGGCCTCGCCTTCATTTTTTAAAATTGGCAAAAGGCTTTTTCCTTGGATGTCATTAGGTATAGGCGCTCCGGCAACTTCGAGAAACGTCGGGGCATAATCGATGTTTTGGATCATGGTTTTCGTGCGCACTCCGGGTTTCACAACTCCCGGCCAGCGAATGATGAAAGGCATGGAGAGGGATTCTTCGAACATCCAGCGTTTGTCATACCAGCCGTGTTCTCCGAGATAAAAGCCTTGGTCTGACGCGTAGATGACGATAGTGTTTTTTGCTAGCCCAGATTTATCGAGATATTCTAACAATCGACCGATATTTTCATCCACACCGCGAATGCAGCGAAGATAGTTTTTGATGTAACGTTGATATTTCCAACGGGTCAGCTCTTCATCGCTCATGTCATTTTTGAGGCTTTCAAGAAACGCGGCGTTTTCATCGCCATAAGCATCGTCGAAAGCTTTTTTCTGAGTATCGTTCATACGACTGTATTCATTGTTATTTAGGTTATCAACGAATCTTGGATCTGTTGCGCGGCCAGGAAGCAACATGTCGTGGCTCCAGTGGAAATCTTTAGCGATACTCATTTTTTGCTTCGCGACGGCGTCCACGCGATTTTTGTAATCATCAAAAAGCGACTCCGGTTCAGGTATGTCGATGCCGTCGAAAAGATTCATATGACGTTCCGCAGGCACCCAGTTGCGGTGCGGAGCTTTTTGTTGGGTCATCAAGACGAAAGGTTTCGATTTATCTTTGCGGTTTTTCAGCCAGTCGAGTGATTTGTCGACAACGAGATCGGTCACATATCCTTCGAAGCGCTTTTTGGATCCATCCATTTGGATGAAATCCGGATTGTAGTAACTTCCTTGGTCGGGGAGGACTTCCCAATAATCGAATCCGGTCGGATTCGAAATGAGATGCCATTTTCCAATTACTGCTGTTTCATATCCGGATTTCTGTAGGATTTTTGGGAAGGTGGTTTGGTTGCCATCGAATCGGCTGAAGTTATTGTCCATGAACCCGTTCATATGCGAGTGCTTGCCGGTTAGGATGGAGGCTCGGGAAGGGCCGCAGATGGAGTTTCCGCAGTAGGATCGTTCAAACAACATGCCCTCTTTGGCGATGCGATCGATGTTTGGGGTGGGGGAGATTTTGTTGAAACGAGTGCCATAAGCGGAAATGGCTTCCAGCGCATGGTCATCGGTGAAGATAAATACGATATTGGGGCGTTCCGCGGCGCTGGCGATCACCGTTGAAGTGAGGAATATGACACCAAGCATGGAGAAAAATTTCATATCGATTTATAGGTTTGCTTCAGACACTGGCTCGACAAGGAAAAAAACTACGCTAGGCTGCTATCTGCTTTCCAAGAATCCTCCAAATCCATGTTTCACAACGCATTTCACGATCTTTTGAAGCCCCAATGGCTTGGCGTGCTGATGCAGCTGAAAATGACCGGTGGGATGGCGGTGACCGATTTAGCCAAAGAGCTTGGGGGGAGTTACATGACCGTGAAGCAACACTGCGAAGATCTCACCAAGCATGGGTATCTGATGCGTATTCGGGTTCCTCGGACGGAGATAGGGAGGCCTGAAATTTTCTACCGCTTGGCTGAAAAGGCCGATGCGATGTTTCCTGTCATTCCAACGACTTTTTCACTCCAGATGCTTGAGTATGCCCGGACGCTGTTCGGTGAGACTGCGCCAGAGAAGCTGTTGTATCAATATTTCCAAGAACAGGAGATTTCTTGGAAAAATCGAATTAGCCAAGGCACGACCTTGCTTTATCAAGCGGGATTGTTTGTGAAACTTAGGAGCAAAGAGGGTTTGTTTATGCGTTGCATGCACGATGAAAGCACCGGGAAGATCACACTGCGTGAGTTTCATCATCCGCTTAAGCCAGTTTTTGAGAAATTTCCGCGTGCCGTTGTCATGGAGCTTAGAGCCATGGAAGAGGCGTTGGGGGTGAAAATTTCACGGGTAATGGGTGAGCCGGTAGGAGGAGAACCGCCTTATGTAGATTTCATCCTAAGTTGATCGTTCAAATTTTTTTCAAAGACCCAAATTAGATCGAATCAATTTTTCTGCTTATCAGTCATAGCTTGCGTAACCCTAACCATCATTCGATGAAAACTCGTATCCTTATTATCAGTCTGGCGCTCACCTTGGTTTCCTGTGAAAAACGTGATTCCGAACTCGATTCAAAAATCGATAAACTAGAAAAGCAGGCAGAGGAGGCAATTGAGCGACAGCGGCAGCTTGAGGAGGAATTGGCCGAGCAAAAAATGATAGCTGAGCGGGATGCTATCGAGCGAGAGCGCACGTTGATTGAGCAAGAGCGCATCGCGATGGAAGAGTTGAGAAACGCTGAAAACAAAGAAAATGCAGATGCCTTAGCTGAGTTGGAAAAAAGGCAGACAGAGCTCATGGAGCGAGATCGGAAAATGGCCGAGACTCAGCGTGAGCTCGATAGTCGCCAACAAGAACTGACTGGATTGGAGACCAAGCTCAGCGAGCGTGAATTGGATCTCGCAGGACGCGAGCCGATTGCAACCTTGCCGCCTATCCAGAAAACTTATGTTAACGCACCGACGGGGGACTATAACAATTTTTATGAACCATTATCGGCTTATGGATCGTGGTTTCAGACATCGGCTTATGGCTATGTCTATCAACCAACGATTGTGCGTGATTCGTCATGGAGACCTTACACAAGGGGTCGATGGGCATTCACGGATTATGGTTGGACGTGGGTTTCCAGCGAGCCCTTTGGCTGGGCTTGCTATCATTATGGACGTTGGTCCCTGCTTAGAAATGTAGGTTGGGTTTGGATTCCCGGAAAAATATGGGCGCCAGCTTGGGTGTCATGGCGTGAAAGCCCTGGTTACATCGGATGGGCGCCGTTACCTCCCGAAACAATGGGGTGGAGTTCAAATTCATGGGATTCGACTGTAGATGTTAGATTTGGAATCGATAGTGGATGGTTTTCATTCATTTCTTATAACCACTTTGGAAATGATATCTATTCACATTGTTTGCCGCGGGCACGCAATACAGTGATTTACCACAGCACCACAACGGTTACTCATTATATCATTCGCGATAGATATATATACTGTGGCGGACCTCGATATCGTAATGTTTGCGATCGAATCGGTAGGAGATTTCCTATTCATCGGATCCACATGGATCACTGTCCTGACTTTGGCCGTGGTGGACGGCGCTTGAATTCGCGTTTTAATGGAAACGAATTACAAGTTGTTGCGCCGCAGATGGATGCGGAATGGAATCATGCACTTCGCCCAAATCGTGTGAATCGTGATTTAGGTGAAGTCGTAGTGGATCGAACCAACGATCTTTCTGAAGATGTCCGCAAGCAATACCGAGAGAGTAAGCAAGAGGAAGATCAAAAAGCGGTACGTTGGGTTAATGATAAAGGAGGACGTGAGGTTTTTGAAAATGAGCGGAAAAATCGTTTGGATAAAAATCGTGAGGAAGTAGTGAAAAACGAATCACGTAATAAATCAGACCGTGAGGTAGGATTGGATAAAAATAAAAATGAGCATCCGAATACTGGAACTCATGAATTGACCGATGATCAGAAAAATAAGTCAGACGATAAAGGCTCTAAACATAAACAAAACAATAAGCCAAAGACATCAGCACCTGAAGTGCCAGCTGTAACGGATACCGGAATACCAAAGACGCCTAGTCCTGAAGTTCCGGCAATTACGGACACAAAAACGCCAAAGACGCAGGTTGATGATAATGAAAATAATCAGAATAGAAAAGATAGTCCGAGACCTAACGAGCTTTCGTCAGGAATTATTCCTACAACACCAGGAATTGTAAATCATTTAGGAGAAAAGAGTCAATCCGATCGTCCAAGTGGAGTATTGAATCCTGGAATTGTTGATCAATTAGCTATTCCTAAGACATCAATCAAGAATGATGCAGATCAGAAAAGCGAAGCGGATAAGTTTGCGGCAAAAGAGTTGCGCGAGAAGCAAGAAGCTTTGCGTGAAGAGCGCAAGAAGTTGGAAGATTTAAAGCAGCGCCAGGATCAGCAAGCTGAGTTATTGCGTCAGCAAGAGTTGGAAGCTCGTAAGGCTAAACAGAAGCAGCAAGAGCTTGAGCAGGCGCAGCGGCAGAGTCAGGAAAAGCAGGATAATCTCGATCAACATTTAAAGCAAAGCGAGCAAGTTCGCAAACAGAAGGAGCAAGCAGAGCAGTTGCGTGAGCAAGAGGAGCAGCAGAAGCTTGCGCGTAAGGAGCAGCAAGAGAAATTGCGTGAAGACCAACAGGCTCAGCAGGAACTAGCGCGCAAGCAGCAAGAGCAACTTCGCGCACAGCAAGAACAGCAAGAGAATCTTCGCGATCAACAGGCACAGCAAGAGCTGGCTCGTAAGCAACAAGATCAACTGCGTGCCCAACAAGAGCAACAGGAGAAATTACGTGCCCAGCAAGAGATGCAGGAAAAATTACGCGATCAACAAGAACAGCAAGAGCGACAACGCGCACAGCAAGAACTAGCGCTTAAGCAGCAGGAGCAAATGGAGAGACAACGCGCTCAACAGGATCAGCAAGACAGAATGCGCCAACAACAGGAGCAGCAAGAAAGGCGCCAGCAACAAGAAGAGGCACAACGGCGCGCACAAGAGCAGCAAGAACGGGTACGTCAGCAACAAGAGCA
>JAJTHK010000081.1 GCA_021298895.1 Luteolibacter sp.
GGACTCAACCTGCGGATCAATCTGTGCATGAGAAAAGCCTACGGCTACCGCAGCTTCGAATTACTGCAAATCACTCTATTTCATACACTTGGAAAACTTCCAGAGCCGAAATTCACCCACAGATTTTGCTGAAGAGTCATATTTTTGTTTGTTTATATTGGTTTCTGAGTTGGATGATGAGGATAATGACGGTGAGAGTTGTTAGACTGATAAATATCATGACATCGGGCCTAACCCCCGAGCACACATGCTGCAGAGCATTCCACACGGCTTCATAAAAATTTCCCTGCATAGGGTTTTCACGTAAGAACGCGACCTCCAATCTAGGCGACCCAAAGAAAGGCCGGAGTACCCATGAAAACTGGCAGCCGAGAAACGCATTCCCAGCGATCCATGCCGCTAGGGTCGCACGAGCTATGGATCGTGATGGGCTGTAGGATTCGAGCAACTTGGCGAGTCGCGCCACCCCGATCAATCCCGCAACCCCGATCAAGGAAACATGCGTTAATAAATACGCGGAGTGCGATGTTGCAGCCTGCGGTGAATCATAGGTAGGCACATTGACTGCAAGGAATAATGCAATCGGAGCGACCGATCCAAGAATCAGCCCAGTGATCGCAAATCCAGTGAGCAAAGCATGAAGGGATTGTTTGAATCCAAGGCCGCTGCCGAGCAACAAACCTAACAAACCGTTCAACAACCCATTGCAAGCAAGCGTCAGCAAAATAAGTAAAGGCATTTTCAGCGCAACATATGCACCCATCATTGGCGAGCGCCAGTAGCCGACCGTAAATCCATAGACCCCGAAGCCCAGCGCGGTGATTAAAGCAGCTCGTATAATCGCACTAGGTGCTGGCTGTCTTAAATTTTCAGCAGTGGGTGTGAGTAGGTCTCTCATCTGATACACTCATCGCACACCCCGTTTGTGTGATTTTGATGAAGTATATGTGAATAATCCGCGAAATCGCTTTTTACCTCACCCTACGGTTCTGAATCCAAATGAACCAGGAGGCCAAAAAGCAACAGCCAAGACAGACAGCGAGAAGTATGAATCCGCAGAATTTCATAGTTTCGATCTGCCCACGCTTAGAAATTTTTTCCCTGCCGTGATTAGATTGCATTGGCTCGGCCTCAATCCAGTCGTAAAACGGTATGGGCTTCTCTAGGGCGAGGAAAACGTGACGTGGCTCCTTATTACGATAGTCGTTGCGGAAGGTTTCGGCTTCTCTAACAAGGAGTTCGATTCTGTCGTTTACGAAAAAATTATAAGTAGGGCGAACGTCTTCACCTTTTGGCCAAACCTTCATGGCAGAAACTTCGATGGGCGTACCAGTGTCGACCATGTTACGAATTCTCGTAACAAGATCTCGAGCTTCTTTGGTATCGCTTGCACCAGAAGCGAGGAGACGACGGAGACCTTCTTTCGCCATCTCAAAGCTTTCGATTTGATCAGTAGTGGGTTCTTCTGATTTTTCACGGAAACGATCGATTTTTCGCTGCAAACGAATGCGCTCGATCTCGAATGGGTTGCGCGTGGCTTGCCCAATCAGCATGCCTTCAAAAGCATAACGCAGAGGCATGATTTTAGCAGGAACAGGAACCCCACCGTGCTCACGTTCGATTTTTACTTCATCAAACAAACCACGGTTCATTTCTTTATAAGGAACAAGAGCGCCGGCGAGCAACATTTGTGGAACAAGCAAAAGCGGAACGGCTGTTAGAGCTGCGCGCTCGGTTTGAACAACAGAAGAAACGAATAATGCCATGCCTGTTCCCGTGAGAGCTGTAAGGGTCATCCATATCCAATGATATAGGAGAACACCTTCGATTTCCAAAAAGTGATTCCCAACAACGAGATAGAAGAAGCATTGCACCGCAGCAACGATCCCGAGAGCGAGAAACTTCGCAATGACGTATGACAACCCGCCGGGATTACAGTTGCGCTCGCGACGCAGAACAGCACGATCACGCAGAATTTCCGTGGCAGAGTTAGTCAATCCAAGGAACATTGCCACAGTAACGCTGAGAAAAAGATAGGCAGGAATGTGAAGCGCGGTAGAAAATTGATATGCACCTGTAGGCGATGAGCGTAGGGTGATTGCAATCAACGCAGCGAGAATTGGGGCCTCCAAAAACGTGCTGTAAAAGGTGCCGCGATTCCGTAGCTTCGATAGGAATGAGCGTTGAAAATGAGTAAGGAAAACACGAATGACTGCAACCCAGCGACGCGGCGGTGTTGACGGAACTGGCAAGCGCTCATGGGAGCTCGATTCTCCAAGCCGTGACGCTACCGTATCAACTTCGATAGATGTTAGAAGTGACAAGCTTTCAAACCGCTCTTGCCAGTAGTTTGGTGAAAATCTCCGCGCGACTCCGGTTATTCCCGTTTCACCTACTACACTTAGCGGGGTCTCCAGAATATCAAAAACAAAGTCCGCACCAAGGGGCGTCTTGGCGATCAATGAAGGATGTGAAATACCGTGTTCTTCACAGGCTTCTCTAAAATAGGTTACCATCTGGTCAGGCGTGCCGAAAAAAGCCATTCTGCCACCATTATCTAACAGCAATACCTTATCAAACAACCGCAACACACTTGCACCTGGGCGATGCAAGGAGGCGATGACGATTTTTTCCCTAGCAAGCGCGCGCAAGGTCTCCGCAACGTGCTCGGAATCTTTCGATGACAATCCAGAGATAGGCTCATCAAATAGGAAAACCTCTGCGCGACTACCAAGATCGAGCCCGAGGTTCAAACGACTGCGCTCACCGCCGGAAATGGTTTTATCCCCAGGAGATCCCACCCTGCGATGTGCAATTCCTTGCAATCCAAGTTCTGCCAACATGCTGTCCACACGACGCACATGCTCAAACTTTGCCAAACCAGGACGACGGATAATCAATGCATGACGCAGATGCTCGCGGACAGTGAGCTGTGGATTAATCGCTTCTTCCTGCGGCATGTGCGCGACAAATGAAACAAGGTTTTCACGATGATCGTAGAGCGAAAGCCCATTGATTTTTACCTTTCCTCGCGTCGGTTCGCGCTGCCCTGAAAGGGCGGCCAACAAAGTACTCTTGCCGCTGCCACTGGGGCCGATGATGCACATCATCTCTCCACGACGAATGGTAAAGTTTATTTGATCGAGGGCACGAGCATCTTTCCCAAAGTCGTGCACCAATCCATCGACATCTAACGATTCGATCTGCGTTCTTTCTTCGTCAATGAAGCCTTCGGAGAAGCGACAACGAACCGCTTGGCTACCGGAAAGCCGAATCAGCGAACCATCGCGCAGGCTGGCAAATTGGCGCACAGGCAAGCCATCGACCAATATCGGTCCGTTGGACTCGCGGATCTCGAGCTCTCCACTACTACCATCGTTATTGAATCGAATGAAAAGCACCGTGCGCGGAGCGAGTTTGCCACCGAGCAAAAGATCTCCTCGGCTCAGTGCCGTAGCATCGTTGGAAACGAGATATTCTTGCCGTTCAGCAACCAAACGAAAACGCCGACCTGATTGCAGCGCACGTTTACGCAAATCGTTAATGGTTAGGCTGTAGCCCGAGTTGGTGCCGATCCTATCGTGGTAGAGACAAGATACCTTCGCACCTTTTTCTAACACACCATGATCGCCAACCTGAAGTTCTGTTCCAGCTAACACTTCAACTTCCGCTTCCAGTCCAAACCGCACACAGAGCTCGCTCGCTCGCGAGCGCGTGCGCTCAGCGATAATTCCGTCATCACCTGCTGCAAGATAGATCGCAGGCCTTGTCTCCATTTTCCCAGTATCTAGGAAGAAACGCAGACCATCGTAACCTATGGTCCAACCGGGAATGACAATTTCTTGCCGCTCACGGATGCGCAGGAAAGCACCCGTAGGCAGTGATTTTCCACGCACCCAAAGTGCGTTCGGACCAGTATTGCGTAACATGATCAGATTGCCAACGCGATACAGGCGGAACTCATGATCCTTCGCCGCCGGAGGCAGGCAAACATCTGCATGCTTCCCACCAAAAATCACCCGCTCAAACGGTAACGATTCGCCGCTTTCTAACAACTCATCACTCGATTGCATTTCACGCAAAATCGCAGCACCTACTTCTGGCCTGCCTAACCTGCGCATGAAAATTTCATAACTCGTCCGGCTCCGCTCAGATCGACCCGATGCATCCACCAAAGTAAAAAGCTGTAGACCAATAGCTGCCTTCTCGGTCTCGTCCAGGCTCTGGCGCAATTCGCTGGCAAGACTTTGAAGTGGCTGCGGACTACGCACCGCACGGCTCAAACGCCGAGCCAACCACGCGTGATCCACATCCGGAAAAACGCTGCGCAACATATCCAGAATGAGATCCGCTTCGACAGCACTGAGCACATCATCCAAAGTCGCAAACGCCGCAAACGCATCCACCAACGCACCCACCTGCGCCTCGGAGCGCCGCGCCTTTCGATGCGACCGCCCTTTTGCCAATAACCACGAAACATATTCCCGCACGCCCCCACGCCGCTGCGGCTCCTCTGCCTGCGGCTTGATCTCCTCATCGTCATTCTGCGGAGCTTCCATGTCGTGCCGCATTTCCACCCATCCGCGGCGGCTTGGCAATAAGCTTTCTCAGTATGTCTCCCCTCATTTTTGAAATTTGTAATTTCAAATTTGAGATATAGCCTTGGCGGCATCGTGTCTAAGATCCTCATCCTTTTCATCCGCTTTTACCAGCTGGCGATTGCGCCTTGGTTGAGGTTCATGGCAGGCGGCAACGGGATGTGTCGACACGATCCCTCATGCAGCCATTACGGCATCGAGGCGCTGAAAATTCACGGCCCGATCAAAGGTTCGTGGCTGACTTTGAAACGCCTGCTCCGCTGCCACCCATGGGGCACGCATGGTTATGATCCTGTACCGAAGAAACATCAACCTGCAGAGAAGTTATAGATTTTCATTGTCTCATCTATCAAAGCATCATCACGACGCTCGACTCAAATCGCTTAAACATCCTACATTGAAATTTTCTCTCATTGTGCAACACTTGCAGAAGTCACTTATGATTCCAAAACTTACCATCCTATCCACCTTTGCCGCAGTCAATTTTTCTATGGCTGCCGCTGATAAACCCGTCAAAGTCTACATTCTCTCCGGCCAATCTAACATGGTTGGGATCGGACAAGTGGATTCTGGTGGCACCCGCTGGGGCGATGAATTTCTCGAGTCCACCCTCTCCGTTTACGAAGGCGCTTACGCTCCAACGGCCGATTACGACAAACTCACTCCCACCAAAACCCTCGCGCTAGAAAGCTTCGGCGGCGCAACCCCAACCCCCTTTCCCGGCGGCGGTGTGCAAATCGTGCGCGGTTTCATCCAATCCAAAATCACCGGAGTGTTTGAATTCCGTCCCGGCTATGGCGACTCGGAAAACAACATCATGATCGTCGATGGTATCGAGGCCCACCGCCAGGAGCCCGGTGGCAAAGCCGTGAAAAAACCCGTCAAGCTTGAGGCAGGAAAAAAAGTTCCTTTCAAAATCACCTACCTAACAGAAAATGCCGGGGGCCTCGGTTGGACATCGCGCCTCGATATTCCAGGCACGCTCACCACACTTGTTAAAGAACAGGGAAAATTTCCCTACCTCATCGATAAAGACCGCAACTGGGTTTCTCGCGATGATGTCTGGTACAAAGGTGTCGTTACCGCCACCGGAAACAAATGGCTCAGCATCGGTTGCGGTGCCAGCGAAGGCCAAATCGGTCCCGAACTCGGCTTCGGCTGGATGATGGGCGAACACCACGGCGAACCTGTCCTCATCCTCAAAGCCTCCCAAGGCAACCGCTCCCTCGCATGGGATTTTCTTCCTCCTGGCAGCGAGCGCTACGTTGCTGAAGTCGCTGACAAAGACGGCAACAAAACCCAAAAAGTCATGGCCGGTTACAAGGACAAACCGGATGCCTGGGACGTTGATCCTGCCAAAGGTCTCGCCACTCCACCTCCAGCCGAGTGGCTCGATAAAAACGGCAAACCCATCGATTGGTATGCAGGCAAACAATACGATGATTGCATCAACTCCGCCAAAGCCGTGCTCGAAAAATTCGACGAATCCTTCCCACACTGGAAAGGCCGGAGTTATGAGATCGCTGGCTTCGTTTGGTTCCAAGGTCACAAAGACACCGGCAGCGAAATCACCGCCGGCCGCTACGAGCAAAACCTCGTCAACCTCATCAAAAGCCTGCGCAAGGATTTCAATGCGCCCAACGCTCCGTTCGTCGTCGCTGTCGGTTGTGGAAACGAAGGCCGCGAAGGCACAGGCCTTACCATCGCCAACGCCCAACTCGCCGTCGATGGATCCACCGGCAAATACCCCGAATTCAAAGGCAACGTGAAAACCGTAGATACCCGCGACTTCTTCCCGAAAGTCGAGAATTCACCCAAAGAACAAGGTTTTCACTACCACCAAAACGCCGGCGCCTACATGCAGATCGGCGAAGCGATGGGCAAGGGCATGCTGGAGCTGTTAGGAAAACCATCGGGAAAATAGAAAACTCGCGCAAAGCCGCTAAGACGCAAAGAATATTAGCACACCCAAATCCACGCCCTCAGTCTAACAATTTCTTCCCTTTGCGTCTTGGCGACTTTGCGCGAGAATTTCATCTAACTAACTACGCCTTCTGCGGCTCTCGAATGTGCAGCCACGCGTGAACGTGTGGCTTGCCGCGGAAATAGGAAACCATGTTAGGTCCTTCGATCTGCCAGACATCCCAGACTTCGTCATCGCCGATGTTCTCGCCTTTATAGAATGAGAGATGGAGATTATCCATCCCGCCGGCCTCGATGTGTTTCATCGCCTCATCGGCATCCACTTTGCGGAATGGCGCGAGGATATCTCCAATGACTTTTTTCACGTGAGCTTTTTGATCATGCGTGAGATCGGCAACGCGAATTCCAGCAAGACCTTCTTTCTTACCTGTTAGAGCAACGGTATCGAGTCCGTTTTCACCGCGACTTTCGTTAAGCAGAGCGACTTCACGCTGCTTACCATCAAGCATCTGATAGACTTCATTCGCCCTTGCCGCCTGATACCAATACGCATTGCCTTCATGCTTCGGCCCTTCGCGGAAACCTCCTGCCGCATGACCGTAAAAGATCGGCCCACCAAAGGCCGCGCCTTCCATCGAATCCCCATCGCATCGACGAGTGCAGTGACGACCTGTTAGAACGAATTCAAATTTGCCTGTGCCCGGCTGACCGAAAATCGCAATCGATGATCCACCATCGAACCCATCTTTTCCGCTATCAGATACCACCTGATCATAAACCTTCTGAGCATATTCCTCACTGTGAAGACCCATGAAAATATCTTTGATCATCGCCTGCTGATCTTTGGTGAAATCTTTCACCAGGGTCTTGGTGATGTGCCAGTTGTTATCAACTTCCAAGCGCAGCTTGTTGTCGTATGCAAAACAGATTTTTCCGCGCTGCTCTTCGCTCAAGCTGTCATAGAGCGTTTTGACGAGCGTATCAGAAGTCGACTTCGCCTTCGGTTCTCCATTCGCATAGCAGGGAATGATTCCACTGGCTCCAATCGCTGCCGTCGCAAGCCCGGCTTTTTGAAGAAACGAACGGCGACTCGTTACGTGTGGAGAGTTAAACATTTGATCAGAGTTGTGCGGAGGATTCATAATCCAGCACTCTGGCAAAATCCCGTAGAGCCGTCGATGGGAAAATAAGTTCTGATTTCAACGCAAAGCCGCGAAGAACGCAAAGGTTCGCAAAGCCAGCACGATGAAAATTTTCCCGGGGGCGGTCTTAAAAATCAGAAATAATGAATTTCAACCACGGAGACACAGAGAGCACAGAGCCGTTGTTTGGATATCCGGGTTTGAAGCCAGCACCTCTGTGTTCTCTGAGTCTCTCTGTGGTGAAGATTCTACCATCCAATAGCGGGCGAAAAGAAGCGGTTTGAAATATTCAGACAGTTTCTCAGGGTCTAAAAAAAATCTTTAATTCCATATAGCTAAGCTATCCATAGAACACACAACCCAAGCTTTGACTTCACTTCGTTACGTCCAAGCAATCTCGCTATGCAAAATATGAAATTCGCTACCGCTCAATCTGCTTTGCGAACCTTTGCGTTCTTCGCGGCTTTGCGTTGAAAATTATTTCCCTTTATCCGTCCGAAACGGCACAGCCGGCAACCCAGCACCATTGTAAAGCGGTGCTTGCGGGTTGCTGTCCCATGCATAGCGAACCGCCACGGGATTAGGAGCCGCAGGTGAGGAAACGATCACGCTTTGGCCATCGATCTCCGCCTTCGCCCATACAAATTTTCCGTCAGCGGCAGCGATCGCAAAACTTTTATCCGTCGCTCCTTTGAACTGAAGTCCGTCATCCGCGTGGTCGAAGGAAAGACGGATGCGATCACCTTCCACATTCATTTCACGATACCATGGGCCGGAATGGCTAACGGATTTCCCATACGTTTTTGCCAACGCGCTCAGCGCCAGCCTGTGACCGACATCACGTTTGTTTTTTGGATGAATGTCTTTCGCATCGCCGATGTCGATGGCGATCGCGAGTCCGCAGTGAGGAACTGTCTTTGCGGTCATTGCCTGAGACTCACGTAGCTCCGCCCATGCATTGTCGCGTGGTTTCTCGCCGGCATCTTGATAGTTTGCCAAGGACACGATGTGAAACGCCATATCCTCCCGCTGGAATCGCTTCCGCCAATCGGCGATCATTGCGGGCAAAAGTTTACTATATTGCTTGGCATCACCTGCATTCGCTTCGCCCTGATACCAGATGGCTCCTGTTAGAGCGCAAGGCTCCAACGGCGCGATCATGCCGTTGTAGAGCACCGTTGAAACTCGCGGATTGCCCACCAGCGGCCGACCCGTCTTGCCCTTGCCTGCGGTTTCCTTCATGCGCCATTTTCCGGAGAGAGAAACCACGGCACTATCTGAAATTTCAGGAGTGACCATCATCGGCGGGCCGTTGACCTCAATCCCGCCGCCACCAGCATTCGTGATGCGCAGGGTGATGATGTTTTTCCCGCTCTTGGCAATTCCTGCTGGCACTTTGTAACGTCTGGCGTGCTCGTAAGAATCGGTGCGACCGATCTCTTTTCCATTCAACCATGTCGTATCCGTATCGTGGATGGTGCCAAGGTCGAAGACGAGTGGCTTGCTTGCCCAATCAGCAGGCAGATCAAATTCACGTTGAATCCACACCACGCCTTCGTAACCCGGAATCCCGCAGGTGGCGTAGTTGTTAGGTAAGGTCACTTCGCGCCATTTGGAAGTATCGGTTGTTTCTTTCTCCCAACCCTTTTGGGTGCCGGGGTCATGTTTGAGAAACCATGCGTTCATGATTTCCGCCAAAGGATTGGGAGCGGTGGAATTCGCAATCTCCTCCACCATTTTGATCTCTGCTTGGGTTTGCGGAAATGGTTTCAACGACTCGCCGCTCATCCATGCCTCAATCATTGTTCCACCCCACGACGAATGGATCAGGCCGATGGGAATGTTCAGCTCGGCTTGGAGTTTTTTCCCGAAAAAATATGCCGCAGCAGAAAACCCTCCCCTGAGACTCTGCGGAGAACATGGCTTCCAGTTTCTGGAAAACGTTTCCTGAGGCTTGTATGCCACCACATGCGGAACAGTGATCAAGCGCAGGTTCGGATAGTTCGCTTTGGAAATCTCCTCTTCTTCGTTGCAGCCAGCTATCCCCATTTCCATGTTCGATTGCCCTGAGCACAACCACACATCGCCCACCAACACATCCTTCACTTCCAAACGCGATCCACCACTCTCCACCACCAATACCCGACCCTCGACCGATGCCTCCATCGCATCTAACAAAATGCTCCATTTTCCATCTGCTCCTGCCACCGCCTGCTTCGTCTGCCCTGCAAACCGAACCGTGAGCTTCGCTCCCGGCGCCGCCCAACCCCACACCGGCACCGCGCGCCCACGCTGCAACACTCCATGATCCGAAAACAACGGATGCAATAAAGGCTTTTCCTCCGCAAAAGAGAGCGAAGAGCAGAGAGCAAAGAGCGAGGAGAAGAATAGGAAGATTCGGCGCATGGAAATAGTGAATAGTGAAGGATGAATAGTGAAAAGAAGAATAGCTCGTTACAATTCGCTCTGATCACTGATCACTCGGCACTCATCCCTAACCCATCTCTTCCGCGATAAACTCGAGCGCCAAATCCACCAGCTCATCCATCCCCGCAGGCAGCTCCTCTTCAATCGTCGCAAGATATTCGGACTCGGTTTCACTGTAGTCTTCGCGGTCTTGCTTGCGCGTCTGGCACCACCGACTCGCGTTCAAGGCATCGACGATAATCGATGCCCCTATCATGTCGAAAGAACTGATCACGCGTTGATGATCGATATTCAATTGCCAGAACTCATGCAGGCAATCCCGACTCTCTAAAACCGGAACGGTTTCATAAACATCGAACAAAGCACGCTCTTCGCGACTAAGTTCGCGCGAGAGGGATTCACCCTCCAGCTCATCCATTAAAATTTCAATTTTATCAGGCCACTCAATCGGTTCTGGGGAAAACATCGCCGAGGGCTTAAAACAGAGAAACCCTATTTGCCAAGCGAATCTTAGATCAGAACACGAATCCCTGACTTTTACAGCCAGACTACGATCTCACAATGGGCCAACCGTCACTCCAGTTCAGCTTAATGGGAATACCAAAAAACTCGCTGAGGGTGGCGGTAGTCATGATCTTGCGCTTTGGTCCATCCGCGATGACGCGGCCAGCCTTAAGAAGAATGAGGCGATCGATCTCTGGAAAAATTTCCGAAGGATCATGGGTCACAAGCACAATGCTTTGGGTGGTCTTAGTCATCTCGCGCAGCTGATGCAGCATAGCCAAACGTGCCGCGAAATCGAGAGCCGTGGAGGGCTCATCTAACACCAAAATATCTGGCGCATGAACCATGGCTCTGGCGATGAGAAAACGGCGTTTTTCTCCAGAAGAAAGTTGACCGAAATAACGATCCCTCAGATCGGCCACGCCGGTTATTTGCATGGCTGTTAGAGCATGTTGTTTTTCCCAAGCATGAAATCGACTCTGAAGTGTGCGCCCGTAAGCGCCACGAAAAACCGATAAAACGACGTCGCCAGCGATCTCATCGTCATCGAAGCGACTGATTTCTTCTGGCATAACAATGCCGATGTGATGCCTTAGTTCTTCCAAACACCAATACTCCTCGCCAAAAAGTTTGCATAAGCTGTTAGGTCTAGCCTCCACACGCAGTTCGCCGGCAATAAGTTTGAGTAAGCTGCTCTTTCCAGCCCCATTTGCACCGAGGATGGCGACATGTTCGTGGTTTGTTAATGACAAACTTAAATCCCGTAATGCTAGTACATCGCCGCGCCAGACATTGGCATTTTCAGTTTCGAAAAATGGTTTCTGGACCGCGCTCATTTTTCTAACAATCCGCGCAATTTAAAATCATCTCCACATTTATCCAAATGAATATCTGTCATTTTCAAGGAATATGGAAACGCCGCGCCATCAAGAGCTGGAACGGTTTCTCCGCAAATTATAGGCGCATAGTAAATGATTACTTCATCAACTAATCCCTCACGCAACATCGCAGCGGAAAATTTTCCTCCCGCTTCGATCATGGCGGAAAGCACACCTCGTTCACGGACGAGTTTTTTCAACATGCTTGTTAGATCTTCTGAAGGACAAAGCAAGGTACGGTGTTTCGATGAATCAGAAAGAAGAGGCGCATCCGCAGGTAACGTAGCAGGATGATCCGTACAAATGACACGCCATGGTTGCTCTCGACCTTCTAATAAATCTGGAACTCGAATAGTCAAAGCGGGCTTGTCTTTTCTGACAGTCTCGCCACTTGTCAGAATCGCATCTACCTGGCTGCGGATTTTTTGCACATCAGCGCGAGATGCTTCGCTGCTGAGCCACTGGCCCTCTCCAGCAGGTCGGGTGATTTTCCCATCGAGCGACATCGCGCACTTCCAAATCACCCATGGCAACCCCGAGCGCTGAACTTTGAAAAATGGCTGGAGGATTTTTCCACAGGCATCCTCAAGCACGCCTGAAAGCACTTCGATCCCAGCTTGGCGTAGCAGAGAATCAGCAGCACCTGAATGTTGAGGATTGGAATCTTTACAGGCGTAAACGACCCGTGAAATCCCAGCTTGAATCAGCCCAGAGGTACACGCAGGGGTGCGACCCACCGTGGAGCAAGGCTCAAGCGTGATATAGGCGGTGGCTCCTTTCAAAGCATCCAGGCCATGCTCAGCGACCGCTGCGTTTATCGCCTCGACCTCCGCATGCGACATCCCTGCTTTGTGGTGCCAACCACTTCCTAGCAGTTCGCCATTTTTTACAATCACAGCACCAACGGGAGGGTTGGGAGCGGTTTTACCCACGCCCTTTCGCGCCTCCTGCAAGGCGAGTTCCATCCATCCAGCATCCGTCATTCTTTAAGGAAAATGTCGCAAGTATCCAGCCACGTCCAGTCCGGAACATGGAATTTGCAGGGCTAGGTCTAGAAATTACTATTGCCAACCAGTCTTGTATTTATAAGATCATATTATGTTCAAACGTTTTTGCGCTTATGCCCTTGTTGTCACCGCGACGCTAACACTCGCATCGTGCTGCTGCTTGTTCTAATTGAAAATCAACCTCACCATTTCATGAAAAAACTCCTCACCCTCCTGCCTCTAGTTGCTATTACCCTCGGCTTTTCCTCATGCTGCTCGATGTTCGGGCGCAGTGGATCTACCGCCGGCTACCGCACCGAATCCAAGCAGGTAAAAACCTGCCATTACGATATCGTGACTGAAACAATTCCGTCAGACAGCAAAGGCGGAATGGCTCAAACTATTGAGAAAAAGGTCCCGCGCTACAAAACCGTGACCAAAAAAATCCGTGTTCCTTGTGAAACACGGACTTATTTTTACTGCCCGAAAAAAGATTGCAACGGCACAACATCCGCCAAAGCACTGACGATGGTCAGCGCCCAAGGACCCACCGGCAGCCCAAGCATCGGCCTCATGCCAACCATGAAAAAACTCGCCCCATAACCCTCGGCAAATCATATTTTTCACTCAAGCGCGGAGCGGCACCAGCCCTCCGCGCTTCTTTGTTTCAATATATCAGAAAAATGGCTGGAAATACTTAGCACAACTCGCATCCTACGCGCCTACCACTTCTTTCCTAATTCTCATGTCAGCAAAAATTGAAATGCCCAAGCTCTCGGACACCATGACCGAAGGCACCCTGATCAAATGGCACAAGCAAATCGGCGACTTCGTCGAAATTGGCGATGTGCTTGCCGAAGTCGAAACCGACAAAGCGACCATGGAAATGGAAGCTTTTGATGAGGGCACGCTGACAGATATTCTGGTGCAAGAAGGAGAGAAAGCCGTGATTGGATCGATTCTCGCTGTGTTGGATGGAGATAAAGAAGAAGTTTCCGCTGCAGCACCATTCACCGCCGCACCAGTGGCAGCCGCCAGCCCTTCTCATGCCGCTGCAACCCCACAGCCCACCGCCGTTGCAGCGCCCAGCTCCTGCTGTGGTGACGGCGAACGCATCAAAGCCTCTCCTCTAGCCCGCAAAATCGCTGCCGAAATGGGAGTCAATCTCTCAAATGTCTGTGGCACCGGCCCTGGCGGTCGCATCGTTCGCGACGATGTAGAAAAATCCAGCAAATCCCCAGCGAAACCTGTTTCCCCCGCCGCTGCCGCTGCTGCAAAACTTTCTGAGGCTGTCAAAGCGCGCGTCACCGCTCCTTCCGCTCCCGTTTCCGCTCCTGCTGCTACACCACAAGCCATCATGCCTAGTGCTAAAGATGGCGATGAGCGCATCGAGCTCTCCTCCATGCGCAAAATCATCGCTTCGCGCTTGTTAACCTCAAAAACCACGATCCCGCATTTCTATCTGCACATGGAAGTCGATGCCGAGCCGCTCATGGCAATGCGCAAGCAGGTCAACGAACAAGCCGAAAAAACCCACGGCAACAAATATTCGGTCAACGATTTCATTCTCAAAGCAACCATCAACGCCGCCGAAGCCGTACCGGCGATCAACGCCTCCTTCGCGGGTGACCACATCGTGAAATTCAAACACGTCGGTCTCTCTGTTGCGATCGCGGTGGAAGACGGCCTCGTCACTCCTGTTATCAAGGAAGCTGAGTCCAAATCCCTGCTCGCCATTTCCCGTGCGGTGAAAGACTTCGCTGCCCGCGCGAAAGATAAAAAGCTCAAGCCCGATGAGTTCGACGGCGGCACAATTACCGTTTCCAACCTCGGCGCTTGGGGCATCGACTCCTTCGACGCCATCGTAAATCCACCACAAGCCGCTATCCTTTCAGTAGGTGCAGCGATCCAGAAACCCGTGGTCAAAAACGGCCAGCTTGCCGTCGGCCTACGCATGAACATAGGGATCTCCGCAGATCACCGCGTGGTCGATGGTGCGGTTGCTGCCTCGTTCCTCGCTGAAGTTAAAAAACTCATCGAGAATCCAGCGCTCATGTTGCTGTGATTCGTTTTAAATAGCCCCGTTTTTATCAGAAGCGGACATTTTATGACTCAAAAAAATTCTAAGTGCCAGCTACAGTCACTCTAACCATTTCTATATGCGTAAAGCCGTCACAAAAAAACAATCGGTTTCAAAAAAAATAACATCTTCCCATAAACCGCCGATTCTTTTTCATGCGGACGCACATGATCCTGACATGTTGTATTTCAGCCGCTTCAGCGCGTTCGATCCGTATCTTGCATTTTCACACAATGGAAAAAAGATCGGCATCTCGCACAGCATGGAATATCAGCGCATGTTGTTAGAGTCTGATTTCGATGAAGTCCTGCTTCTCAACGATGTCCAAAGTTCCGCCGCCAAACAGTTGGGTATCGCCGACTATCGCAAAATCAGCATTTCACAACAGGTTCAACAAATCGCCGAAAAATACGGGATCAAAGAATTCCGCGTCGGCTCACGGTTTCCTGCCGGCCTGGCTTTTGAACTGCATGCCGCCGGATTAAAAATTTCTCCGGAAGCCGATGGCAATCTTTTTCCCGAGCGCATCATTAAAACCGCCAGTGAAATCGAAGCCCTCCGCAAAGGCAACGCTGCTAGCGCAGCAGGCTTCAAAGCTGTTAGAAAAGCTCTGATGGAATCCAAAATCAAAGGTGAAACTCTCATCCATCAAGGCCGCGAGCTGACCTCGGAGCGCTTGCGCGAGCTGATCAGCGTCGCCGCTTTGGAACAAGGCGCGGTCGCCCTGCACACGATTACAGCTGGAGGTGACCAAGCATGCGATTGCCATAATGCCGGCTCTGGGCCGATTCGTCCAAACGAACTCATCGTGGTCGATATTTTTCCACGTCGCCCAGAGGACGGTTATTGGGGCGACATGACACGCACCTTCCTCAAAGGCAAAGCCAGCGATGCGCAAAAGAAACTCGTTCGCACGGTGAAAAAAGCACACGCGCTGGGGATCGAACTTATCAAGCCGGGCGTTTCTGGCGGAAATGTTCACAATGCCATCCAAGCCTTTTTTGATAAAGAAGGCTATGTCACCGAACGCGATTGTGCAGAACCGAAAGGGTTTTTCCACGGCCTCGGTCACGGCATCGGCCTTGAAGTGCATGAAGCCCCTTTCATGCGCGCAACAGCAGATTGGAAATTCAAAGCCGGCATGACAGTCACTGTTGAACCAGGTCTTTACTACAAAGGCCTGGGCGGAGTGCGAATCGAAGACACGATTCACGTCACCCCAGGTGGCAATGAGTTGCTTTCCAGCTCATCCTACCAGTGGGAAATTGCGTAGTCTACTTGGCTTTCGTCTCAAACCGATACGTGCCGCTACCGAGTTCTATACGATGAATGCTTGGGGTAGATTCTAACAATTTAATCTCTGGCGATTGACTTAACGCCTTTCCGCCTTCGGTCAGAATTTCTTCAGCCCGAGCAGGAATCTCCGCGATCGCGGTCGTACCAACGGGAATGGTGAATTCGAAAACGCGTTCTTTACCGTTGATCGACCAGTTAGAAACGATTTCACCACGGAGCGATTGATGAGAGGTTTTCACCCAATCGAGGCCAGCCGGAATTTGCGGACGCAACATGATGTAATCAAAGCCAACCGCATCATCGGCGCATTGAATGCCACCGAGCCAACGGAAATACCAAGTTGAGATCGATCCAAACATCGGATGACTATGCGAATAAGTGTTCTGCTCTTGCTCCCAATGCTCCCAGAGCGAAGTCGCGCCGTTTTTTATCATCCATTTCCATGACGGAAACGTTTCGCGATTGGCGAGACCGTAAGCGAGATCGCTTCGTCCATACTTCGATAATTGTTCCAGCATGATCCATGTGCCATAGATGCCTGTGGTCAAACGTGGACTATCTTCAACCGCTGTTAGGCCCCCGACTAATTGATCGAAAACCGCTTTACGTGATACCTCAGGTACGGCTCCAAAGCCAAGGGCGAATGCCTGTGTCGACTGCGCACCATCGGCAACTTTTCCTGTCGCAGGATCGAGGAATGCTTTTGCCCATGCGGCTTCGGACTCATTCGCCATTTGATCGAAACGCGTGGCATCTTCCTCTTTTCCGATGATACGCGACAACCTCGCGATCCGTCGCGCGCTATCGATAAACTTCGGCGTGAGATGTGCGGGACTGCGAGCGGGAATGAGCGCTTCGTGATCGCCAAGGCCTTTGACTATCAAGCCATCTTGCCTCTGGGCTGCGACCACATCTATCCAACGAATGGCGACAGGGAGTTGTTCTTCAATCAAGGCGCGATCGCCATAGTAACGATAAAGCTGTTCTAACAAAAGCGGATGCACCATCGCCCAACCCACTCCGCAATAATCGATTCCGACGAAAGGTGCGGTATCGGTGAGGCGACCATCCGGCCTCACCGCATCGCCCCAATCGCGGACGGTTTTGGCGTAGAATCCCGCCATGTCGAAATTCATCATGAATGCCTCGCTGGTCGCGACAATGTCACCGCCGTAGCCGAAACGTTCGCGGTGCGGACAATCGGACTGCACGGTCATGATGTTAGAAAGAAACGTGCGACGTGTGATTTCTTGGATGCGGTTGAGGTCATCGTTCGAGCAGGAAAAAGAGCCCACGCTCGGCACATCCGTATGCAGAGGAAACGCGCGGAAATTTTCCGTCTTCGGTGTTTCTGGCAGCCCGCTGATTTCCATGTAACGGAAACCATGAAATGTGAAGCGCGGCACAAAAACTTCCGTGCCACCACCGCGTGCGATGTAAACATTTTGCTGCCATGCAAATTCCGGCGAGCCAGGACCGCCTTTCGGAACCATGTTTCCCTGCGCATCTTTTTTAAGCCCCTTGATCTGCCCTGCCGTGCTCGTCAGGAAATTCAAAGTCCCATCCTCATGCAACAACTCACCAAATCGCACTACAATCTTTGTCCCAGCTGGGACATTTATTGCAATTTCCGGGACGCCGGTGAAATTCACGCCGAAGTCGACAATATGAACCCCTGGCTGAGGGGTGGTGATGGCTTTCGCTGAGATCGGTTCTTGTTTTCTGACCGGCTGCATCTTCAGAGGCATGAGCGGCTCCAGTGGATGATCGGTCAGATGGACAGGCTTCCAGCTCATATCGTCAAATTCAGGCAAATCCCAGCCCACGGGATCGAGTCGGGCATCGCGTTCTTCGCCGAGATAAATGCTGTTCCGAACCGTCGGACCTTCCGCCATTTTCCAGCCCTCTCCGCTTTTCACGGTGGTGGTTGTGCCGTCTGGATGGTCGATGACCAATAGCGCGATAGCACGAGGACGCCCGAGAGGGAGTGAGTCGCGGATGTTACGATTGCCCCACATCTTCAAAGGAAGCGGATTGTACCAACCATTACCCAGCATCAGCGCGAGGCAGTTTTCGCCTTCTTTGAGATGATCGGTCACATCATGGGTGCGGAACAAAATGCGTTTGTCGAAATTGGTCCATGCGGGGTCGAAGACCTGATCGGAAACAGGGCTGCCGTTCACGTTTGCGAGCCCGAGGCCGAGGCCAGCGAAATGCAGGCGGGCTTTTGCGATAGGCTTGGAAACCGTGAACTCATGCCGCATCAAAGGAGCGGGATCCGGTTTATAAAAATCTTCATCTTGGGTGGGAACAGGTTTCCCATCGTCCATCCAACGCGCGCCCTGCCAATCGGCCACGGATGATGGCGCGACCTCCCAAGTTGCGATCTGGCTCCACGGCGAAACTTGATCTTCCGCATTCCACCAACGGACTTGCCAATGAGCACGGGTTCCGGCTTTCAAGGCTTGGCCTTCATAACGCAGGCCCGGTATTTTATCTACCCTACTGACCAAAGTTTCTTCCATCACCTCATTACCAACTCCAACTTTCCCAGAGTCCCATAAATCTGTGGCATCACTGGCTAATATTTTCTCACTTGTAGCGACACGAACTTGCCATGCGGTCGGCCGCTCTCCGCGCACACTGCTGGAAAGCTGCCAAGTCAATATCGGCGCTGACGAGCCACAGAGCGGATTCACCGCGCCATCACAACGCAACTCCACTGGCACAAGAACACCAGGGTCAGCGGTTTTCTTTGGAGAGAACTTATTGATGGCGATGAGTATGACGATCAAAAGCACCGAGGATAGGATAAGTTGCCGATGTTTCATAGATTAAGCGAAAGCCTGAAACACCCATCGCCACTTGCCAAAGGTTTTTTTGAGCCGTGGCGGCGGATTGCATCCGCCATGCCAATTCATCATTTTGGCTTGGCGGATAAAATCCGCCGCCACGGTCTAAACAGTTGAACTTTTCCCGATCTGATTTAGGTAACTAAACCATGCTTGAATCAAATTCTCTCAACCGCCGCCAATTTGTCCAACTCGGCACCCTCGCTGCCGGAGCCGCTTTACTCACCGAACGTGCTTCTGCGGAAGCGACAGTCACAGCTCCTGCTTTGCCAAAACTCCCTTACGCCTACGATGCGCTCGAACCACATTTCGATGCTCGAACTATGGAAATTCATCATAGCAAACACCACGCAGCCTACATCAAGGGTCTTACTGAAGCCCTCCAAACCATGCCACAAAGAGAGAGCCTGCCGTGGACTCATCATGTCTCCAACCTCACAAGCATAGCCGATGGGCCCATTCGCACTGCTTTAAGAAACCACGGTGGCGGGCATTGGAATCATACCTTTTTCTGGGAAACCCTTGCACCCGCTGCCCAATCCGGCGCGCCTTCTGAAAAACTCTCCGCCGCGATCGTCTCGGCATTTGGCTCGATGGACGCTTTCAAGAAAGCTTTCGGCGAGGCCGCGACAAAACGTTTCGGCTCCGGCTGGGCATGGCTGATCTTACAAGACGGCAAACTCAAAATCACCAGCACCCCTAACCAAGACAATCCACTCATGAAAGGCATCGTCCCAGACGCCGATCTGGGCAAACCCATCCTCGGACTCGACGTCTGGGAACACGCTTACTACCTCCACTACCAAAACCGCCGCGCCGATTTCATCACCGCATGGTGGAATGTCGTCAACTGGGCGGAGGTCTCAAAACGCTTTGAGGCGAAATCGTAACCTAAAAATTTCCCGCAAATTTCGGGGGGATAGTTTGTCATTCGTTAGGAAATTTGCTCTGATGGGGCGTTTTCCCATCCTATTATGAACACCAATATCCCTCCGTCATCCGGAGGTTTCACTCGCCTTGCGAAATCCATTTTTCGCTTCTTTGCGCTTATTCTCAACGCGCTCATCGGGACCTGGCAGCCACCTTTGTGGCTACGCTGGTCTTCTAACAGAATTTTTGGAACCCTAACAAAGAGGCCCAAGCTATGGTCGGGCCTCGCGCTTGCGGCGATCTTGATCACGGTAGGCGTTCAACAATGGCAGAAGTGGTGGGAGATGCATCGCCCGCAAGAACGCCAACTGGTTGCGAAGCGTGATCTCAATTACACGGTAACCATTCCAACATCGACTGTATGGAATCAAGGTGTGCCGACATACGGTTTGCTCGTCATTTCTTTCAGTAATGCTGCTGCGCCATTAGATAAAATTGATCAAGTGGTGAGCGATGTGGTGAAGATGAATCCGACGCTTCCTGGTACGTGGAAATGGTCGAACGATCGCACGCTGCGTTTCACTCCAGAAAAGGAATGGCAGGCAGGTAAAAAATATACGTTGGGATTCAACAAGGCTGCATTTCCGGATGAAGTCGTTCTAACAAAACCAGAATCGGATTTCACAACAAACAAATTATCCCTGAATGTAAATAGCTTCCAATTTTACACTCAACCAGATCAACCAGAAGTTCATGAGTTGACCGCAACGATAGGCGCAAACTACGGGCTGACCCAGGGAGAACTGCAGGCACAAATGGCTTTGGTTTCACTTGCAGAAAAGCCACAGGCATTCGGTGGAGACAAGCCTAGTTTCACTCTTACTCCAACCAGCTCGCCAAACGAATGGTATCTCCGTAGCTCCCGTGTGCGGGTGCCGGAAGAAACCGAGGAAGTGAAACTCACCATCGCAAAAGCTCTGCGTGCGACGAGTGGCGGCGAGGCGATGACGTCCGATCTGGTCGCGAAAGCCCGAGTGCCCAGTAAATACTCCGCGCTGCAGATCGAATCTCAAAACATCGATATCGCCAAAAACCAACAAGGCGAGCCGAAGCAATTTCTAACATTTAAATCCAGTCTTGGGATTTCTCCTGTGGAAGTGAACAAGCATGTGAAACTCTGGCGCTTGGCTCCAGCCGATGACAAATGGATGTCCGACAACCATAAATCGGAAAACGACATCACTCCTGAAATGATGAAACGCGCTACGCAAATTTTGTTAGAGCGCGTGCAAAACGAAGGTGAATCTCCATTTCCAGATGAACATGCCTATCAGTTTTTCTCACCCGTTCCGGGTCGGATGTATTTTCAAGTGATAAAAGGCATGGAAGCGCTTGGTGGATTTATTTTAGCCGATCGGTATCATCATTTTATTGAAGTTCCAGAATACCCATTGGAATTGGAATGGACCGGCAAAGGCAACATCATCGCACTGAACGGCGAGAGAACCATTCAGTTCAAATCACGCGGAGTGGGTTATATTTCCATCACCTGCGGTCGTATCCGCGCAGGCGAGATCAACCACATGATCACCCAAAATGACTACGGCAATTTTTCCGCTCCTGCGCTCGAAGGCGATTTTGGGAAAGACAGTCTGGTACGGACCCAGACTTTCGTGCTGCGTGTGAATAAAAAGAATGATTGGGACGCCTGCTTCACCGCATTCGATTTGAACAAAGCCATGGCAATAGCCGATCCCAGTGATCCGGATATCTCGCGCGGCTTGTATTTTGTCGAAGCGCAAGCCGTAGATGCCATCCTGCCTGAAGAGCCTGATACTTCGATTTATTCTCGCATTCAAAGATCCCAAACAGACTGGGAATACCTCGATGAAGTGGAAAACGGCGGTTTCTTTAGCATCGATGAGTCCCTAGCCAAAATCATCTACGTCAATGCCGATGGCTCCACCACCCACCCGAGCAAGTGGTTTTCCGATGTCAAAGCGGATGAAACCGTGCATTGGAGTGAGCTTGGTCAGCAAGCCGAGCGATTCGTGATGCTTACGGATCTTGGATTGTTAACCAAAACCAACGCGGATCTCAGCCGTGATGTGTTTGTGATGTCGCTCAAAGGACAGAAGCCCGTTGCCGGTGCAAGCGTCGAAATACTTGCACGAAATGGCAGCAGCTTGGCAAAAAGCACCACAGACGTGACGGGTCGCGCCGCATTGCCGAAACCAAACGTCACCGCCCGCGAACAACAACCCGTCGCCATCGTCGTGAGACAAGGCAAGGATCTGTCATTTATCCCGATTCGTCCGGGACATTTGCCCGCACTGGATTACTCGCGCTATGATGTGGACGGCGTGCTTGCATCCCGCGCCAAGGCGGTTGAAGCGCATTTGTTCACCGAGCGTGGCGTCTATCGCCCTGGCGACAAAGTCCATTTCGGTGGCATCGTAAAACGCCGTGATTGGCAGCAAGTCATCGAAGGGCTTCCTGTTCGAGCGATGCTAAGTGATGCAACTGGACGAAAGATCGCCGCACAAGATTACAAGCTTCCTGCTGATGGCTTTATCGACGGCATTTTTCAAACTTCGGAATCCCAGCCCACTGGCGTTTACGAACTGGCCCTTTGGGTCGGAAATCATGATTCCTTGAAATTTCTGTTAGGACGCATCCCGCTACGGGTTGAGGACTTCCGTCCCGACCGCATGAAGATGAAAGTGGATTTCGAACCAAGCTTGCCAAAAGGATGGGTGAAACCCAATGAGCTTGCGGCTAAAATTTCGTTAGAAAATTTGTTCGGCGCAGCGGCAGGAGATAGGCGCATCACAGGCATCATGCATTTGGATGCAGTGGATTTTCGTTTCCCCACATGGCCGGACTACCAGTTCTACAACAGCACACATTCTAAATCGTATTCCATAGCCGGCCGGAAAGTCGAACTCGGCGAGGTGAAAACTTCCGCCGAAGGAATCGCAGAGATGCCATTGGATCTCGCGAAGTTTGACGATGTAAATATGAGCGTCTCGCTGAATCTTGAAGCTTTCGAAAACGATGGCGGTCACGGTGTGCGCGAACAACGCAGCTTCCTTGTTTCCCCTGGCGACTACGTTGCCGGCTTCGATGCCGATTGTCAGTTGGATTACCTCGGCAAGGATGCTGGCGGAAAAGTAAAACTCGTCGCGCTTGATCAAAACCTAAAAGCCGTAGCCGTCGAAAACCTGCGCTATCGTATCAATGAAACGAGATATGTTTCCGTGCTTCGCAAGGATGACAATGGAAACATGAGCTATGAATCGCAACAACGTGAGACGGTTTTGAGCGAGAAAAAGGACATCAGCTGGAGCTCCGCTCCAACGGAGATAAATTTGGATACAAGCAAGGTCGGGCATTTCACCTTCCAAGTGATCAATGATCTGAACCATGTGATCTGCGAGTTTCCCTACCGCATCGTTGGAAAAGGCGATGAAGATAAAAATCTAGAACGGGAAGCCGAACTCACTCTAACCGTTGCAGATTCCAAAGTTGTGGCTGGCGCTGAAATCGAAGTATCCATCGTCGCACCATATGCAGGCGCTGGATTGATCACCATCGAACGTGATAAAGTTCTACACGCCCAATGGTTTAAAGCTGATACTAAGGCGAGTGTGCATCGTGTGAAAATCCCTGCAGGCTTGGAAGGCACCGTGTATTGCAATGTCTCGTTTGTACGTTCATTGGATTCACCGGATGTGTTCATGACGCCGTTGAGTTACGCCACCCAACCACTGACCATCGAGCCATCAGGCAGAACGATCAAAATCGACCTCTCCGTGCCGAAAGAAGTTCGACCGGGCCAGGAATTAAAAATCAACTACCGTGCAGATCGAGCATCTCGAATCGTCCTATATGCGGTTGATGAAGGCATTCACCAAATCACCCGCTACAAACGACCTGAGCCTTTGAATTTCTTTTTCCGCAAACAGGCACTCGAGGTCCGGACGCAGCAATGGTTTGATTTATTGCTGCCAGAATATCGCTTCATCAAAAACCACGCGGCCTTCGGTGGAGGCGGGGACGAAGGAGATATGGATGCTCTTTCAATGACCCTCAATCCATTCAAACGCAAACGCGATGCCCCAGTCGTCTGGTGGTCTGGGATCAAAATTGCAGGGCCTGAAAGCAGCGAAGTCTCTTACACGGTTCCGGATTATTTCGCCGGGACACTGACGATTATGGCCGTAGCTGTAACTGAAACTCGCGCCGGCTCGGCACAAGCCGCCTCACTGGTGCGCTCGCCTTTGGTGCTCACCCTAAATTCACCGACAACTATCACACCCGGCGACGAGTTTGTGGTTTCGGTCACTCTTACCAATCTGTTAGAAAAAGAAGGGCTGTCCAATGTCGCGCTCCGTGTCGAACCATCGCCGCATTTGCAAATCGTGGGTGAGTCTGGAGCGGAAGTTTCCGTCGAGAAATCGCGCGAAGTCACCCAGCGCTTCCGCTTCAAAGCCTTGGACTCCCTAGGCTCAGCAAGCGTGAAATGCTTTGCCAAATCCGAGACGGAATCAGCAGTTCGTACGGAAACGATGAGCATACGCCCAGCATCGCCGTTCCGCACCCAAGTGCGTAGCGCTTACATCCGCACCGCGAAACACGAGCAAGAGGTCACTCGAAGTTTGTATGATGCTTACCGACGCAGCGAAGTCGTCGCATCTCCGCTACCTGTCGTGCTCGCGCTCGGCATGCGGGATTACATGAATGCATATCCTTACGATTGCACGGAGCAACTCACCAGCAAGGGCATGACCTTGCTATCCTATCGCGCCATGGAGGCTCTGCCGCAACAAGGCGATCTCACCACAGACACAATAGAAACGGTGATTCAACAACTGCAAAGCCGTCAGGGCAATAGCGGTGGCTTCGGTTACTGGCGTGGTAGTACAAGTGACAGTGATGATTTTCTCAATTGCTACGTCGCACATTTCCTAAGAGAAGCCCGAGACTCTGGATTCTCGATCGATTACGAACTGCAAAACCGTATATCCACTAAATTGAAAAAAATCTGTGAATCCGGAGAGATTTCCAATCTGGAAATGGCAGATCGCAAAGCTTACGCGATCTATCTTCTCGCACGCGAAGGACAGCGTCCGAATAGCTTGGCATCGTTGCGTGAAAGCTTGGAACGCTCTCATAAAGGCCTCTGGCAAAATCGCCTGTGTGGCAGCTTCCTTGCGGCCACTTACAAATTGCTCCAAGAAGATGACAAAGCGGCAGAGATTACGAAAACGTGGAAACTCGCTAAAGCCGATCAATACAAAAACGGCGAGGACTACTGGTCACGAGCTGAAGTCGATGCGCTGCTCTCGTTTGCGATTCGCGCACGTCATTTCCCAGATTCTGTCAAAGACTACGGTTATGCCGATTGGCAGAAACTCTATGGAGTCTTGTGGCAGGATCAATACAACACGATCACCGCTGCTTGTGCGTCTCTTGGCATGCGCGAGTTTGCCAAGGTCAGCAAAGCCAATGCGTTTGAATTCCAAATCCATGCGCTTCCACGTGCTGGCACAGCACCGATTTCACTTCTCAAAACCAAAGAGATTTTTGGAAGCGCGCCGTTTGCGGAAAATATGAAGGCGTTGGAATTCAAACTCGATCAGAAAGAAGGAGATCAAGGATTGTTCTATCAGGTCGTGGAGGAAGGCTTTGATCGCCAACTCCCAACCAAGGCCCAGAAAGACGGGATCGAAGTTTATAGAGAAATCACCACTCGCGATGGCAAGCCGATTGAAACCATCACGGTTGGCGATTCATTTAAAATGACCTTACGCGCCCGTAATATCAGCAACATCCCGCTGGGGAATTTGGTCATGATCGATCTGCTGCCAGGTGGTTTTGCGATGGAGCCAGGTGCGATGAAAGCAGGAGTTGGAACGGTTGCAGGAACGGAACGGGTCGACATGCGTGAAGATCGCAATCTGTTCTTCTTCTCACTTCAAGGAGCCAAAGATTTGAAAATCGAATACGAACTTCGCGCTACCAGTGCAGGAGAATTCATGATCCCCCCGTTGTTTGCGGAGTCCATGTATGACCGCGGAGTGAACGGGGTCGGCTTAGGCAATCGCATCAAAGTTGTGACACGCGAGTGAAAATCAAACGTTACAGAATCCTACGCAGATTGATTTTCAGCAGCGGCATCATCTTGCTGCTGTTGGGAATCCTTTGGCTGACGATTCCACGTTGTGAACTCTACCGCGAAGACCTTACATGGTCGCCCGTGCTCCGAGATCGCGATGGAAAAGTCCTTCACCTTGGCTTGGCGAAAGACGACCGCTACCGCGTTCGCGTGCCGATCGATCAGGTTTCACCCACCATGCGTCGCGCCACTTTGGCATACGAGGATGAGCATTACTTTTCTCATCCGGGTGTGAATCCGCTATCGATGGCACGTGCGGTATTAGGCCGATTTCAGGGCGTCTCACGTGGTGGTGGATCGACCATTTCCATGCAATACGCACGACTGCGCTTTCAGCTGAAAACGCGAACCATCACTGGAAAGCTTCAGCAAATGCTCTGCGCGATTCAATTAGAGAAATATTATACCAAAGAGCAGATTCTCGAAGCTTATTTCAACACGGTTCCTTATGGCGGAAATGTTGAAGGAGTCTCTGCTGCAAGTTTGCTTTGGTGCGGGAAAGAATCCGATGAACTAGAACTAGCCGAATCCGTAGCACTGGTGATGTTGCCGCAACGACCCGCACTGCGACGTCCGCGCTCTGGCGTCGATGAATTGCCAGACACCATCGCAGCAAGAAATCGACTGTTA
>JAJTHK010000161.1 GCA_021298895.1 Luteolibacter sp.
AACCAAGAACCAAGAACCAAGAACCAAGAACCAAGAACCAAGAACCAAGAACCAAGAACCAAGAACCAAGAACCAAGAACCCTCAAACATCCTGACTGGCATTCAGTCATTTTCCGTCTATTTTCCCTCTATCCATGGTCTCCCAAGAGCTCAAAGCTAAACTCCGTGATGTTCCGCACCAACCCGGTGTCTACATCATGAAAGACCGTTTGGGCTCCATCATCTATGTCGGTAAGGCCATCGATCTCAAACGCCGGGTTTCCTCCTATTTTGTTCCCTCGGGAAAAAACCGCGCCAGCCTGAAAACCCGCGCCTTGATGGATTCGATCCATGATTTTGAATTCCACATCGTCCGCAACGACGAGGAATCACTCATCCTCGAAGGCAAGCTGATCAAAGATTACCGCCCGCGCTACAACATCGCGTTCAAGGACGATAAACGCTTCCTACACGCCCGCGTCCGCTTGACCGATCCCATCCCGCGCTTCACCTACGTCCGCTCCAAGAAAGAAGACAACGCCCGTTACTTCGGCCCGTTTCCGCATTCCAGCGCACTGATCGAAACCATCAACTGGCTGAACCGCCGGCTCGGCCTCCGCGTCTGCCGCGCCGCCAAGCCCAGCGAGAAAGATTACAAACATTGCAACGCCGACATCATCCGCAACTGCTCAGCTCCATGTATCGGCCGCATTTCTCAGGAGGACTATTTGGAAAAAATCCAAGAAGCCTGCCTGATCCTTGAAGGAAAAGGCAAGAAAGCCCTCTTCGATGAACTCGATGAGGAAATGCAGGCCGCTGCCGATGCTTTGGATTTTGAAAAAGCCGCCACGTTTCGTGACATCATCGCGAACCTGAAAAAAACTCTAACACCCACTCGTCAATTCGCACGCGGTCGCGGAGTCCCGACCACTGTAAAACCCACCGAAGACCTGGCCGATCTAGCAGAAGCTCTCGGTCTTGTTGCCCCACCGCGCGTGATGGAATGTTTCGATATTTCCAACGTCTCATCCAATCACATCGTCGCCTCTATGGTACGTTTCACCAACGGCCATCCCGATAACCAAAACTACCGACGCTACCGCATCCGAACGGTTTCCGGACAAGACGATTTTGCATCGATGGCAGAAGTCGTGTTCCGACGTTACTCCCGTATCCTTAAAGAAAATACTTCTGAGGATACCGAGTACTCACAGGAATCTCTCATCGATCTCCAACGCCGGCTCACAAGCGATGGCAAAGCCAAAATCATCTTGCCCGATCTCATCATCGTGGATGGAGGAAAAGGCCAGCTCTCAAGCGCATTCAAGCAACTCCGTGCCCTCGGTCTTCAAGAACTTCCCATCATCGGACTCGCCAAACAACGTGAGGAAGTCTTTTTCCCCGGCCAATCCGAACCCCTGCTCATCCCTCACGATCGAGGTGCGCTCAAGCTCCTGCAACGCATCCGCGACGAAGCCCACCGCTTCGCCAACGGCTACAACGAGCTCCTCTACCGCCGCCGCATGAAAGAAAGCGCCCTCGACGACTGCCCAGGCATGTCTCCACGCCGCAAGGCATTGCTTTTAGAAAAATTCGGCTCCGTCGCCCGAATCAGAAAAGCCACTTCCAAGGAAATCGCGAAGATACAGGGTATCTCGGAAAATTTCGCAATAATCATTCTCAAGCATCTGAGTTGATCGAGTTCATAATACAAACCCTTCAAACAGCTTCAAAAATCGAAAGCTGCGCGCGAAGCTTCTCCGTTTCCTCTGTTACCTCCTGTGCAGAAAATATTTTTTTACAGGAGCAAACGAAGATAACGGAGTTCTGTGACAATCAGTTATCGCATCCCATTTACAAAAATCTTAGATCTAAACCGCCACCTAATCCACCAACGGACGTGTGAGCATGTCCTCGTAGATCGCGATGTATTTTCTCGCCACTTCCTCATGGCTGTATTCTTTTTCACTTTCTAACATCACACGGCGGATCTGAGTGAATTTGAGATCTTGTGGCAACTCGTGGAACTCCATCGCCTGATCCACTGCCCAACGTAGAGCCTGTGCATCGTAATGATCAAAACGGAATCCATTACCTGTTGAATTCGATACATCAATCGGACGAATTGTATCATAGAGACCACCCGTTCCGTGGACAACTGGCAGCGAACCATAGAGCGGTGCGGTCATCTGCGGCAAACCACATGGTTCGAACAACGAAGGCATCAGCATGAAATCCGATCCCGCATAAGCCATGCGCGAAAGACGCTCATCGAAATCCACAATCGCCACGCGCTTGCCGAGATTGAAATCCTTGATGATCTTTTTGAAATGCACCTCATGCGGTCCATTAGCCACCACTGCAACCTGCAAACCCTTGTGCCAGTAATCGGAGACCATTTTGAATAGAATATCCGTAACCAACTGTGGACCCTTCTGAACGGGATCCAAGCGCGATGGCCAGAAGAACATCGGCGCATCTGGATCTTGCTCCAAGCCAAGCTCATGCTGCAAAGCCAATTTGTTCGCACGCTTCCCTTCTAAGAAATCATGGGCACCAAATTTTTGCGCCAAAGCATCATCGGTCGATGGATGGTAAGAAGCATCTGGGGCATTCAAAATTCCCGAAGCACAACCCGCATAATATTTATTACGTATCTCCTGCCTAACAGACCAAGGCACGACGGAATGCCAACCTTCAACAATTTCCCAAAGGAAGCGCGGGCTGACTGTGTTGATGAAGTGAGAAGCGAAAATTCCAGATGTCAGCAAATCGATAGGAAGTTTAGAACGCGCATGATCGTAGCTCACTGGATTATCTGAGAAATAAAGATTCATCCAAAATTCCGCAGCATCGATTCCTGTATCCTCCACCTGAGCTAAGCTCGCTTGTCTGGTGTGGATGTTATGAACTGTGAACAAACTTTTAATCCCACGGCGTTTCGCCATCGCTGGAATCAATGCGGTCATCCAGTCATTGCAATGGATCAGATCCGGTCGAGCTTTCGGGACGATGTGATTAATCACCTCTCGCTGAAAGACCAAAGCAATCCGCATGGCTTCATCCGAGTGACTGCTGTATACCCTGTCGCGATAATAAAAGATTCTGTCCTCTGCGAGGTGGATGTGATCCTCAGGCAAAACTTCATGGTATTTTTTCAGCTCTTTCTCGTGCAGGTTGAAAACATCGCCTTGGAACAGCTTCCGATAGTTCGGCATCGCCACGTGCACGTCCGCGCCAAGATTGAACAAGGCAGACACCAAAGAAGCCGAAACATCCGCCAAACCACCCGCTTTGGCCGACATCCGTTGCGCCATATTCCCCATCCCAGCAGGAAGATAGGTGATCTCCGGCGTCACAATCAGGATTCTGGGGTTCTTGGATTTCGGTTTCTTGGCCATGGTTAAATCGGAAGCATCGATACAGTTTTGTTCCGAAAACCAATTTTTGAACCACTAAAATCACGAATGGCACTAAAAGTTAAGGAACGGGGGAGATAGTTTAAACTGCACTTTATAATGCATTTACCATACCTGTTTCATCTTAATTTTTTTGTGTAATTTGTGTTTTTCGTGGTTCTAATATTAGAAATCGGTTTCAGCGCACTTTCATTCATATTCTCTAGATGCAGGTGACTCCAAACAAGAAAATCTATAACCATGTTACAAATTATTCACCGGCACGGGCAGCGCTCTGCAGACATCGTGCCAACCTGGGAAATTCCATGTATTCGGAAAACCCGCACATTGGGCGGGTTTCACCGCATGGATCCGGCATCCGCCATTCTCCAGCATGATGCACTCATGATTCGGCTTTTCTAGGATGGAAAGCCCCTGCCGATTCATCCTTAAACGGGTGTATTTCTCAATAAAATCAGGCTCAGACATCCCCAAAAACGACGAAATTGCCACCACATCGGAATCCTCAATCCGGACATCTCCCGGCCATTTACAGCAGGCATTGCAGCGCTGGCAGACATAATGCACATCTGGCTCAAGCACCGTTTGATCATTCAACGGACTACCATGTGAAATCCCACCCATCTCACTCAAGCCGCTGATAATAATAATTCTCCCGACTCTGAAACCCGCGCCATTTTCTCCCCGGCTTGCCGTTATCCATCAGGAAATGCGGGCAATTCTTATGCAGCGGGCTCGATCCTCTACGCGGCCAATGATAATGAGGAACCACATTCCTCAGAGGAATCCCATGCTTCTTCATTAAGATCGCCGTGAGCTTCGCAGTCCGATCAACCGTCGCCTGCTTGTTCGAACCGCGCTCCTCACACATCTCAATACCAATCGAATATCGATTTCCAGGTCCGTCAAAATCTGCGTGTTCACCCTGCTCAGAGGTCGGCATGTGCTGAATCGCCATTCTCTGATCCACCGTAAAATGCCAGATCAAATAACCGATCCGATTTCCCCCAGGCCGCTTCGGCGCACGCAAGGCACCGCGTTTCAACGCCAATGAATGCTGCTCCGCCCCCGCCGAATAATTCTGCGTGCTGTGAATGGTAATGTAACGCGGATTCATCGGACGCACCACTCTCCTACCATGCATACCGCGCGAAACCATATCCACTTTCAAGCGCACATCCCGCATCAAAGCCGATGAGGAAATTTTTGCCCCAGATGAAGATGAAGGCCTCGATGGAGGGACGGGTGCACAGCCTGTTCCTCCGAAGAAAAACAAAAAAACGACCGCAATACCTAGATTCCGAAGCACAACAAGAACCTAACGTTCTCGTTGATTTTGTGAAGATAAAAACCTCAGCAATAATAAGGAGAGTGGACATTCCTGTCCACTTGTTTGAGTGATGTTTTTCAGAGTCCAAGCGGACAGGAATGTCCCCTCTCCTCAACGTGTTTAAATCTCAGCCTCAGCGACGTGGTCGACTCCGCATAATTAACCTCATCACGAATAACGGGATCGAGCCGATGATCCATCCGGCGATCGCTATTTGCATCCCCGGAAACACCCGTGTCCTGCCTTTTTCCAAGCCTATCAATGCCTCTTCGACCACACGTTCTTTAGTCACATAAAATAATTTCCGCGCTGAAGGCATCCCGCTGGACGCGCCCTCACGTCGGGCAACCTCACCAAACTCGGTCTTCACCGGCCCGGGACACAAGGACATCACCTCAACCCCCGAATCCTGCAATTCAATCCGCAACGCTTCACTGAAACTACTCACGTATGCCTTGGTCGCAGCATACACCCCGAAGTCTGGAATCGCCAAGGTGCTCGCCAATGAGGAAACATTTAATATCCAACCACGTTTTTGTTTCACCATGCCTGGCAAAAACAAATGAGTGAGATGTGTTAATGCATCAATATTCACCCGCAACATCTGATCGATCATCGCCCAATCACCTGTGATAAACTCACCGTAATCTCCCAATCCCGCATTATTGATCAAAAGATCTGGAGTCAACCCGGCATCTGAAACCTTTTTTTCTAACAAAATTCTTTTTTCAGGATTCGATATATCTGCACCGATCACTAACACTTGGGTTTCGGGATGCAATTTACGGATCTCATCCGCCGTCTGCTCCAGCCTGTCTACCCGACGCGCCACCAAAACGAATTGATCCACCTGCCCTAACAGCTGTCTCACAAATTCCTCACCCAGGCCCGCGGAGGCTCCGGTGATCAGCGCACAGGTATATCGCTTTTCCATAATCCTTAAACTTCGGCATTCACCTTCAAAATCCGCAGCGGCAAACGCATCATCAACTCCCCATCATACCCGATATCGATCGAGTATATCCCGTCTTCAGTAAAACGAAGTCCTTGAAGATTCATCACCATGTTGCGTGTATTGAATGGAATTTCTTTAGGCATCTTCACATCGAACTCTGGTTCAATCGGCATATTCGCTGGATCCAATGACTCACCGTCTTCGTTGATGATGTTGATCGAAAGCTTATGCCGACCCACATCCTCCTGCGTGAAGCAAAACCGCATTGCCAACGCACATGACGGATGCACCACCGGCAAAGCCCGAGCCGCTAAAGTGTCAAAAGTTCCTGAAATCACCAGCTTCCCATTGTAGTCAGCCGCAAAGTCACAAAGTGTCGCAATTTGAATATCCATAAGAAAAAAATTTAATAGCCCTTGTATCAGGCAGGTCTTGTCTATCCGACCCTATCCTGAGGTAAAGCCCAAACTCTAAACTCTAAATTTCAAACTCCAAATTTCAAATTTCAAACCAAAACTCCTCTCCTCCTCCCTCCTTGTCAAAAAAAGCCCACTCAAATCATCGCGTTTAATCCAAATTAGAGATTACTCCAAAATGCCAGCATTTTTCTACAGGGAGAGAGGAGGAAATGGAGATGAGGAGCAAATGATCTTCCAAATCAACAATCCAAAATCAACAATCATCAATCATCAATCAAACCGAGAGATGAAAACGTGCCGTCGAAGAATGGATTTCCGATTGATGATTGTTGAGGTTTGATTTTTGTTTTTTGAATGAAAAAACAAAAAAGGAGCAGCCCTTCGGCCACCCCTTCTTTTTGTTTCAACACAACGCGCTCAACTACTGCTGAATATCTATCGCTGCGTATTCACCATCCTTCCTTCTGTAGATAATCGTCAAGCAATGGCGGCGAGCACTTTTATAAAGCACAAACGGCCGATCCGATAACTCCAGCTCCATGATCGCATCTTCTTTAAACATGGTTTTGACAGGATATTTCTCAGGGAAAATAATGAATGGCTCCGGATCGTTAGCCGACTCCTCGGGGTGATCCATCGCCTCTTCTTTGAAATGTCTCTCATCGAGATAACGGATCGACTCATTCCGATGCGGCCGGTTTTTCTTCATCAAACGCGTTTTGTGCTTCCGCATCCGTCGGGCGATTTTCTCAATCGTCTCGTCGAGGGCGACATACATGTCGCGTCCTTCGGAATGAGCCTCAATCGTGATATGATTCGTACAGAAAAGAATAATTTCCGCGATCTGGCGGTTTTTCTGAACGTCTAGGATCACTTTCGCCTCAATGATTTTTGGATAATCGAGATGTAAACTCTCAATCTTCTTATATACATAATCACGTAGGGAATCGGTCACTTCTTCATGCCGCACCGTTACGGTGACAGGCAAATTGACGTTTGCAGTTTGCATATTATTTATGGTTTTAGGTTAATATTTTTACACATAGAACTTCTATGCGCGTCTATTACCATGAACCATACTCGGCAAAAATGCCATGCACAAATTGCTAAAAACTCACTTTTTTAGCTTATCGGCCCAATTCTTTGCGAATCCGCCGTTTTACCTCACTGAGTAGTTTGTCGTTACCCTCCAAAGCATCCGCTACAGCGCGAATCACCTCTAGGGTCGGCTTTGAAACGTGATGCTCCATGCCCTCGACATCGCGGTAAATCGTGTCTTCATCGAGTCCGAACAACCTGAGAAAACGAGTTAAAGTTTGATGCCTCTCGACGATCGCGCCGGCGATCCGTAACCCTTCCTCGGTCAGCACGGTGCCTCGGTATTTCTCATGTTTCACCAAGCCCTCGCCATCCAGCTTTTGCAGCATGTTGGTGACGCTCGCTTGGGAAATCCCTAGCTTCCCTGAAATATCCACCGCCCGCGCGTAGCCCTTCTCCTCGATCAAATGCAAAATCTGCTCAAGGTAGTCATCCATCGCTACCGAGCCGCTGGTTCGCTTTGATTTGGGTTCTGTCATCGCGCACCATCCTTTCCAGTCGCAGCTCGAGTTTCAAGAACGGATGTTTCCGAATGAAAATTAACTCATCGCCTTACGCAAGCGATACCATGCCCCCGTGTTCGGCGCAACCAATGACCACAGCGGCAAATCCTGAAGCCCGTATTTATGAATCATCCATTCTAACAAAACCAGAGAAGCCACCGCATCGAACAAAGCATCGTGCCAATCCCGCTCCGGAACCAACTCTTTAACCTTCTCACCCAAGCCCAACTCCTCACACAAGGCCCCCAGCGAATGCTTTTTCTGATCCGGCATTGCCGCCCGCGCCAACAACAAGGTATCGACCCATGGATCAAACGGATTGCCGGGAAATTTTCGCAGAAACCGTTTCTCCGTGCCTTTCGCATGCGCCACCGGCACCGCCTCGCCTCCCAACCGCCCGTTCACCTCCGGCCACAGCGAAATCAAACTCGGCGCTCCCGATAAATGCCCGACATCGATCCCGTGAATCTTCTTCGCATACCAATCCACCTCCCCGTCCTGCTCCAAAAACGAAACATAAAAATCCCCGTGCCCCTTATCCAAAGACCAAGTCGCCATCCCGATTTGCACCGGCCAATCCTCCTTACCCCGCTGAGCCCCAGCCCCCTCGAAATCAATCCCCGCAAACACCACATCCCGCACTTTTCTCTGATCCTTCACACCCCCATCATTCCTATAAATTTCAAATTTCAAATTTCAAATTTCAAAAATCGTCATTCATCAAGCGGAAATCCATTAAGGAGAAGGGACATTCCTATCCCTTTATCTCCATTAACCCACCCTCCACATCATTTTCTCCCTTGGCAGTGGCTTCATATAGTAAATAAAGGAGTAAATAAAGGGACTAGTAAATAAAGGGCAGACAATTTGTAACAACCATGATTTCCGACGGACAAAGCATTGACCTAATCCACCCAGGCTTCAACCCTCCAATACCGCTCCGATTCACGAGATGCGGAACCTCAGCAACCATTCAAGGCGGAGTAAGCGAATTCCACCAAACAGGCCATGGCGCATCCTACTGGAACAAATTCAAGGAAGTCATCGCCCACGGTTACATTCCGGTTGAGGATGCAATCAGCTTGAACCTATTACCGCAGGGATGGAAAATGCCTGAGACCCATGAATGGGACGCGTTAATCGCGACATCAAAACGAATACAATAAGAAATGGTCTTATAGTAAGACTTCGATATAGCTGTCCCATCTCTCCCTTATCTCCGCTTACTCATTCGATCTCCCTCCCCCTTTGCGTCTTAGCGCCTTTGCGCGAGAACTCCCCCTCCAACCCCAGGCTTTTCTTTCTATTTTGAAACTTGAAATTTGAAATTTGAAATTTAATCCCCAGCATCCCCCCATGTCCGCAACCACACCCATGATGGCCCAATACCTCGCGATGAGGAAAAGCCTGCCTGCTGACATCATTCTCTTCTACCGACTCGGCGATTTCTACGAAATGTTCTTCGAGGACGCGAAGACCGCCGCCCCCATTCTCAACGTCGCCCTGACCAAACGCGGCGGCACGCCCATGTGCGGCATTCCTTTCCACGCCGCCCAGAACTACGTCGCACGCTTGCTGAAAGCGGGAAAACGGGTCGCTATCGCCGAGCAGACCTCCGAGGCAATTCCTGGGAAACTCGTTGAGCGCGAAATCGCCCGTATACTCACCGCGGGTTCCATCGATGACCTCACCCTCCTCGACGACCAACGCCCCAACTACCTCGCCGCTCTCTCGAAAACTTCGAAAGCCTACGGCCTTGCCGCCATCGATCACACAACGGGCGAGTTCATCATCGCTGAGTTTCCGGATGCTGCCCAACTTTTGGATGAAATCGGCCGCATCTCTCCTTCTGAGCTCCTTATCCCCGATCACCAGATCAGCGATTTCTCAGAAAACTTCCCCCACGCCCTGCCCTACGATGGCTATACCTTTCTTCCAGAGCACGCGGTTGAACTTTTGAAATCCCATTTCAGCGTTCATTCGCTCGATGGTTTTGGTTGTGCCGATAAACCCGCCGCATCCGCCGCCGCTGGCGCAGCGCTTCACTACCTTTCCACGCAACTCCGCCGTTCCTGCGATCACCTCAATCCGCCACGTCTGTTAGAAAACGATCAGCACGTTCTCATCGATTCCGCCTCCCTTCGCAACCTTGACCTCATCGATTCCCGCTCAGGCCCCAAGCACACCCTGCTCGGAGTGTTAGATCGAACCCAAACCCCCATGGGCGGCCGACTCCTCCGTGATTGGCTTCTCCATCCGCTACGCGATATTGAAAAACTCAACCAACGCCAGGAAATCATCGCCGCCTTTCTCGCCGAGCCTTTCCTTCTGTCCAAGACCCGCGAGTCGCTCAAAAACATCCGCGACATCGAGCGCACCACCTCCCGCCTCTCCCAAAACTCCGGCAACCCCCGCGACCTCCAATCCCTGAGCCAATCCCTAAAAGAAATCCCCACCCTAAAGGAACTCTTATCTTCCCTAAGCTCCACGCTCTCCGCTCTCTGCTCTAAGCTCCACCCCCTCCCCGAGCTCACCACTCTCCTCGAAGCCGCTCTCTCCGACGAACCACCTGCCAACATCAAAGACGGCAACATCATCCGCGATGGTTACAACCCCGAGCTCGATGAACTCCGCTCCGCAGCGAGCGGTGGAAAAGATTGGATCGCCCGACTCCAAGAAGATGAGCGCAAACGCACAGGAATCGATTCCCTGAAAATCAAGTTCAACAACGTCTTTGGATATTTCATCGAAATCACCACCTCCCAGCTCGCCAAAGTTCCTGACGATTACACGCGCAAACAAACCATGTCGAACGCCGAGCGCTACATTACGCCTGCACTCAAAGACATGGAGAACAAAGTGCTCGGTGCGGAGGAGCGTTCCAAGCAGCTCGAATACGAACTCTTCCTTCAGCTTCGCCAACAAGTCATCGTCCATCTTGCTGAGTTAAAAGAAACCGCCAGCAGCATTGCCACGATAGATACTCTCTGCGCCCTCGCAGAAACTGCGCAACTCAATCGCCACAACCGACCCACTCTAACCCAAGGCACCGAGCTCATCATTCAAAATGGTAGGCATCCCGTTCTCGAACAAACTCTAACCGATACCAAGTTCGTCCCTAACGATACCGAACTCCTCCCCGACTCATCACGCCTCCAAATTCTAACAGGCCCAAACATGGCGGGAAAATCCACCTACATCCGCCAACTCGCTCTCATAACCTTGATGGCACAGATCGGCGCTTACGTCCCAGCCGACTCCGCAACCATCGGCCTCACCGATCGTATTTTCTGCCGGGTCGGCGCCTCTGATGACCTTTCACGTGGCCAATCCACCTTCATGGTCGAGATGTCGGAAACTGCTCTCATCCTCAATCACGCCACCGAGAAATCATTGGTCATCCTCGATGAAATCGGCCGCGGCACCGCCACCTTCGACGGACTCTCCATCGCTTGGGCGGTCGCGGAGCATTTGCACGATGAGATCAAATGCCGCACCCTCTTCGCCACCCATTACCACGAACTCACCGACCTCGCCAACACCCGCGAAGCCGTCGTGAACTGCAACGTCGCCGTGCGCGAATGGAACGAAGAAATCATCTTCCTCCACAAAATCCTCCCCGGTGCTGCAGATAAATCCTACGGCATCCAAGTCGCCCGCTTAGCCGGTTTACCCAAACCCGTCCTCGCACGCGCCAAATCCATTCTCTCTCACTTGGAAATGAATTCCACCAAACCAGAAGCGCAAGAAAAACATCCCAAGCCAAAAACCACGCAGTTAGAAGACGCCCTCCCAAAAGCCAATTCTCCGCAAATGAATCTGTTTGATTTCTAGTAGCTGCTGCGTCCCGCAGCAGGCCGTTCCCGAGGCGTCCCGCCTCGGTCTTCATTACGCCGCAGGCGCAATAAAATTAGCCCACCAATGAAGCCTCTCTCCCTATTCATCGCACTCTGCCTACTCACATCCTGCGAAAGAAAAGAGCCAATCCCACCACCTGCAGGTCTGAAATCTCCTGATCTCCCCACCACTCTCCACTCAAGAGTGTTAGAAGAAAAAGAATCTCACTACATTGAAATCGTCATCTCCGAAGACAAAACTGAAATCTTCCACGAAGGCAAACCAGTCACCACTACAACAAATCCTGAGGATCTTTATACTGCACTCAAACAACTCCGGGACAAAAACGACACGCTGGGTTGTGCCTCTCCTCTCTTAATCAGTGCCCCGCCATCAACTCCTTTTACTAACATCGTAGATAGAATCAGAACAGCAGCGGAAACCGGAATTGCTCAGATTCTATTTCTTGTCCACTCTGATCAGAATTCTGAGCCAAGAGTCGTTTACATAGAGTTACCGTGTATAGGTCAATCATTACCCAAGATTGATCCATATTTTTTACACATCACATCGGACGGTAATGTCTACAGCGGAACTGGGGAATCCAGAATTCAAATGGATAACGGCACCCAAGACCAACGACTCGATAAACTTTCAGAAAACCTGCAACTTTTTAGCGTCGCTGCTAAAGCCGCAGGCATATCAAGCGCACCCTGCCAAATTTACATTGAACCGAATGCAACTTATCAACGTGCCATCGACGTAATTTCGTTAACAAACAAATATCAGATAAAGCCTTTTTTCACTGATATGATCGAGGAACCTGAAGCAGAGCAACTCCCGGAACCAAAGAAAAAACCTTTACCACCAAGCTCAGAAGTTAAGCCTTTAGGACTCGCTCCAAAGTAATGAAAATCCTCAGAACTTCATTTCCCCCGCTTTGCCTCTATCGCTGGCAGACCCCTTAAGGATGGAATTATGAAAATCTACCCCTTTGCGTCTTAGCGACTTTGCGCGAGATCCAATCCTTCACTCACCCGCCTTAATCAAAGGCAGCCCCGCCTCTCTCCATGTATCTATTCCCATGGTCAGCACATACACCTCGTAATCGCGCAAAGCCAGTTTCCTCGCGACGTTACGCGCTTCCGCGCAAGTCATACTGAAACAATAAAGCACGACTTTTTTCCCTGCTGCCTGAGCTGTTTGAATTTCAATATCCCGCATCTGGACTTGCTCTTCGTATTTGTCATGAGGCCAGTTGAGCGCTCCAGGTATGTGGTCGATCGCATAAAAATTCGGAACTCGAACATCGTAGATCAGCACATTTCCGGATTGCTGGAGCGTGTAAAACTCATCGAGTCCTATCCCTATCGATTTCCCTAACTTCTTCAACTTCGGCGGCATTTTCACCGGTTTGCTTTTGATCTCCACATGCTGAGGCGGCTCGGGTGTTTTGATCTCTGGTTTGGCGCAAGATACCAACGCCAATGCAAAACCTAATAAAACGAGATGATTGAAATTTCGGATTATCATATTTTCAAATTTTACTCTAAAACCAGATCCATCGTAACGTCGTGCGCTTCCGTGACAATATGATCCACGATCTGAAACGGAAAACACACTCCAATTTTCACCGCTGTAGGTTTTGCTTGTTTGAGCATCCGATCATAAAACCCCCTACCCCGACCCAGCCTACCGCCTTTGCGATCGAATCCCAGCCCAGGGCAGAGAAACACATCCACTGCATCCACACTCACTTCTTCGAGTTCATCTTTGGGTTCCAAAATTCCAAACGCCCCGACCTTCATTTCCGCCTCCAAGTTTTTCACTCGATAAAATTTTAAATCCTCGCCCCTCACTCGCGGAAACACCCATTGCCTGTCGATCTGTCCGAAAAGCTCCCGCAAATCCACCTCACCCGGCATAGCCATATAGGCCGCTACAATGCGCGCGTTTGGAAGTCGCTCCAACTCCTGAACCAACTTTCCCACCACGACTCCGGAATCCTCAGCGTGATTCAACGACACGATGCGTTTCAACTCCGCGCGCTGTCGTTTTTTATCCACATCGTTCATTCGGATCGTTTGCTAAGATGAATTTCTAGATCAAAAACGAACGCATGGCAAATGACTTCATGGTTTAGATCTGAACAGCCGATTTATTGCAAAGAACATAGTTAACGCCATCAGTGTGATCAAATAATCCACGGGACGCATCTGCTGAAAAACCTCTCTCCAGTCAGTTGTGAAAATCATCCAAAAACGGTAGCCAGCATTAACAATCACACCAACCATGATCAATACGCAGGCAACCACGAAGCCAATGTATGATTTGCGGTATTTTGATTTCATGAACAAAATTCGAATGACACAAACTCTCTGCGTCCCTCCGCGACCTCCGCGACCTCTGCGACCTCTGCGACTTTGACTACACTGCGTTCCGTCTAAACTTATTGGCTTTGCTAAATTAATGAGCTCGCTAGTGCTCACAGGGTTTTGCGGTGAACTTATTATTAATCTAAGAAAGAAGCCGGCCAGAGGCGCGGCTCTCCAGTAGTGGATATCAAACAGGAGCCTTATCCAACTCAAACGCATCATGCACTGCGCGGGCTGCATCTTCGATATGCACCTCATCTACAGTCACCGCGATTTTGATTTCCGAAGTGGAAATCATCCCGATGTTGATGCCTTTGTCGCCAAGAGCTTTGAACATGGTTGCCGCCACACCAGAATGTGAACGCATGCCAATGCCAACCGCAGAAAGCTTGGCGATTCCTGCCTCGGTTTGAATCTCTGCATTCGGCGAAAGCTCGGCAAGCACTGGCTTCAACGCCGCTTGAGCCTTACCGAGGTCGGACGAGTGCATGGTGAAAGAATGACGAGAGAGGCAATCATCGTTCGAAGTGTTCGAGACAATCATATCAAGATTGATTTCCGCATCAGCCAGCACACCGAGAATTTTTCCGGACATACCGGGAAGATCTGGGATTCCGGAGATGGTGACTCGAGCTTGCGAGCGCTCGATCGATATACCACGGATGACGACGTTTTCCATATTGGGATGTTCTTCTAGCACAAGGGTTCCTGGGTTGTCATTAAGTGAGGATCTAACCTCGAAAACTACGCCGAATTTTTTCGCGAATTCGACCGAACGCGATTGCATGACTTTCGATCCTGACGATGCCATTTCTAACATTTCGTCATAGGAAATTTCTGGCAATTTGCGGGCGTTCTTCACCACGCGTGGATCACAGGTATAAACCCCGTCCACATCGGTGAGAATCTGGCAGACATCGGCCTTCATCGCAGCCGCCACCGCAATTGCGGTCAAATCCGAGCCACCCCGACCCAAGGTATGAACCATGCCGTCCACTGTGATCCCTTGGAAACCGGCAACCACCAAAGTTTTCCCTTCCTCGATAAAGCGCTTCATCAGCGATGGATCCATGTTGGAAATCCGACCCCGAGTATGACTGCCCGTCGTAAAAATCCCTGCTTGTCTACCAGTCACCGATGCCGCTTCAACCCCCAACTCGTGCAACGCCATCGCCACCAAGGCGATCGATTGCTGCTCACCAGTCGCAAGTAACACATCCAATTCGCGCTCTGAGGGATTTTCTCCGAGTTCCTTCGCCATCCCGATCAGTTTGTCGGTCACGCCCGACATCGCGGAAACCACGCCGATGACTTGATTTCCCTCATCACGAGTCCGCTTCATCCGCGCAGCGACATTGCGGATGCGATCAATGGAGCCTACGGAAGTTCCGCCAAATTTTTGAACAATTAAAGCCATGGTTGTGGGGCGGGCGGATTCAAGAGGGTTCTTTTAAAAACATCAAGGGGGATTATTTATTCAAGCACGCACCCGGCACTTCACCCCGCTTATCCAGAATTCCGTCTCTTCCTCCGCACTGCGCTTCAAATAGCCCAAGCCAATCTCCCCCTCTACACTGGTGATTTCCCCACAGACTTTTCCTTCTGCATTGGAAAATTCGCCTAGAGCGCCCACCCCCTCGAACGCCAGTTTCACCAGGCGTCGATTCACCTTACCTGCGCTTTTGATCCGAGAAATGACCTCCTGCCCGATGTAGCAGCCTTTGTTGTAGGAAATATCGGTAGCATCCAATCCCGCTTCTGGCGGTAGCATCCCTTCAGTGATTTCCGCGCCCCAACGTGGGATTCCTTTTTCGATTCGTTCACGTTCACTCAAATCAGAATGAGGGATCGCACCTGCGGCGATGACAACTTCATCGCTCACATTTTTCACCTCCACATCATCGGCGATGAGGTAACGGGTCAATCTCGCTTCAAGGTCTTCTAACATTTCTTTGAAACCATAGACCCACACACTGCCATCGACCTTGCCTTTTCCTATCCAGATTCTGAATTGCAACTTGCCTTTTGCATCGGTCACACAGCTTGGCAGCGAGACATTACCTGCAATCGCTTTCCTGACATCCTGAGTGACCTGACCGTTTAAAAAACGCACGGCATCAGGTCCGGAAAATTCTAATACTCCTAGATCATTCATACGCTTTGATCAGTGCCGAGTAATCCAGATCCGCCATGCCTTGATCGCAAAGTTCATTCATCCTTTGAGAAACCACCGAAATCGCCGGCAAATCCACACCTGCCGATTCAGCGAGAGCCAGAGCGTATTTGCTATCCTTGAGCATATTCGCCATCGTGAAATGCGCATCGAAATCGCCTTTGAGCATGGTCGGATATTTCATCGCCATCAAGGGCGAGCCCGAGCCGTTTTTGATCGCTGCTTCCGCGAAAACTTCAGGTTTCACACCGTGGGTCTTCGCAATCGTCATCGCCTCACTCATCGCTTGAATCGTGCAGGCAGAAATCAGATTCGTGGCGATCTTGGTAACCGTTGCCGTGCCGATCTCGCCGCAATGCATACAGGCCTTTGAGCTAACCGCGAGATACTCCGACACGCTCTGCATCGTTTCCTCACTACCACCGATGTAATATAGGAGCTGTCCGGCCGCAGCCGCGTCCTTGCTGCCTGTGAAAGGCGCATCAAGGAAATCGCAACTCCTCGCCGCGCATTGCTCCGCCAACCAAAGCGTGGTTGGTAAATCGATGGTCGCGTGATTGATCACCAAAGTTCCTTCACACAAGGCTTGCTTCGCTGAACCAAAAACTTCTCGCACCATGGGCGCGTCTTTGAGATAGATCGAAACGATATCAGCTTTTGCCACCGCTTCTTGCGGACTTTGAAACTCACCATCCAAATCACGAAAGGTCCGACTCCAGCACGAAACTTTGTACCCAGCATCCACCAATCGCTGGCGCACTCTGGAGCCGACAATACCCAAACCCAAAATCGCGATCGACTGTTTTTCCATGATGGTAAAATCTAACTGATCTTAAAAAAATCAGTCCTGTCTTTGCAGCGCGAGTTTCACGAGCTTGGCTGCCTGCTCTCTGATTTCTTTAACCTTGTCTTGAGTAGGATCTTCGTTTTCACCAATGACCATCTCATTTCTCAGGCCAGAAAGTAATTCACGAATTGTGATGTAGTTGGGTCGCTCAGAAATTCTTGGCTCCAAGCCAGCGACGATCTCGGTGTAATAATCGGCGATGTCCTCACGCATGATCTTGGTCGCACGCTCTACGGAAAATTGTTTGTCGACCGCAACCGATGAAACTTCCAACGCCCGGATCCAACCACCGAGAGAAATCAAGTGAGCGAGATCCGCATCGCGCAAAGAAACCAACTCCGCCTCCACGTCTTTCTGTGTGGCAGCTAGCTCTTTTTTCAACTGAGGGATATCCTGTTTTTTTGCACTCTCTAACAAACTAGCCGCATGACGGTTAATTCTATCTCCCGCACCCAAAGCTTTACCGTAGCGTGTCAGTTCAGTAGCGAGACGCTCCACCTGATCCATCTGACCCGCTTGCACGACAAGGAAACCGTCAGCAATCAGGAAACCCAGCTCAATCGCCAGATCCGCACGATCCAAGGGCATACGCTCGTTCACCACACGCTGCGTTTCAACCAAAGGCAATGGCATCAAAAATTGCAGGGTATCAAATAGTTTAGAAATCGAAGGTGCAGTGAACTCATTCACACCCAGCTCCTCTTTCAAATGCTCATCATCCACCAAATCCTCAGGAATCGCGGCTTCTCCATCCTCTAGTTTAGCGTCTTCAGGCTTGGCATCCGCTGGTTTAGCCTCCTCGGGTTGAACTTCCGCTGCTTTGGCTTTCCGTTCCGCCACCTCAGGTTTTTCTGCGCTCACCGCTGGCTGCGCCTTTTCTTCTCCGAAGCAAAGTTCAGACATCAAGATACCCAAAAAGAACGCAGACCAAAATTTCATATAAGCAATTTGGCATTTTCAGCCACAATCGGCAACCGCCAATTCAACCTTTAGTCCTGAGTTTGTCGAAGGACGTCACCGAGTCCGCCTTGTTCCTTGGAGTTTAAAGTTTAAAACTTAAAGTTTTTGACCCGCCCCCCTCCTTCCCCTATGCAAAGCACCAACGAACCGCCCTATGTCCAACACGATCATCTACACCAAGACCGACGAAGCCCCAGCTCTTGCCACCTATTCGCTTCTACCCATCGTTCAGGCGTTCGCCAAACCTGCCGGAATCAACGTTGAAACCCGCGACATTTCCTTAGCTGGCCGCATCCTCGCCCAGTTTCCCGATCTCCTCAGCGCAGGCCAACAAATCCCCGATCACCTCGCCGAACTCGGCAAAATGACCCTCCTGCCTGACGCGAACATCATCAAGCTTCCCAACGTTTCCGCATCCGTCCCCCAGCTCAAAGCCGCGATCAAAGAACTCCAGGACAAGGGCTACCCGATTCCTGATCTCCCGGAAACGGCATCGACCGATTCCGAAAAAGACATCCGTGCTCGTTACGCAAAAGTGATGGGTTCCGCCGTGAACCCAGTTCTCCGCGAAGGAAACTCCGACCGCCGCGCCCCGAAAGCCGTTAAAGACTACGCCAAAAAACACCCGCACTCGATGGGTGCGTGGTCGAAAACCTCCAAAACCCGTGTCGGTTCCATGAACGGCAAAGGCGATTTCTTTTCTAACGAAAAATCCGTCACAACCCCGAAAGCCACCGACGTCAAAATCGAACTGATCGGCAACGATGGTTCTACAACCATCCTCAAAGAATCCACCCCGCTGTTAGAAGGTGAAATCCTGGACGGCACTTTCCTGAGCAAAAACGCCCTCACCGCGTTTCTCGAAACTCAAATCGCTGAGGCGAAATCCTCCGATGTTCTTTTCTCGCTCCACATGAAAGCCACCATGATGAAGGTCAGCGACCCCATCATCTTCGGCCATGCGGTCAAAGTTTTCTTCAAAGACCTCATCGCCAAACACGCAGCCGTGCTCGCGCCTCTCAACATCGATTTCAACAACGGCTTCGGTGATCTCGTTTCGAAAATCCAAGCCCTTCCAGCCGATCAAAAAGCTGCGGTCGAGGCGGATATCCTCAAAGCCTACGAAAGCGGCCCAGCCCTCGCCATGGTAAATAGCGACAAAGGCATCACCAACCTTCACGTCCCTTCCGATGTCATCGTCGATGCCTCCATGCCCGCCATGATCCGCACCTCCGGACAAATGTGGAACGCCGCTGGCAAATCCCAAGACACCCTCGCCGTTATTCCAGATTCGTCCTACGCGGGCATCTATCAAACCGTCATCGATTTCTGCCGCGAAAACGGCGCACTCGATCCGCAAACCATGGGCTCCGTTCCAAACGTCGGCCTGATGGCGAAAGCCGCCGAGGAATACGGCTCACACAACAAAACTTTCGAAATCCCAAGCGATGGCACGGTTCGTGTGACCGATGCTTCTGGTAACGTGTTGTTCGAGCACAAGGTCGAAAAAGGCGACATCTGGCGCGCTTGCCAAACCAAAGACGCCTCGATCCGCGATTGGGTGAAACTCGCCGTCAATCGCGCGAGAATTTCTAACACCCCAGCGATTTTCTGGCTCGACGAAGCACGCGCCCACGATGCCCAAATCATCGCCAAGTTGAAAACCTACCTCGCCGATTACGACACCACCGGCCTCGTCATTTCCATCCTTCCGCCCGCTGACGCTTGCTTGGAAACCCTCAAACGCATCGTCAAAGGTTTGGACACGATTTCCGTCACTGGAAACGTCCTACGCGATTATCTAACCGACCTCTTCCCCATCCTCGAGGTCGGCACCTCCGCGAAAATGCTTTCCATCGTTCCACTCATGAACGGTGGTGGCTTATTCGAAACCGGTGCCGGTGGCTCCGCACCCAAACACGTCGAGCAGTTCCTTGAGGAAAACTACCTCCGCTGGGATTCGCTCGGTGAGTTCTTCGCGCTCGCTGCTTCGTTTGAGCACCTCGCACAAACCCAGAACAACGCGAAAGCCAAAGTCTTAGCCGAAACCCTCGACGCCGCCAACGGCCAGTTCCTAGAAAACGACCGCTCTCCAGGTCGCAAGCTCGGTACCATCGACAACCGCGGCTCACATTTCTACCTCGCGCTTTACTGGGCAAAAGAAATCGCCGCACAAAATAGCGATGCTGAACTCAAAGCGATCTTCACACCTATCGCAGAGAAACTCATCGCTAACGAAACCACCATCGTCGCCGAACTGATCGCCGTCCAAGGCAAGGCCATCGACATCGGCGGCTACTACATGCCGGATGATGCAAAGGCGTTTGCAGCACTGAGACCGAGTCAGACGCTAAATGGAATTTTAGGTTAAGAACTAGACAGCTCAAAGATAGGTTCCTGCTTTTTCTTTAAACGGAGAGACGGAGGAAACGGAGACCACGGAGAAAGTTAAATCTGATAAGGGTTTAACCACGAATTTCACGAATGACTCGAATGAATAAGTGATGTTTTGAAATTTAATTTCTCACCTCTTTAAATTCGTGCGATTCGTGAAATTGACTACGTCAAACTCCGTCCATACCAAGTGAGCTTTGCTTCAAGAAAAAATTCACTAAAGTTCATTGGGTATTCGTGGTTCAAATTCCTTTGCGTCTCTGCGGCTTTGCGCGAGATAAAATTCTGACCACCTACTTCAAATCCTTCGGAACCAAGATCACTGAATAGGGATCCAGCTCATAACGCATCCCGGTTTTCGCGCAGATTTCCTTCAAAACTTCTTCAAACGAAGAATCGGACATCTGGAGTTTATCGATATATGGCGTTTCCATTCCCTTGGGAATATACACAACAAAATTGATCTTTCTATCGGTTTCCATCTCCGCAGATTTCAACCTTAGAAAATCAATCGCTTCATTAATGGATCTATTCTCGAAATCAATACGAGGTAGAATGATCTGACTCAACCTCGCAGAAAGAGCCGAGGTATCTCCTTTCTCTTCTATTACCTTACCATGAGCAGGACCCCGAAAATCGGGCCAGAGGCTAAGCTATGATTGTGGTGTGTGGGCGCGGACTGTAAA
>JAJTHK010000113.1 GCA_021298895.1 Luteolibacter sp.
TAGCACGTAAGCATACGTCTGTTTCAAATTCATGGCTCGCAGAACGTTTAGAGATGGGGCATACAGGTTCTGTGAGTCGTGTCATCGGAGTATCCACGAGAAACAAAGAAAAACTCAGAAAAATGAACGAAATTGAGAAAATGTTATGATGCGACACCTGACCCCAAAAAACCTGACCCCCAAAAAAGGATTTTTATTTTTGTTAGAAATTTTCTTGCCGTCGCACGTCAAATGAGATGAGTTTTCGGCCGTCCACTTCGATCTAATCCGTCAGAAGGGACTTCATACCCCCCCCATGAAATCCATTTTATCGGTTTTTACGATACGGCTTGCGCGTGCGCAGCTGCTTCACTCAAGGAAGGAAATCCATTCGATTTTCCGGAAGTCGCCAGATTTTGAAATCATCTGGCTTGATGAGAAAGGAGCGCAACATTGAAGCCTGCGCATGTTCTCGTTGCCGTCATCTTCGGCGGCTTGCTGCCGGTTGGAGGCCAGACTCTCCCACCACAGAAAGCACCGGAAATCCTTCGGACTTCCACCGACACGAATCTTCTCCGTTGGCATGGGCACCAAGGCCGCAGCTATTTTCTGCAGGTATCCGATCCCTCGAAGCATCTTGAAAAATGGCTCTGGATGCCAGTGATCATAGCCGGAGCGGACGCTGAGATCAGCCAAGAAGTCCAAACTACGGGGAATAAAGGCTTCTATCGCATCTGCTACACCGATCAGGTGCCAGGAGCAGGCGAGACCCTCGAGACGGCCGACTTCGACCAAGACGGGCTTTCCAATATCAACGAAATCCGTCCCCAAAACGGGCTCGCGACCCATCCCCTCAATCCCGATACGGATGCGGATGGGCTGAAAGACGGTTGGGAAGTCTCCCATGCATTCAATCCGCACGATTCCAGTGACGCAGCTGGCGATAAGGACGGCGACGGCTTGACTAACCTGCAGGAATACCAATGGGGAGCGAATCCCACTAACCCGGACACCGATGGCGATGGTGCGCTGGATGGAGATGAAAAGAATGGCAACACGAATCCAAAAGATCCGAAAAGCGCGCCTCAGGAAGGATGGATCGTTTTGACAGGAGACCACGCAAAGGAAGAAAGAAAAGCTCTCAAGCGCACCGTAACCATACCGAAGGGTCAAACCCGATTGGTCATGGTGGTTCTGCACAGCGAGGAGTATCCGGAATACACGGAATACAATTCCGAGTTTGACGATCTTCTGGAATGGAAAATCACGCCCACCGGCGGGACCGAAATTGCAGGCCAAGCGGACGTGAATGATAAACACGCGGATTGGCAACTCGCCGAATCCAACGGCACCGCGATCAAAAACTTCTACCCTGCCCACATCGAGAAAGTCAGCAGTCTTACAGCTCCCCCTGAAAAAGATCTTATCGTGACCCTCGAGCTAGCCGCCACGAATATCAGTGATGACGAAAAGCCAAGCACGGCCATGGTTGGCCTCCTCCCGGTGGAGGTAGCGCCAGAAGTGCTCGCCGTAAACTCGGATTTCGACGAAGGAAGAATCGATGCGGCGACGGGATATGCGATTCCTGATTGCGATGATATGGCCGGTGTGAACATGAAAACCGGATCTGGAAATACCCAGATCGCCCTGAATGCCAGCCGTGCCCATCTTGACGGCTTGTTTGCCAACGATGAGAAAGTCACCGACGACATGCACAAAGGTTGGTTCGGAGTGAATCCAAGTCAGTTAGAAGACAGCTTCTGGGCTGGGGCAAATGTCACCATCCGCAAAGTTGACAAAATCGATGCTGACACCGGCTATCAGGAAAGCGGACAAATCCGCTTCTATGCCAAGTGGAGTGGTGGATACTATGGCATCGCACCCTATGACTTCCAAACCTTGCAGCCAGTCAACCTGGTCTCGGCAGGTGTAAACGGCAACAACAGCAGTGTCTACGGCGCCACTTCCACCATCCCCGATGACGCCGAGTTCTACATCGAAGGTGTCCGTCCCGGCAAGATCACCCTCGAATGGCGTCTGCAAAAAGGCAGTATCGACGTGAAGCATGAGCAGACTTTTAAGGTGGAAACGAGAAAGACCGTCGCTCAGTGGCAAGAAGAAGTCCGCTATCAAATCCGCCTTCAGACCAAGGTGAAAAGCGGAACTGAAGTCGATGTTGCTTTGTATCATCCCGGCAATGGTTTCCGAAATGCGAATCTAGCACAGGACAACGTTCTTAGGATCAACGCGATCTACGACTACTATCAGCAGTTGTTCAAGCAGATGCCTGAGAAGTTCATGTGGGCCGGAATGGCCAAGGTCGCAGCAGCCCCGATTTATGCCGGGATGAGCGACTTGAATACTTGGTGGCAAGCGACGGAAATAACGCCACCATGGCCACCTTATCAAGGGCCGGGTGATCGGGACTATGGTGTTGAGGTTTTTATCGAAGGGTTGTTATTGAGCGGCCAGAAAACGATATTTTTGGACATGGCTTGGGCGCATAGGTCTTATAATGCGAGTGGCATATTCGCTTTAAATTATGTCGATAGTATTGAAACTGCGAAATCTACAAATTACTCAGCTTGGCGATCTATAAACATCGGTATTTTGGACAACGATCAGAGTGTAATTTTTTCGGCCAACGGCGATTTGCTGAAAAGAGAACAAGAAGAAGTGGTTCAAGCAAACTATAATTTAGTTCAGAATCTCAGACTTCGCCAGCCTCCTGCTCATCCAAATATAAATGGAGGTGTTATGGTCGCAGTGGATGCAAATGGGCTTGCCAACGCCGGAGAATGGCTATCCGCAAACTCAAACAACAATCCACTGCCTGGAGGCCCCGGTTTCCGCGCAACATTCCCATCAGGTAGACTAGATTATTACGATGACCGCTGGGCATGGACATCGAATAGCGCAAGCGGAATGTTGCAGATATGGACTGGCTCATCAACTACAGCACCAGGCTTTGATGCCGGGAGGCGTGCTTCTGAAAACGGTAAAACTATCAAGGCGGCGGCATCGGCTTATTCATATGATCCAGCAGGTCTTCCATAATTCGATGAAAAAACTAACTACATTTTTAAGCATCTGGCTTGGATTCATCCAGGTGGCACATTGTGAAGTGAAAGTGTCATATGAACCGAGCGACTGGCCACAACATACACTTAAGTTTTCAAATGAGGGAACATTGAAAGATGTGTTTGACGCGGGTCTTCGACCTTATCGATATCCCAGCTTGGAAAGTTCTTCTCTTGGCTTTAAGCATCTCCGAGTCACAATGGAATTAAAGACAGGCACGAGACTACCTGAAATATTGGTAGAAAGAGGAAGTATATCTCCATTGAGCGGAGGTTTGCTATCTGATTTTGAAATAACATCACCCAATTTGTCGGTTGATGAGGCCGAAAGCCTAATGGCTAAATTTTTATTTTTAGGGCCGCGCAAGCAAATTGAACTAAAAGAATTTTTAGCTCATGCCGCAGCTGATCCTAGTGATTATGATGACCCTTACACTGGAAAATCTGATAAATTTGGTATTTCATGGGAGGATGATAGTGGACCGAAATACGCAGTTTTTTTTAAGAAGACATTCGATTCAAGCAAGCCTGTTTCTTTCGCACTAAATGCTAGATGGACTACAAATCATCGAACCATGCGTGAACTCAGTGCATTTTATAAAACACCAATTCCACCACCGCCCGGATACGAGAATGTCTCCATGGATGCACCACGCAACTTTGGGCCAGACAGCGCGGTGGAAATTGCACGTTCCAAAGGACTCCCAATCACGGGAGATCGCACCCCTGAGGAATATGAAAAGCAGTGGCGCGAAGCGAATGACAAGACCCGCGCTCCAAAGCTAAAAACGCCAGCAGTCGAACCCAAGCCAAAATCTCCCGACAATTCCGAGAGATGGATTTGGTTGATTGCCCTTATTGGCATCATCACTGCGACTCTGTTAGTCTGGCGTTGGAAGTCAAAACCCACCTCCTGAAGATCGTCGCTCCGCACCGCAAAGGCATCCCTGCGGGCTGTCACGTGATCTGTAAATTCGGGTCATGTAAATTGGGGTCAGGTGTCGCATTTTAACATTTATCTTGCTGCTGCCAATGAGATAGCCAGATTGTGGTCATGCCACGAGCGTTAAGATATCAATATGCGGGAGCAGTTTATCATGTCATGGCTAGAGGTGATGGCGGAAAAGCTGTTTTTGAAAGCGATGAAGACAGCAAGGCATTTCTTTTTCGGTTGGGGCAGGTGTGTGCCAGTCATGGCTGGCGTGTGCATGCTTGGGTGCTCATGAAGAATCATTTCCATCTATTGCTAGAAACCCCGGAACCCAATCTTGTGACAGGAATGAAGTATTTGCTCGGGACGTTTAGCCAGGGTTGGAACGCACGGCGGGCGCGACGCGGTCACGTCTTCCAAGGGCGCTACAAATCGGTGCCGGTCAGTGCGGCGTTAGATAGCCGGAATTATTTCCGAATCGTGGCAGATTACATCCACCTGAATCCTGCCCGTGCTGGATTGGTGGGAAAGAAACGTGGGAAGTTGGTCTCCTATACGTGGAGCAGTTTGCAGGATTATGCGAGGGGCAAGGGACCGGATTGGTTGGAGATGGATCGGCTGCTTAAAGCCTTTGAGCTTGCGGAGGATGGCCGTGGCCGGAGGGCATACGTTTCATGGCTCGAAGCGCGTGCGGAGAATGATGGAGGAAAAGTGGACGATGTGGCGATGAAAGCGTTGATGCGTGGTTGGTATCTTGGCGAACCGAGTTTCGGAGATAAGCTGCGTTCTCTGATTTCACCGGAGAAATTGCGAGCAAGAGGTAGGGACGCGGTGGCGAAGTTTCATGATGAAGCAGCAGCGGAAGAACTGGTAAATCGAGTTCTGGAAGCGGTCGGTCTGCCTAA
>JAJTHK010000004.1 GCA_021298895.1 Luteolibacter sp.
ATCCTTCTTCCACGTGCTAACCTGCGCGGGGGCTATGTCGTTCTCTTGGGCTATTTGTTGAATGCTCTTTTCGCCCTTGAGTGCTTCAGTGCCGACGCGGGCTTTGAACTCGGCAGTGAGATGTCTTCTCTTTCGTTTCATATGTCTGATTTCGGGGTAATTTGCCCCTCTCAGACCAGTCAAAGTTTTAATAAAACACTGGCTCCGTTTTGCGGGACCACTTCAATGTTCAGCGGTACCGGTTTCATGACCAAGGACGGCAAGCCGGCCATCATTTATCATGGGCAAGGATCAGGAAGGAACCAGATCGCTGTGGCAGAGGACGACCAACTTGAGAAATGGAGCAAGCCATGGAAGCTGGAGCCTCGAATCGAGCCGGGCCAGGATGCCAGTAAAATCGCGAACTGGGACCCGGACGCATGGCTCGATGGCGACACCTACTACGCGCTCTCCGGTGGAACCCCCGGCAGCGGAAAGCCACCCACGCTTTTTAAATCCACCGACCTGAAAAACTGGGATTACCTCGGCCTGTTTCTCGCGCACGACATGCCTGACGTGCAAAAGAGCGAAGACGTCTCGTGCCCGAACTTTTTCAAGATCGGCAACAAACACATGCTGCTTTGCATCAGTCACAATCTTGGCTGCCGCTACTACCTCGGTGATTTCAAGGACGAGAAATTCGTGCCCGACTTCCATGCGCGCATGAACTGGACACGCTGGGATTTCTTCGCGCCGGAATCGCTCGTGACGAAAGACGGACGCCGGGTCATGTGGGCCTGGTGTACGCCGTTGGTAAATGGTATGCAAACAACGAACCGGTCGAAAAACTTCAACAGTCTCCTGAACAAAGCTGTTTTCCAGCAGGGAATCCAGTCTCTGCCAAGAGAACTCAGCCTGCCTGAGGACGGCGTGCTGCGCATCAAGCCGCTGCGTGAGCTGGCGACACTTCGTTACGATCCGAAAACGGAAAAGGAGATTACGGTCAAGAGTGACTCCATCTACAAGCTTCAGAATATCAACGGCGACTCGATAGAGCTGGAGGTCGTGATTCCCGCGTCGAAGGCCAGGGAATTCGGGATCAATCTGCTGTGCGATGAGAAGGGCGGAAATGGGTTCCCTGTTGCTTACGGTGCTGGAAAAAAGACGTTGACGGTGGATTACGTCAATCCTCCCTTCGAGCTCAAGGAGGGAGAAGATCTGACGCTGCGGATCTTTATCGACAAGAGCATGATCGAGGTGTTTGCGAATGATCGCCAGGCGGTGGTCGCTTGGCATGAGTATGATCCGGCCAACCTCGGCGTAAGCCTCTTTTCAACCGGCGGCGACCTGCTCGTCAAGAAGGTGACCGCATGGAAAATGAAGTCGATCTATACCGTAGGAAAGGAATGATCGTTATGAAAAATGTTAGAAGGCAACAGGCAATGAAACGTGTGAAAAATATATTGGGCGATAAAAAGGGAAATTCTATGAGGAACACGATGGTTCTGATGACGATAAGTAGCTTGATTTTGGCGGCTGGAGTATTTGCAGCTGAGGAAGGGAAGAAAAACAGCGCAAGTGCTACGACCGTGAAATCGCGAACATTCAATGTGTTGAACTACGGGGCGGTGGGCGACGACAAGACGGACAACACCGAAGCATTCTCGGCCTGCCTGAAGGCGGTGATCGCTGCCGGTGGCGGAAAAATGTTTATCCCCGACGGGATCTATCGCGGCAGGATTGTCATTCCTGGAACCAAAGCGTGGATCACTGTGGAGATCGCGGGCGAGAGCGAACCGACCCCGGTCTGGGGGACGATCGGCACGTTTGTGTTTCCGAAGAACGGCACGATTATCAAATGCCTGTCGGAATCGGGGCCAGCGGTCATCTCCGCTGCCAACGTCCCCGATAAAATGTACATGCAGTTCTCGGGGGTCAACGTGAGCCTGCGGAACCTGGACGTCCGCACCTACGACAACCCCGGTATTGGCGGCATCGATCTGCTGAACGCGGTGCAATGCAAACTCGAGAACGTCTTTGTCAACACCGACACCTACAATGTGCAGGCGTCCAAGCCCACCCACGGTAAGGCCGGCATCAGCACCCCAGCCTGCAACAACGGGGCCCTTACGATCCTGCGCAATGTCATGGTGACCGGCTATCACACCGGCATCCTGGTCAACGAGCACACCGATGGGGATAACATCGTGGTGGCGTCCAATATCAACGGCTTGGAATTCGTGACGAACCATCATGCCTCGCGCTTCGGTCGGGTGGGCACCTACCGCAACACCCATCACCTCACCGTTTCCGGCAAGCACGGGTTTTCGATTGAACAGATGAACACGGAACAACCGGGACCGGGACAGACGGATGCCAATAATGCATGGCAGGCGCTCGTCAGTGATATTAACGACCCGAAGAATCTCGGTTTTGCCGACATCAACTACTGGGTTGTCGAGGGGGCTGTGGGTGCGGTCGAAAAATTCACCATCAATGGTGGTGCAAACATCCGCGCCCGACGGATCGGCTCGGCCCCGATAGAGAAGTAAGTGTCCTCGGAAAGAGCGATGAATGAAATAGATCGGATAATAGAAATGTGAGTCCGCCTTTGTTGAAAATAATTATCACGATCTCAGTGTGATAGGGTGGGAGACCTGTTATTTATTTATAGATTTATTTTTATACCTTCAGGTGTATGGCCTTGTTCTCGAAGAGTGCGGATGGATCTGGCGTCATCGCGTTTTGCGAGACGTTTGCCGTTTTCATCACAAATGCAGCGGTGGTGTAGGTAGGTGGGTTCTGGAAAACCTAACACGGCTTGGAGTTGGCGGTGGATATGGGTGGACTCTAACAGGTCGTCACCACGAGTCACGTGGGTGATGTTTTGAAACGCATCGTCCACGACGACGGCCAAGTGATAGGCGATCCCGATATCCTTGCGCGCAAGGACGGCATCGCCGTTTGCATCTGGGTTCACTTGAGTTTTTCCGAAGCGCAGATCATGGAAACTGAGTTCACCGTGAATGAGCGCGGCTTGGTTGGAATTGAAACGCCATGCATGGGCATCGCCTTCGGCAATGCGTTGGGCGGATTCGCTTGCTGGGATGTCTCGGCAGATACCGGGGTAAATATGTTCGGTTAGGCCATGAGGAGCGCTCAGGCTTTGTTGGATGTCTTTGCGTGTGCAGAAACACGGATAGACCAAACCGCGTTGCTTCAAGATCTCCAGAGCGTCACGGTAGGCATCTTGGCGGTGGCTTTGACGAAGGGCGTCGCCATCCCAATTCAGGCCCAGCCAACGCAGATCTTCTTCGATTTGCGAGTAATAGATTTCGCGAACGCGTGAGGAGTCGATGTCTTCGTGGCGAAGGAGAAAATGACCGTTGTGTTCGCGTGCGAGATCGTGTGCGACTTTCGCCGCGTAAGCGTGACCGAGATGGAGTTCACCGGTCGGACTGGGGGCGAAGCGGGTGATAGGAATAGTGAAGAGTGAATGTTGAATATTGAAGAGTGAATGGCGCATTTTGAAGATTATCTTCTTTCACGATTCACTCTTCATCATTCACTATTTAACAGTTCTTACTAAGCAGATCGTAGTCAATGGAGAATCAATAGAAAACCGTGAAGTAGATGACGAGCAGGACGCCGAGTCCGAAAGTGAAGGCGTAGGCTTGGAGGTTGCCGGATTGAGCTCTGCGGAAGATGCTTCCGATGGTTTCCGTAAGACGGGACAAGCCGCCGACGAGGAGGCCGTTGATGACGAATTCATCGAAGAAATGCACGATGGCAGCGAAGCTGTCTTGGAAATATTTGACGATGCCTTTTTCGTAGATCGCATCGAGATAGAAACGATTGCGGAAAAGCGGGATCGAGATCGGGTCCGCGGCTTTGCCGTTGTAGAGGAAGAGGCCGATGCTGACACCTAACACGAGGGTGACGAGTGAGGCAATGAGAACAGGTGTACTTGCTTCGTGGGGATGGTAGGCGTTGAGATGTGTTGTTAGCCAAGCGGATCCGATGGCGAGGATGGAGAGAAGAGCAAGGGGTATCCACATCAAAGGTCCGACCTCATGGGCGTGTGACGCATCTTCTGAACGAGTTTTTCCGAGAAAGGTAACGACAAATGCGCGAGTCATGTAGAACGCGGTTAATAAAGCGACGAAGACCGCAATGCCGAATAGGAATTTATTTTTATTCCAAGCAGCGGCGAGGATTTCTTCTTTAGAGTAAAAGCCAGAAGTCACATAAGGAACTGCGATTAACGCCGCGGTGCCGATGGCAAAAGTGATCGCGGTGATCGGCATTTTTTTCATGAGGCCGCCCATTTTCCAGATGTTCTGTTCGTGGTGGCAGGCGTAGATGATGGCACCAGAGCCGAGGAAGAGCAGGGCTTTGAACCAGGCGTGGGTGAAGAGGTGGAACATGCCGGCTTCGCCTGCAAGGAGGCCGACCGCCATGACCATGTAGCCGAGTTGAGAGAGGGTGGAGTAAGCGAGGATTTTTTTGATATCGTCTTGTTGGGTTGCCATCAACGCAGCCATCAGCGATGTGATCGCGCCTATCCATGCGATGGTGGTTCCAGAGAAACCTTCGAACGCTTCTGCACCGACGGAGAGTTGGACGCGGAATAACATGTAAACACCTGCTGCAACCATGGTTGCGGCGTGGATGAGGGCGGAAACTGGAGTTGGGCCTTCCATCGCATCTGGGAGCCAGACATGGAGAGGAAGCTGTGCGGATTTTCCGATGGCACCGCAGAACACGCAGAGAAGAGCTGCTCCAAGAACTCCAGCTGAAACCGTGGCTGGAATTTCCATTTCGGAAAATGTGAAGGTGCCAGTAATTCCCCACAGCATGAGGATGCCGATCATGAAACCGAAGTCGCCGATGCGGTTGGTAAGGAAGGCTTTCTTCGCGGCATCTGCAGCGGAGTCTTTTTCATACCAGTGACCAATGAGTAGGTAAGAACTGAGTCCGACCAATTCCCAGAAAATGAAAGTCATGATGAAGTTCGATGCGAGCACGATGCCGGTCATTGAAAACATGAAAAGGGCGAGGCCGGTGAAGTAACGCGCTTTGGCGGAATCGTCCTTCATGTAGGCAAGCGAGAACACATGAACTAACAAACCGACGCCCGTGACCACGATCATCATGCCGGTGGAAAGCTTGTCCAAGGTGATGCCGATCTCGAGATTGAGTGAGCCGATGGTTGCCCACGGGATGGAAAGAGAATCGGTTTTACCGAGTAGCAGAAGCGCGATGACAAAAGTCGCGGCTGCGGAGGCGGTTGAGACGAGGTGGGCGATGCCGAGTTTACGCAAATAGAGCTGGTTTGAGACAGCGGCAACGAGAGGAAGAATGAGGAGAAGCCAAGCCATGGTTGTGTGCGCGGGAGGATGGGGCGGGGAAGGGGCGGATTCCAAGCATGAAATTGAGAAAGAAGGGGTGGGATACCCTCCTTCGCCAAGGCTAGGGAGGGCAAGTTGGGATATTGGGATATTGGGATATTGAGGGATTGAGGGATTGAGGGATTGAGGGATTGAGGGATTGAGGGATTGAGGGATTGAGGGATTGAGGGATTGAGGGATTGAGAAAGCGGTGCGAGTGACAACGAGCTATTTCATTTAGGCGCAGCCGTAATGGCTTGGACGGAGCGTAGTGGAGTCAAATTGAGGGATTGAGGGATTGAGTGTTGTGGCGGTGCGATCTATCCCGATCCCAAAGGGATCTCAGATATTAGCCCGGGGTCGAGGAGCGGAGCGACGAATACCCCGGGGATGATGAGAAAGAAAATTCGACCCCAGAGTGGGTCGCAGAGGGGTGGGGATATCCGGCGCATCACATTCGGAGCAATGCGGAACTGGAGAGTCTACGTCCCGTCGGCTTTGGGTATTCTATGTGGCCTGCAGAGCGATAACGCTGGTGCGATAAAATACAGATTGGAAACTTCGACAAAATACCGTAGGTTTACCCCGTGAGCAATTTAGCCGAAATTCGAGAATCCGTCGTCAGCCTCTCCAAGCTTGAGCGGGCTGAGTTGGCGGTTTTCCTTCTTGGGAGCTTGGACGATGCCCACTATTGGGTTGAGGATGAGGAACTTGAAAATCGATCCGCTGAGCTAGACTCGGGATCGGTAGTTGGCGTAACCAAGGAAGAATTTAAGAAACTTTGCGGGCGGTGAGTGGGATCATGAAGCCATTGATCATCCACCCCCGAGCAGCCAAAGACGCGCGTGAAATTGCGGCGATTTATGCCGATGTTTCGGATGAGTTGTGCGACCAGTTTTGGAAAGAGATTGACGACGCAATCGATATCATCGAACGCCACCCTGAGAGGCATCACTATGATCCAAGTGGAAGGAGGAGGAGTAATCTCAAGAGATTTCCCTACCATATATTGTTTGAAGAGCGCCTTGAGTGCAACCGAATCATCGTAATTCGGCATCATCATCGTAATCCTACATACGGGCTTCGAAGGCAATAATCGCGGAGCATTCCTTTATCCGGAACCTCTTCAGGGTGCGTTTTTTGTGGGGTGCAGTCCCAGGGTGGTCGTCGCTGCGCTCCTCGACCCCGGGCTAAGGTCTGTAATCCTTTCAGGATGGAGAGTGAATCAAACGGCGACCGAAGATAGCCTCTCCTTGGTTTAACCTGTCGTGCGCAATCCGGAGGCGATGGCGTTGATGGAGAGGAGGAGCTTGGGAAGAAGGGCATCGGCGGCGGTTTGGTGGTCGCTTTCGATCTGGTAGCGCCATTCTTTAAGGAGGGCGATTTGCTGATGATGTAAAACTTTAAGAGGAGCCTCGCGGATTTCCAAGGTTTTCGCCATGCGGGGGCGTCGGTCGTCCATGGAGCCGTCGAAGAGTTCTGTTAGAAGATGGCTGGTGAGTTCGAACTCAGTGGTGATTTTTTCCGTGAACGTCGCGCGGATTTTTTCATCGGTAACCAAATCGGCATACGCATGCATGAGCTCGAGATTGGCGGATGCGAGGTTGGTTTCGACGTTGGTTAAAACGTAGGCGAGGAAGGTGGAATGTTTGAGAGCTTCTTTGAGCTCCAGGAAATCTTGTTCGGAAGATTTTTTGAGTTCGGCGAGTGCGGAGCCGACGCCAAACCAACCAGGAAGATAATAACGTGCTTGGGTCCATGAGAAGACCCATGGGATTGCGCGGAGATCGGATATGGAATGAGATTTTTTTCCAGTTCGACGTGCGGGGCGTGAACCGATGCGTGCGTTTTCGAGGGCATCGATGGGAGTGGCTTGGCGATAGAAATCGATAAAGCCCTCGGAGCGGAGGAGCGATTGATAAGCGTTTTGCGAGGACGAGGAGAGGATGCTAAGGAAACGATCCGCAGGATCTGGTTTTTCGGGGAGGTGTTTGTGGCGGGCGGTGTTGATGGCTGCGCCAGCGAGGAGAAGCTCGAGGTTGTAGGTCGCGTTGGCGAGGTTGGCGTATTTTTGGGCGATGGTTTCACCTTGTTCGGTCATTCGGAAACCGCCGGACATGGCTCCGTGCGGGAGGGCGGCCATGAACCAATGGGTTGGACCTGCGCCACGGGAAATCGTGCCGCCACGGCCGTGGAAGAAACAAAGTTTCACGCCTTTCGATTGGCCGACTTTGGTTAGATCGGATTGTGCGTGGTGCAAGGCGACTTGTGCGGCGAGGATGCCGCAGTCTTTGTTAGAATCCGAATAACCCAACATCACTTGTTGTTGCGGTTCCGCCATTGCATGGATGGAACGCGAGGTGAGCGGGTGCTCCAGAAATACTTCGAGGATGCCTGCGGAGTTCGCGAGGTCATCCATGGTTTCAAAAAGCGGAACCACTGCGAGCGGGCAGATCATGCCTTGTTCGCTGTGTTGCATCAGTCCGGCTTCGCGAGCGAGAATGTAAACGGCTAACAGGTCGGAAAGTTTCCGCGTCATCGAAATGATCAGTGAACCTAGTCCATCTTTTCCCCAAGCCGCCATGTGGCGAACGAGGACCCGATAAGTGTCGAGGACGTTATCGGCATAATCGCCAATCCTTGTGCCATCGTGAAGAAACGGGCGTGTGGAGTTGAGTTCTTGGTTGAGGAATCCGATCCGTTTAGCTTCCGGCCACTTGGCGAAATTTTCTCCGTCTGCAATTCCTGCTGCGGTAAGGATTTCCGAGATCGCCTGATCGTGGAATTCCGAGTTCTGGCGCACATCGAGTTTAGCAAGGTGGAAACCAAACATTTCGATTTTATGTCGAACCGGACGAATGGCTTGTTCTTCTAACAGCTTGCAGCCTGATTTTTTCAGCGTGGTGGAAATGAGATCGAGATCGCTCGTTAGTTGAGCGGCGCATACATAACCGAGTTTTCCTCCGATCTGTTCACGCAGGCGCAGGGCCATAAGATTGGCGAGTTGACGCCAAGGTTCTTCGGTTTGGTGATCGAGGATTTCTTTGACCGCTTTGTCGTTGTCGATAATGAAGCTCAGTTCATCAATGCGCTCTTGAAGTTCATCAGGGATATGGACGAGTTGTCTGGAAACCGTGAGCTGAGAAGCGAGATCGCGCAATTCGCGTTCGAGGAGTTGGAATGCTGCGATGCGAAGTTCTGATAGACTTTGCGCGGTGACGGATGGAGTGACGAGCGGATGGCCATCGCGGTCGCCGCCTATCCATGAACCAAACGATAGACGCGGGATGTTTCCCGCTGAGCGAAGGAGATCAAGCGGGAGTCCGGCATCACGCCATGCTTCGGTGAAATGAAGATCGAGGCGATTGATGGCCGCGGGGAAAAGATCGCGGAGGTAATGAATTGCATTGCGCAATTCCGAGTTGATATCGGGTCGAACACTATGGATCTCAGCGGTGAGCCAGAGGGTTTCGAGAGTGGTGACAACGCGTTCACGAATGCGGCGTTTTTCTCGTTGAGTGTATTTCGGGTATTCGTTGCGCACCATTTCCTCATAAAGCACCCGTTGGCGCGCACGGACCGATTCGCGTTTCGCTTCGGTTGGGTGAGCTGTTAGGACGGGCTCGACGTGGACTTCTTTTAAAACTTCGAGGATGGATTTTGGATCGAGCCCGATTTTTTGAATGTCGCGCAGGGCTTGTGGCCAGAGACCACGAATAGAATCGGCTCCGATTGCTTTTTCGCGTTCACGGCGGATTTCTGCGGCGACGCGTTCCTCGACCATGTTGAGGAGTTGGAAACCGATGGAGTAAAGTTTTGGGAGGGCTTCAGGGAGGGCTGCATCGGGATCGATGGGATTGCCAGACCAAGGCATGTGGGCGAGTAGCTCGGTTTCTCCAGCGCTGGCCAGAGCGTCCTTCAGGCAACCAAGGAGGTATTCGAGGCGTTCGTCGATGAGATCGAAGCCAGCGATGCGGAGTTCTTCGCGAGTGGAATGAGGCATGGGAGAAACAAGACGTAGCAATTTCAGTGCCGCATTCAGACAGAGAATAGCGAGGTGACCGATTGGCCGCCGTTGATGCGGCGGATGGCTTCGCCGAGCAGGGGAGCGATGGTAACGACTTGGACTTTCGGTCCACAAGCTTGCGGGACGGAGTCTGTGGTAATGATTTCCTCAATGTGAGAATTGGCCAGTCGCTCGTTGGCGAGTTCGCTGATGATGGCGTGTGAAACTCCTGCGAAGATGCGTTTTGCACCGTGTTTGTGGAGAATTTCTGCGGCGGCGGTTAGAGTGCCGGCGGTTTCTGTCATGTCATCGACAAGCAGGACATCGCGACCATTGACGTCACCGATGACGTTCATGGCTTCGACGCGAGTCGCGGAGACCCGGTGTTTTGCGACGATGGCGAGTTCGGCACCTAGCGCATCTGCGTAGGCGCGAGCCATTTTTACTCCACCGACGTCAGGAGAGACAACGGTGAGGTTTGAGGTGTCGGGATGACGCTCGCGGAGGTAGTTGATGAGAACGGGTTTAGCGTAGAGGTGATCGACAGGGATATCAAAAAATCCTTGGATTTGCGGTGCGTGGAGATCCATGGTCAATACCCGATTTACACCTGCGGATGTTAGAAGATTGGCGACGAGTTTTGCGGTGATGGGAACGCGCGGTTGGTCTTTTCTATCTTGTCTGGCATATCCAAAAAACGGCATGACCGCCGTGATGCGTTCTGCACTGGCGCGTCGTGCGGCATCGACTAAGATCAGCAACTCCATGATGTTGTGATTGGTTGGAGGGCAGGAAGGTTGAATAATGAAGACATCTTCGCCGCGGACGTTTTCATTGATCTTCACCGAGGTCTCGCCGTCCGGAAAGGCATCGACTTGGACATCGGCCAAAGTTTGACCGAGAGTGGCTGCAATATTTCCGGCTAGTTCAAGATGGGCTGTTCCGCTGATGATTTTCATGGGCGGGGTTGATTGTTCACAGCGAGACGGGATCGGCAACACTTTGCGTTTTTAATTTCAGCTTTTTATCCCACAATTGATTGAACTTTGGGGGATGGTAGTTGAAAAACACCATTATTTGATGGGGATTTCCTCGGAGGGGCTGTGTTGCGCGGTTTTGAGGCTGACGATTTTTTTCCTCAGATCTTCTAGGATAATATTGAGATCTTCAGGGGTGATGAGGTTGGATTGTGCGGATTGTTGGAGACGCTTTTCCGCTTCGAGGAACAAGCGCAAGGCATCGTTGGGTCGTTGATCAGCGAGGGCGGAATCGCCATTTTCCGTAAGCATGAGTCCTGCCAAGCAGCTGGCGTCAGGATCTATACGAACGCTGCTGGCTAGATCGTAAGTTTCTAGAGCGAGTTTAAATTGTTTTTGATCTTCATAGGTTGTTGCCATGCTGAGGGTCAGTTCTTTTTTGACAGAGTAGTAAGGTGTGCCGTGGAGGTATCCGGGAAAAGAATCGAGATATTCATTTGCTTGATTGAAATGCTTGATGCCGAGAGTTGGGTTGCCAGTGTGAATTTGAGTGGTTCCGCTTTTGAAAAGATGTTGGGCGTAGAGGAATCGAGATTTGTATGCGGCTTCGAAGCCTCCTTGAAGTTGAATTGCCTTTTCGTAGTATGCAGAAGCTTCATTTACTCGATTGAGTCCGCTAAGTGCGTTGGCAGCGTTGCGAGGGTGTAACGGAGTCAAAGGATGTAACGAGTGGGCTTCTTTAAAATCTTGGACCGCAAGTTCAAGATTTTCAGTAGACTTTTTTTTATCGGTTAATTGAGTGGCGAGATCATGATATAGAAGCCCACGCTGGCTGAATAATGATTCAAGTTTCCAATGTGCCAGGGCTTTTGTGTAGTTTGTAATTTTTCGCTCGGTCGAGATGGGAGATTTCTCGAAGGCGGTGGTCCACAAATTTTTGGAAACCATACTGCCTTTCCAGCCATAAAAACCTAACAGACAGATCGCTAACAGAGAAAATGCGGTGAGGGCTAAACGCCGTGGCCATAGGTGTTTTGAGGAGTTTGAAAATTCGGGGATGCGATCGTGGCTGGCTGCAGCCAAGCAGATCGCAAGCAAGATGGCGCCGGGGGCGGTGCGGAGTATGCCTTCGAAATTGGATTGGATGAAAATCCCGATGAAAGCGGCGATGCCGCCGATCCGCCATGCCTCTGCCAAGGCGTATTTTGTCCATCCTCCCTGCACCAGAGAGCGGAACGTACACAGTATCAAAATGCCTCCGATAAAAGCGGTAAGGAGACCTGCGCCGAAGATACCATAGTCGGTAAACGCTTGGACGTATTCATTGTGAACGTGTTCTGCATCCGCTACTGACGCGCCCATTTCTTCATGACTCCAGAACTGATAGTTTTCCCAGCTGAAGCTTCTACTGCCTCCACCTATCAATGGATGCAGCATGACACATGAAAGCGCGATTCCGTATAGGTAGAGACGGATATTATTGTCCATCATATCGACAAGATCGCCGCTCCCATGTCGGATTTGTTGGACGGATTCGAGAGTTGAGAGTGAGATGGCTATGAGCCCGAGCACGAATAGGGGGGCGACGACAAGCGCGACTCCGCTCCACTTGTGATCATCGCGTTTGCTGATAAATAACCAGTAGATGATGAGGGCTAAAAATCCGCCGCTAGCTCCTATCATTCCGCTGCGGGATTTTGTGATAAAGACTGCGGCAAGTCCAATGACCGCGATGATGAACAAGGCGATTCTTGCGAGCAAGGGCCATGAGCTTTTTAGGGAAAATCCACCCAGTAATAACGAGCTTGCGATCAAAAATGCGGCGCAATGACTGTAGTGCCTAAAGAGACCAATAGGCCACGCAAGAATTTTGTGGGGGATAAGTAGGTGGTAACTGATGTCCTTCATTTGCACGGCCATCACAGCGAGGTTTGTGCAGAGCAATAACGCGATGCCAATGATGATGATCGCTTGTGCGCTGTTGCTACGAAATGCATTTTGTAAAACGATGAATGTAGATACTGCCATCGCTATAAGTGTTAGATCGATCAGTGCCAATTCTTCAGCAGGAGAAAACCATGCTCTTCCAGCGAACCATGCCGCTGTGGCCAAGCCGGTGATGAGAATATAGAGGTTGAATTTTCCCATCCCGTCTCGCCAGATGTTTGGAATTGCAAATGCTGTGGCGGCGGCGAAGCAGAGCATGGTGGGTCCCCAAGTCCATATTCTTAGAGTTGGTCCCATGACTGCGCTTAGAACGAATCCAGCGATCCAGAATAATGCGGAAGCGGCGGTCATGGTTTATGAATGGAAAATTACTTCGCGCCTCTGCCGAATAACACAGCAGGAATGGTTTTGATAAGGATTTGGAAATCTAACCAAAGCGACCAGTTGTCGATGTAGCGCAAATCCATCGCAACCCAGTCTTCAAAACGGGTGATTTTGTTTCTTCCGCCAATTTGCCATTCGCAGGTGATTCCCGGTTTGATACTTAATCTTCTACGATGGGAAATTTGGCTAAAAGCCTCCACTTCATAAAGTGGTAGTGGCCTGGGTCCGACTAAGCTCATTTGACCGACCAAGACGTTCAGTAGCTGTGGGAGTTCATCGATGCTGAGCTTTCTGAGCATAGCACCAAAACGAAAGACTCGCGGATCCCTGTCTAATTTGAAAACAGGACCGTCCATTTCATTTCCATGTTCTTCTTTTATCGTCTTCAGTAATTCTTCGGCATTCGCCACCATCGTTCTGAATTTCAGCATTTTGAAAGGTTTGCCATAGCGACCCGCGCGCATCTGGGTGAAAATGACCGGAGCACCGGGGCTGGCGATTTTGATTCCGATGATAGCGAACACCCACAGCGGAAGGGTTGTTAGAATGATGAGCAGGGAAAGTATTCGATCCATGATTGTTTTAGCGAATAGCTCCCATGAAAGATCTGGAGTGGAGCGAAGAACTAGCATCGGTTTCGAGCCGACCGAATCAAAGGTCGGACGAGCAATTTGTGTGCGGATGAAAGATGCGGCTATCCATGCCTCTACACCTTGTAATTCGCAGATCTCAATCGCACTGGCAACTTTTTCGAATTCCGTGTTACGAGTGGTGAAGATTACCCGACTGATCGATTTCTTTTTGAGGATATCGTATAGTTCGTCGGTGGGGCGACTTGCGAGATCGAAGTGCTCGGCGATATCCCAATCTTCACGTGCGTCTTCATCGATTTCAGAGAGAAAATAGGTAATTTCATTTTCGTCACCAACAATCACAACTTCTTCTTTTCCGATTCCGCTTTTTCTACGGCGTCTAAGTAAAAATGCAAACGTACGCTCCCTTATCAGCAATGTGATGAACATCAGGAATGCTGCGGTAACAAGGACGATCCGAGGTGCTTCGTTTAATTTCGCTAAGAATGATCCAAGAGAGATAATGATGCTGATAAGGAAAATTCCTTGGATGAGTTGCCAAGCGGCGACTTTGGTTAGTTTGTAGCGGGATTTTTCATAAAATCCGAACCTTTCTAAAACGATAGGAGTGAATGGCACGGTGATGTATAAAACCCATGAGATATCCATGAGATTTATTTGCTCGATTGGCGGGCGGTTGAGCAATAAGCGGATCGGATCCCTTAGTAAATTAGCTATCCAAAAGCATAACCAAACCAGCATGGCATCTGCGATGAGGTAAAATTGGATCGTAAAAGAATCTTTGCGAGAGGTGGCCATGTAATTGCACAGAAACTGGAAAAGACAGACTAGGTCTGTAAAAATCGGGTAATTAAAGATATATCTACAGTCCCCTATACTCTGCCGCAAGGCGTTTTGCGGTGGCGATGGTATTTCGGTGGAGTTTTGCGGTGAACTCGGGTTGGCGGTTGTAGCCACCGCCATAGAGAATGGCAATCGGGATGCGGTTTTTAATCATCGCCCTAAGCAAAACCTCATCGCGGCGTTGGATTTCTTTCAGGGAGAGGTGCATTTGGCCAAAACGGTCATTTCGGTGATTATCCGCGCCGGAAATCCAAATAACCAGGTCCGGGGTGAATTTTTCGAGAGAATCCGCGAGGGTTTGGAACAGTGCTTGGAGATACATTTCACCCTCCACATAGCGCACCGTCTCAACATCCAGCGAGGAGCTGACTTTGCGGGTGGGATAATTTTTTCCAACATGGATCGAATAGGTGAATACTCTTGGATCATCACCAAGCAGTGAGGCGGTGCCATTGCCTTGGTGGGCATCGGTATCAACCACCATGATTTTGATGTTGGGTTGTTTGTCCTGTAGATCGCGAATCGCAATCGCGATGTCGTTAAAAACGCAGTAACCCTCGCCGTGTTCACGGAAGGCATGATGAGTTCCACCAGCGAGACAGACGCCAACGCCCTCCACTAGCGCAGCTTCGCAGGCAAGACGTGTGGCTTCGACCTCTGTTGCTGAGCGTGAAAAGAGATTCGGTGAGGCGGGAAGTCCGAGCACAAGTTGTTCTTTTCTATCCAAGGCTGCAGACTGAATTTTCTCAATGTAAGTTCGATCGTGTACCCTCAGAATGCGGTGAAAATCGGTAGGCTGCACCTCGATGATTTCCTCAGGTCGCAAGATCCTTTCGCTCAGAAGCATCTCTTTGGATACCCGGAACTTATCCATGGGAAACGGATGCCCGTTCGGAAGTTCGAGCTCGAGTGCTTTAGAGTAAAAACAACGCATCGAGGAGAAGCCTAGGCGCTGGACATAAGACGGCAAGACACAAGTCTTTGAAGAATGAATCCATGGCCGGATATTATTATAAAACTTCCATCCAAGCGGTTGAATCCCTAATTATACTTAATATGATTCAAATACAGGACGTTCATGTTCGGGAAATGATCCGTTTGATTGCCCCGAGCGCGCTCAAGGCGGAGTTACCTATATCCTCTGAGGTAAGCGATTTGGTGCAAGCCAGTCGGGCACGTGTCACCCAGATTCTCCAGTATCAGGATCCTCGCATGCTCGTCGTGATTGGGCCGTGTTCGATCCATGATGTCGACAGTGCGCTTGAATACGCAGAGCGCCTGAATGCGCTTCGTGAAAAAGTCGCAGATCAGATGGAAATTGTCATGCGTGTGTATTTTGAGAAGCCACGTACAACGGTCGGCTGGAAAGGTTTGATCAATGATCCGCATCTGGATGACACACAGGATATCGAATATGGCCTGCGTCTTGCTCGCCAACTGTTACTTGATATCGCGGACATGGGGATTCCTGCGGCAACCGAGTTTCTTGATCCTATCGTTCCTCAATACATTTCCGACTTAGTGACCTGGGCGGCGATTGGTGCCCGTACCACTGAGTCGCAGACACATCGCGAAATGGCTAGTGGCCTCTCGATGCCTGTCGGTTTCAAAAACGGTACGGATGGAGGTCTTCAGGTTGCGGTTGATGCCATGCTGTCCGCGAAATCACCTCATAGTTTTCTTGGAATTGATCAGGATGGGTGCACGAGTATTGTGAGAACCACTGGCAATACCGTTGGCCATGTTGTCTTGCGCGGCGGCCGCGCGCTCACGAATTACGACTCGGACAGCATCGACCAAGCGGAAGCTGTGCTACAAAAGGCGAGTCTTCCGACTGGATTAATGGTGGATTGCAGTCACGCGAATTCAGGTAAGATTCCAGCACGGCAGGAGGATGTATGGCGCAGTATCATACAACAGCGTGTCGAAGGGAAACAATGCCTGATCGGTGTAATGATTGAGAGTTTCTTAAAGGAGGGCTCTCAGCCATTCCCTAATCTTAATGGCGAGCTCGCTCACGGTGTGTCCATTACAGATGCTTGTATATCATGGGAAACCACCGAGCGCATGTTGCTCGAAGGGCATGAGTTATTGAGGAAGGGTTGAGCTGATCCCCGTCATCATTACCAATTCCAAAAGTTGACGTAGGTCTTTGGCTGTCTAAAGTGGCGGCGTGTTTCAGATCGTTTTCAATGAAATCAGTGCGGCGGAGATTTCCGCTTTGGGGACTTTAGAGCAACTTGAGTTGTTGGAGGAATTCCATGTGACCGAACAGGATCTTAATGGTTCGGGGAGTGATCGGTTTGGTAAAATCGCACGCGACGGACATGTGATGTATCGTTTCCGTGCAAAGGATTACCGATTCTATTTCGAGGTCAAAGATGGCTCGATCATCGTTCATCGGGTTCTACACAAAGGCACTTTGTCCGATTTCCTATTCCGTTCCAAAATGCCACTTGCAGAGGACGAGGCTTTGGCAAACTCGAAGCATTTCTGGAAATTGATCGACGAAGGTCGAAATGCGCGGAGGGTTTGACTGGCGGTTGCGTTGTTCAGGATTGTGGCGGCGGATTGTATCCGCCAAGCCTAACAATTAAAAATGAAAATTAGGCATGGCGGATGCAATCCGCCGCCACGTTACCGAATCACCTTCTTATTCGAAGGAGTGATATGAGGCGGTGCGAGATAGATAGGCTGAGGGGGCTGAGCGACCCATAGCGCACGAATTTGTGGTGATGCATTTTGCCAAGCCTGCCAAATCCCCTTGGCGGACGGTTGTTCTATCGCGACGGGATACGAGCGAATCGACTCCATCGAAAAGCAGGTTGAATTTGTATCGAGGGCAACTTGAAAACCGATCGTATCTGTTAGACTCGGACCTTCGATGAGGTTGCCTTCATTGATTTTTGCGATCCAGTAAGAGCCTCGACGCGCATCGCCAACCGCGATGCAGGGTTTTCCTGAGAGGGCGGTTTCGGTGCCGAGAATGGATGGGATAGAGATGGTTTTGCAGTTGGAAATTAAAGCGGCTCCCTGTGCGGCGGCGATCCCGACGCGTGTGCCGCTATAGCTTCCTGGGCCACTACCGACGAGGACAGCATCAAATTGCCGAGATCCGTATTCCTCGACGATTTCCGAGAGAGGTCCGAACAATAGGGCATTGTGGCGTCTATCGCTGGCGAAACTTTTTTCGATCACGATCCGTCCGTCGACCGCCAGCGCGAGCGATGCGGTATCGGTAGATGTTTCGAGAATCAGGATGGCAGACACAGCTGCAGGCTAGCCGGAAATTGGATTTATGGTAGATGAAATTCTTTTCTGTCCTTAGCGGTTTACTTTTCGCTGTTTTCCCATTCCATTCGCCCCCGCTAATCCCTCGTCGAGGTTGGCAGAAAACAGAAATGAAACCGCGGATGAACACAGATGGACGCAGATAACCAAAGAAGCAGTGAATCCTTCTCCTCTCTCATTTGAGTGGGAGCAAAGATTATTAACTTATTCTTAACTAATATTTACAATCTGCGTTCATCCGTGTTCATCTGCGTTTCAATTATCTTTTGAGGTTTAGAGTTTAAAATTTAAAGTTTCCATCCCGTGTCCACACTCCTTTCAGCGAACGAAATCCGCTTATCCTACTCCTACCAGAATCTTCTCGACGGGGTGACCTTGGCGGTTGCTTCTGGGGAAAAGGTTGGCTTGGTCGGGCGAAATGGCTGCGGGAAAACGTCTTTGCTCAAAATTCTGACTGGTGAGCAAAAGGCCGATTCCGGAGATCTCTCTCTGCGGCGGGGGATCCGCACCGGATATTTACCCCAGGAGTTCGAACTCGATCCTGAACTCTCAGTGCACGAAAATATCGCTGCAGGTGCTGCGGATATTGTCGAGGCACTGCGGCGTTACGAAAACGGCGATGGCACAGAAACGGAGCTCCAAGGATTTCTAGAACTGCTCGACCATACCGATGGCTGGAATCTCGATTCACGCATCGTTTCCCTTTCCAACGCGCTCGGCACGCCAGATCTCGATGCGCCGACGGGCCCTCTATCCGGTGGAGAAAAACGTCGGGTCGCGCTTTGTCGGGCACTTGCGTGTCAGCCAGATCTACTTCTGTTAGATGAGCCGACCAACCATCTGGATGCTGAATCCATTCGTTGGCTGGAGGATGTTCTGAAAAGCTTCGCTGGTGCGGTGATCTTCGTGACTCACGATCGCTATTTCCTTGATGTCATCGCCACCCGAATCATCGAGATCGATAACGGTCGTGCTTATTCTCACGCGGGAAACTACACAGCGTATCTTGAAAGCAAGGCCATCCGCCAACAGATCGCCGAACAATCCGAGCGCCGGCGTCAGCGATTTCTTCGCACCGAGCTCGAATGGGTGCGCGCTGGTGTGAAAGCCCGCGGCACCAAGCAACGCACGCGACTCGATGCGTTTTATGAAATCGAGGGCATGGAAGCACCACCGGAAGAGCGCGAGATGGATCTGCTTTTACCGCCTGCTGCGGATTTGGGAAATGTCGTGATCGAGCTTGAACAAGCGGGCGTGAACGTCGGCACGGAGAAACTTCCGCGTTGGTTGTTTCGCCATCTCGATCTTTCGATCCGTCCCGGAACCTGCACGGGGATCGTCGGAAAAAACGGGGTCGGCAAAACCACGTTGCTTAAACTTTGCCTCAATCAGCTCGATCCCACCGAAGGCACGGCGGTTCTTGGGAAGCGTGTGAAGGTGAATTATATCGACCAATCCAGAATGCAACTCGATGGCACGGGATCTCTGTTGGATGAAATTTCTGATGGTAATGAGAAAGTCCAGTTTGGAAATGAAACCCTCGGAGCTCGGGCATACTTACGCAGGTTTCTTTTCAATAACGAACGCATCAACGAACGCGTCGATCTTCTATCTGGTGGTGAGCGCGCGCGCCTGATGTTGGCGAAAGTTTTGAAAACTGGCGGCAATCTCATTATTCTCGACGAGCCGACCAACGATCTCGATCTACCTTCGCTGCGGATGTTAGAAGAAGCGCTTTCAAGTTTCGGTGGCAGCATTCTCTGCGTTTCGCACGATCGGTATTTCCTCGATCGGATTTGCGATCAGATCATCGCCTTTGAAGACGATGGCATCCACGTCACACCAGGCAACTACTCGTATTATTTGGAAAAGCGCCAGCAACGGGAGGCAATACAGAAAGCTCAAGCCCAGGCATTCAAAGCCCTGCAGCCACAGAAACCGGCTGGACGGATGGATCGTCCGCGCAAGCTTTCCCAAAAAGAACGCGCTGAGTTGGAGACGATAGAAGATAAAATTTTCGCCGCAGAGGATGAGGTTTCGACCATTGAATCACGCATCAACGATCCCGAATTTCAGGTGATTCATTACGAAAAAATTCCCGCTGAGATGGAAAAACTGGAAGCTGCTCGTGCGGCGACTTTGTTACTCTATGCGCGCTGGGATGAGTTGCAGGCAATAGCGGATGCCGAAGCTAACTAAAGAACCTCGGGTCTATCCACCAATTGACCAAACGTTTCCTCCAGTTTGCGCAGGGTTTCAGGGTCGGTAATTTTTTGGTGGTCTTGGGTGGTGATGTAAAGCGTGTCCATCGCAACACCTTTTTCGGTACAGATGCGTGCGTGCGCGGTGTTGAGATTGGCTTGGTTGATCGTGTGGAATAAATCGTGTAGAAGCCCGATGCGATCGAGGGCTTGAAGTTCGACCGTGGTGCAGGTCGGGTGTAGATCGTTGGAGACGTGAGCACGGACGGGAATGGAGGCACCGGTTTCGGTGCGTGGTTTAAGGAAATTAATTTTTCGTTTTAGGTAATCCTCGGGCTCGTATTTGTCCGCTTCGAAAATGGTGGTGAGGGTGTGGATGAACCGGTTGCGTGTGGCGATGTTGGAAATTGGTTCGAAATTTGTGGTACAGACGCGGAACATATTGAGCACGATGTTATCGGTGCGGGTGAAGAGGTCTGCGGAGAGAATGTTGATTTGTTCAGATGCTAGGGCGCAGCAGAGTTTTTCTAACAAAAGTGTACGGTCGCGAGAAGCGAGGATTAGAGTGGAGTAGCCTTTATCTGGGTGGTCAGTCCATTTCACACAATATGGGTGAGAGGATTTGCCTTCTTCTTCGGCAATAAGGAAGTGCCTGACGGTGCGGACCTGAGTTTTGATCTCAGCCGCCTCGCGGTAGGCAAATGCAGCCGCGGGGGTGCGGTCGAAGTGCTGACGTATGTCTTCTTGATAGTCGTCACGCATCATGGAAATGACTTCGTCGCGGAGTTGGATGCGGTTGGCATCGAGCTTACGATGGAATTTTTCGCGTCCCTCTGTGAGAAAGGCATGCGTGGCGGTATGAAGCTGTAGCATGAGAGAGGATTTCCATCCATTCCATGCATCGGGTGCGGTGCCGCTTGTGTCGCAATAAGTGAAAAGCAACATCGCATCGAGATATTCCGCGTTTTTCATGATCCCTGCAAACTCTGCAACGACCTCCGGATCCTCTAGATTTTTCGTGGTGGCGAAGCGCCAGAAAGTGAGATGATTATCAACTAAAAACATGATCAAAGCACGTCGAGGACCTTTGATTTGCATGCGAGAACAAAGCTTGATCGCAAGCATGGCAGAACCATCGATGTGCTCGCGGACGTTTTCGGAGCGTCCGGTATCGTGTAAGATGAGAGCGATATAGAGCGCGTAGGGATCGACGATTTCGAGAAAGAATTTTCTGAAAAGCGCGAGTCTAGGATCGGTGGTGTCGATGAGTTTATCGAGTTCATCGATGCAACGCAGGGTGTGTTCGTCTGCGGTGTAGCGGTGGAAAAATTCGTGTTGCACCAGGCAGTCTAGCGCGCCGAATTCCGGAAGGTAGCGACCCAGAAAGCCGATGCGGTGCATTTGGCGCAGGACGCGTGCGACCTGACCTTTGCGTTCGAGGATGGCTTGGAAGGTTTCTCGGTTGGCTTTGAGATAGCGGAAGGGTTTGTCGATGTCTTCCCAATGGCTAGCGACGAGGCGGCGCATCTGTGGCGAGAGCCGGAGATTACGGAGTTGGGTGTGCTGGAACAACCGCATCATGCGGTGAGGGTCGTCTTTAAAAATGTCCTGATTGGCGGGGTAGATACGGCCATCTCTGGCGATAAAGCCATCGAACTCCTCGCGTTTTTTTCTACGGAAAGTAAGGAATGAAGTTAGGCCGCTATCTGCGATGGTTTCCTTTTGGATCTGGAATGTTTCCATGATCGAGTTGGTATGATTGTAGAGGTGGCGGGTGTGGCGGTAATAGTCCCGCATGAATGATTCAGTACGGCGCAGGATGCTGCGTTCTGGGTAATCGAAAGCGGTGGCAACGATGCCTTGGAGTTGGAGTGTTAGAATGTCGGTGGCTTTTCCGGTATGGTAGTGAAGTTCATTTCGGACGCGCATCAGAAAATCATAGGCTTCTTCGATTTCCTTGAGAGTGTTGGAGGTGATGATGCGATCTTCGGAGAGTTTTTTTAGATCGCTGCTGCCGGTTTTGATGCGAGCGATCCAGAGAATATTTTGAAAATCGCGAAGGCCACCGCAGGATTCCTTGACGTTGGGTTCTTGGAGGAAAACGGTGTAAGAACTTTTCTTGTGACGTGAACGAAGGTCTTGGCTGCGAGTTTCAAAAAAGGCGTCTTGTTTCTTGCGTATGCAGTTTTTTTCGAATGCGATGAGAAACTCTTTATATAAATCGGAATCTCCCGAAATGAGGCGGGTGTCTAAGAGAGAGGTGAAGTTTTGTTGATCGGCTTTTGCTTGTTCAATGCACTCAGCGATAGAGCGACATGCGTGGCCGACTTTAAAGCCCATATCCCAGAGAGGATAGAGGACTTGTTGGATAATTTCTTGGACGTTTTTTGGGAGTTTGTTAGAAGCGCGTGCAACTAAAAATAAGATATCGATGTCCGAACCTGGGTTCAGTGTGCCGCGTCCATATCCGCCAGTGGCGACGAGGGCTAGAGGTGAGGTTTTGGTTTTGGTTTCTTGGGAGTTGAGGGTGGCTTGGAGAATGGTTGTGAGAATGGTATCAATCAATTGAGCTCGAGCCTCGCAAACTTCCACTCCGCCTGCCCCTTCACGGTGTAATTCGAGAATTTTTTTTTGCTCGTTCTCCATATACCTCTGGTAAAGAGCTGTGCGCTCAGAAGGAGAAAGTTGTCCTTCGATCGCTGGTTTGAGGGAAATGGATGAGGTGTCGTCGGACATCTAAAGAATAGTGAAGAGTGAAGTGTGAAGTGTGAAGAGTGGTGAAAGCAGAGCGAGTGTTAACGAGCAATGAGAATTTAGGCGAAGCCGTGATGGCTTGAAGGGAGCGTGGCGGAGTTAATAATGGATAGTAAAGTTAGATTCGTCTGATTTGACCGATCTGTCTGATTTTGTCTAGAGTGCCAAGCAAACCTTACCGATGCTCGAAGCTGATTCAAGTTGTCGGTGGGCGGCTTGGAGGGAATTGGCAGTAAGGAGTTCGGTTGCGGTGAGGTTGAGTTTGGGAAAGGTTCCAGCGTCGCAGCGTTTGGCGATTTCTTGGAGGATTTCACCTTGGCGTTTCATATCGGGTGTCTGAAAGCGGGAGCGGGCGGGCATGTATTCCCAGACGATGCGCGGGGATTTGAGTCGGAAAGGATTACCGATGTGGATGGGATTTTGGGTTTCGACGATGAGTCCGAGCGCGCCGAGAGGAGCTAGGAGATCGGCGGTTTGTTCCCAGTAAAGTTCGGTATCGTGCAAGTTGGCGATGAGGGGGAAATGTTTGAAACCTAGCGATTCGATTTGTGGACGAAGTGGATCACGATGGTTGACTACATAATCAGCACCGAGTTTTTGGCACCAGGTGCGGGTTGTGTCTCGTGAAGCGGTTGCGATCACGGTGAGACCTGCGGATTTCGCGAGAGGAATGAGTGCGGAACCGACACCGCCTGCACCGTTGATGATGAGAATTTCTGTGCCGTAAGGAATTTGCCCATCCGTCATGCGTTCGAACAAGAGTTCCCATGCGGTTAGTGCAACAAGAGGAATGGCTGCGGCTTCGGTGAAGGTAAAGCTCTCGGGTTTCTTTGCAACGAGTGCGGCTTGCACGGTATGAAATTCAGCATTCGATCCCGCGCGAGTGACGTCTCCAGAGTAGTAGACTTCATCGCCTATGGAAAATTTTTTCACGTCCGAACCCAGAGCCTCGACCACGCCTGCTGCATCGAAACCAAGTATACGTGGTGTTGTTAGATTTTTCTGTCCTAAAGATTTACGGACTTTGGTATCGACAGGATTAAGAGAGACCGCACGAACTCGAACGAGGATTTCATCCGCAGCGGGTTGTGGGACGGGAGTTTGAAATTCGACGATGGAATCGATCGAAGAATTGAGCGCGCCAAAAGCTTTCATGGTGTGATAGGTGTGAGGTTTAGAAAACGCATACCGTAAGTGATGATGAAAGGTAGAGAAAAGATTGAGACTGCCGTGGTAGCGATGACGATTTGTACGGCGACAGCGGGTCGGCCTCCATAGATTTTTGCGAGTAGGATAGGCACCATAGCAGCGGGCATGGCGGCTTGCACGACGAGGACTTGCTTGAGCTCGACAGGCATGGGGATAAATTTTGCACTGGCGATGATGATGATTGGGACTAGAAGCATACGAACCAAGATGGAACCGAGAATGATTTTCCATGAAGGTTTTTCCGTTCCAACGAGATCCATCATAGCTGCTCCAGTCATCACTAAAGCAATAGGGAAGGCTCCGATTCCTATTATGGAAATCACACTACGAAATGAACCAGTGACTTGGTCATCAACTCGTAACATCACGAGGATTAAGCCAATAATAACTGCAATAATAGGGCCGTTGATCATGCGTTTCCATTTTATCATGCGATCTCCGCTTAAAAGCATCACACCAAACGACCAGATCGCGATTTCAACTCCGATGTTGTGAACAAAAAGCACCGCTAGAGCTGAACCGCTCCATAAGATCTGCACGACAGGAACCGCTGTGTAGCCATAGTTCTGGCAACCTGCTGCGAGAGCAAAGGTGCGCATGCCGTTGCCGTGTTCGAGACCGATGGCTTTTCCGACGAGGTATCCGACAAGTATACCTGCAATGATAAGCGCAAAGCCAAGGCCTATTCCGATGCCAAGGGTGTAGTAATTTCTTAAAATTTCAGCACCCAGCATGCGATCGAGAATGAAACAAGGTGCCATCACCCAGAAGATGATGCGCAAGATCCATGAGTCGTAACTCGGTTTCAGGATTCCAACTTTACGCAACACCGCACCGCCGATAATCAGGGCATAAACCGGTAAGACCGAGAGAAGGATGGTGGTTGGCGTGATCAAGCTGTAAAGAGACGAAAGACATTGAGACAGAAGACACAAGATGCAAGAGAATAGCCTCTTGGTAATGGTTTGGGGGTTGCGCTTGCGGGAAAATCGATGAAAGTAAGCGCGCGTTATGATGAATGTTGAGCAAATCAAGGAGGTTTTGAAGCAGGTGAAGTATCCAGGGTTTTCTCGGGATATTGTTTCATTTGGTTTAGTGAAAGCAGTGGAGATCGATGGCGCGGATGTGCGGGTGAAAATCGAGGTCGCGACACGTGATGCGAAAGTGCCTGAGCAAATTTTCAAAGACGTGCATGCGGTGTTGGGTGGAGTGGCTGGGATTGGCACTATCAAAGTGGATGTGGAAGTCAAAGACGCGCCAGAAGCCGCTTCAGGTGCGGTGGGGAAAAGTTCTATCCCAGGAGTCAAACGCATCATCGCAGTGGCATCAGGAAAGGGCGGGGTAGGGAAATCCACGGTCTCCGCGAATATCGCGGTGGCGCTCTCCAAGCGTGGTTTGAAAGTCGGGCTTTGCGATTGTGATCTCTACGGGCCATCGGTCGCGCAGATGTTTGGCACCACGGAACGCCCGAATGCGAACGAGCAGGATGAAATTATTCCCATCGAGGCGCACGGATTAAAACTCATGTCGATGGGATTTTTGTTAGAAGACAAATCCCCAGTCATCGTCCGCGGTCCAATGGCGACGCGATACACTCAGCAATTTTTGCGACAAGTCGCGTGGGGTGAGTTGGATGTGTTGGTATTGGATTTACCTCCGGGCACTGGCGATATTCAACTCACCATCGTACAAACCGTGTCTGTGGATGGCGCAGTGATTGTGACAACTCCGCAAGAAGTCGCGCTCATCGACGCGCGCAAAGCGGTGGCGATGTTTGCAAAAGTAAATATTCCGATTCTTGGTCTGATCGAAAATATGGCTTGGTTCGAGGGCGATGATGGAAAGCGTTATTATCTCTTCGGTGAAGAAGGTGGGGTGCGTGAGGCAAAAGACATGAATGTTCCTCTGCTTGCGCAAATTCCCATCGATATCCCAACGGGGCGTGGTGGCGATCAAGGAGTTCCTATTGCCCTGACCGATCCGGCGAAGAGCAAGGTTTCGGCCGCGTTTCACCAGATGGTGGCGGGGTTGGCGGTTTGAAGGGTGAGTGAATCCCGGAGGGATTTCAGACATTAGCACGGGGTCGAGGAGCGGAAGCGACGACTACCCCGTGATTGAGGATGTAATGAAAATAGCACCCCGAAGGGTGTGCCAGACAAGATGTCAATGGTGTGATGATCCGGAGCCTCTCTGCAACCCCTTCAGGGTTGATTGATTTTTTGGATGCTACGTCTACGGGGTGTCGCTCCGCTCAACCCCGAGCTAATATCTTTGATCCCGCCGGGATCAGACTATTTCACCAAAGCACTTTAAGACCGTATTCTGGCGCGGACCAATGTGAGTCATTGGTTATAGCAACGAGTTTTTCAGCGTGGCATTGGCTGATGAGCAAGCGATCAAAAGGGTCACTATGCGCGCGTGGTAGCTTGTAAACTCCGGCGGCATGGCGGTAGTTAATGTTTAATATCGTGAAGCCGCTACTTTCCAGTTTTTGTTCCAACCCAGATTCTAACAGATCTGGAGCTTTGATTTTCCCGATGCCAGCTTTGATCGCAATTTCCCAAATGCTGACGGTACTGACGAAAACCTCATTACTTGGATCTTCGATGGCGATGGAGGCGGTTTCAGAGAGCTCCGCATCATCGCGAAGAAACCAGAGCAAGGTGCAAGTATCGAGCAGCAGTCTCATTGGTATTCTGTGAAGTCGTTTAGCGGTTCATTGAAATCGGGAGGAACCGGTCCAAATGCCTTTTTCATCATTCCGCGTTTACGTTGCGGAACTGATGTGGGGCACGGGCGAAGCTCAGCCATACGTTGACCGTTACGAGTGATCACAAAAATTTCACCCGCAGCGGCCTCACGCAGGATTTCGGAGAATTTGGATTTGGCCTCATAGGAAGCGATCGTTTTCATGGAAATATAGTAAACAAACCGGTCTGACCGGTCAACTTGTAATTTTAGTCTCCTTACTAAATCATTAGTTTACTCTCCCTCAGATGGCGTGAGGAGTTGAATCCAATTTTTCTTATCCGTGGTGACGCAGGGGATGGAGCCTTTGGTGAGTTTGCTGGTTTTTGCATCCCAGACGAATTCGCATTTGAGTTCGTTGTAATTCGGATTGCTTGGAATGGGTTTGGATTCAACCCATCCAGCTAACAATTTATCATCCTCTGATTCTGTGACGACTTTGAGTTCAAGTGGGCGCTCTGGGCTGCTGCCTGTACTACGAATCAAACACCAGATCGTGGCAGCTAGAACCTGTTCTTTGGTATAGGGGCTGTATGCGGGTGGTTTCCATGCATTGAGTCGCAGAGTGACTGGCGCGACGAGGATTTGGCTTCAGTCTGAGATTTCCATAGAAATGCCGAAGACCGCGGCTAAATTTTGATCCAGCTCGGATCCGTTTTTCCATTTCATCCCTCCTTGTGGCGATGGTCGGGATTCGACGATTTTATAATGAATTCCGTAATCGTAATTACTCATCACGCCGACTCGGCCAAGAGGGATTCTGGTGGGGTCTGAGTGGGAGACGAGATTCACCGGTTGTTCGACCGTTGAGATTCCGACAGAGGTGGCCAAACACGGGACGCAGCCAAAATGCAGACTAAGGGCAATAAGGTAAACAGGATGGGGGAATTTCATGATTAAGAATGAGTATCCATTAGCTAGGGGGCTGCAACTTTAATGAGCGCTATGAGGTCATCTTAAAACGGAAAGTGCGCGATCCTACTACGCCGAGGCTACGAAGGACAGACTGGAGTCATGCGGTCCAGCGGGTAGGCTACTTTGGTGTTGCGTGGAGGGGTGGGATGGCTAATTTGGCTGCACTATGATCGTTTCACCGAAAATTCGCGGCTTTATTTGCACCACGGCGCATCCTGAGGGATGTGCAAAACACGTCGAAGAGCAGATTGCGGTCGTGAAAAAAAGAGGCCTGATTTCAAATGGCCCGAAGAAAGTTTTAGTGATCGGTTCATCGACGGGTTACGGCTTATCTTCACGGATCGCTGCGGCTTTTGGTGCGAATGCCGCGACGATTGGCGTGTTTTTCGAAAGACCTGGCTCCGAGGATAAGACTGCGACTGCGGGTTGGTATAACACGGTGGCATTTGAGCGCCAGGCACATGATGCCGGTTTGTATGCGCGCTCATTCAACGGCGATGCGTTTTCGGATGAAGTGAAACAAGAGGTGATCGCGGCAGTGAAAGAAGATCTCGGTCAGGTGGATTTGGTGATCTACAGCTTGGCATCACCGCGTCGCACCGATCCGAAGACCGGCGAGGTTTATAAATCCGTTTTGAAACCGATCGGTCAGGTTTACACCAACAAGACTTTGAATACCGGCACGGGATCGGTTGATGAAGTGACCATCGAACCAGCAGAAGGCGATGACATTGAGCAAACGGTGAAAGTCATGGGCGGCGAGGACTGGGAAATGTGGATGGATGCCTTGCTTGCAGCTGGCGTGCTTTCAGAGGAAGTTCAAACAGTTTCCTATTCTTACATCGGACCCGAGGTCACTTGGCCGATTTATAAAAACGGTACCATCGGCAAAGCGAAAGAAGATCTCGAAAAAGTTCAGCGTTCGTTAGATGCGAAGTTGGCAAAAATTTCCGGAAAAGCATGGGTCTCGGTCAACAAAGCCTTGGTTACCCAAGCGAGCTCGGCGATCCCAGTTGTGCCGCTTTACATCTCACTTCTCTACAAAGCAATGAAAGCCGCAGGCAACCACGAGGACACCATCGAGCAGATGGATCGTTTGCTGCGCGAGCGACTTTACAATGGAAACCCACAACCCGATGAAGCGGGCAGAATCCGTGTCGATGACTGGGAAATGTCTCCTGAGATTCAAGAGTTGGTCGGGAAACGTTGGACGGAAGTGAATACCGAAAACCTCAACCAACTCGCAGACTTCGAAGGTTATCAATCGAGCTTCCTTCGCTTGTTCGGCTTCGGTCTGGAAGGCGTGGATTACACGAAGGACAGTGACATCGCGGTCTGTGTTCCATCGCTTGCCTGAGGTTCCCTAGGCTGGAGCAATCTCAGCGCGATATCGCGTGCATGAAGTTCAGTTTGCCAGCTGTATTCTTCGCGGTTAAGTCTACAACTGGGCGGTCGAGAGAGATTGGTACTGGGTCCATCATGGATTTTCAGTTGCCATGATGAAACTTTTGGCAAGAGTGTGCCGCATGATCAGCATTGAAGTTGTTGGGAGTGTGGTTTCCAAATGGGGTGAAGGCCCGATTTGGTGGGAGGGGGCGTTGTATTATGTGGATATCGAGGGGAAGAAAGTTCATTGTTATCATCCGGAGACGGGAGCCGAGCAAAGCTGGGATGTGGGGCGTCGGGTGGGGACGGTGGTGCCGCGCTCGAGAGGTGGGTTGGTGATTGCGGGGGATGATGGATTTCTTTTTTTGGATACGAAAACGGGTGAGTTGGTGCCGATCTGTGATCCTGAACCTGAAAAAACGGACAATAGGTTCAACGATGGCAAGTGTTCGCCAGATGGCAGGTTTTTTGCAGGGACGATCAGCCTAGTGAAAAAGGCGGGGGATGCTCGCTTGTATCGACTCGATCCGGATTTGAGTTTGCATGAGGCGTTTGGTCCGGTGACGAATTCTAACGGAATCGTTTGGTCGGAAGATGGTAAGATGGTTTATTACATCGATACCCCGCGTAAAGAGGTTTTGGCGTTCGATTATTCAGATGGAAATCTGGAAAACCCGCGTTCTGTGGTTTCCACTTCGCATTATGAATCCTCACCAGATGGAATGGCGATTGATGCGGATGGGAATTTATGGATCGCGTTTTGCCACGGGGCTTGCGTGACTTGTTTCGATCCGCGCACGGGCGAGGAGTTGCGGAAAATCGATCTACCTTGTTTGGAAACAACCGCATGTGCTTTTGGTGGACCAGATCTAACAGAATTGTATATAACCACTGGCATTCATAAAACCGAAGTGGAAGAGCATGCGGGTCGGTTGCTGAAAATAAGTGGTTTGGGTGTGCGGGGATTATCTGCGCATGCGTTTCTTGGATAATCATGAGAATCATCCTTGCATCCGGTTCACCGAGGCGTCGCGAATTGCTTGCGGCGGCGGGTTTAGAATTTGAGGTGATCCCTTCGCCAGCGGAGGAGATTCATGATGGGTCGATGGGAATGGCCGATCTTTGTCAGGAAAATGCCCGACTCAAAGCATCTGCGGTGGCGATTCAGCATCGCGATGCGGTAGTGATTGGCGCGGATACTTTGGTGTTTCTTGATGGCGAGCCTTTGGGAAAACCCAAAGACATGGCTGAGGCGGAAAGCATGCTGCGTCGGTTATCTGGAAAGACGAATCAGGTCTGCACGGGAGTCTGTATCATGGGTCCGGGCGAGAAATCGACCTCGTTGCATGTGGTGACGGATGTTTTTTTCCGAGAACTCGATGACGAAACCTTGGTTACTTATTTGGCAAAGACTCAACCGCTGGATAAGGCTGGTGCGTATGGGATTCAGGATTGCGGGGAAATGATTATTGAGAGGATAGCGGGAGCATATGACAATGTGATGGGCTTGCCGGTTGAGCAGGTTTTGCAGGCATTGGAGTTGAGGAGGGCGGACATTCCTGTCCGCTGAGGCCATGTAAGTGGACAGGAATGTCCACTCTCCTTATTTCACTTGCGCCGGAATCGGGTTGCCCATTGCGGGAAGATAGTCGAATAATCACCGCATGTCTCTGCCACGGCGATATCCGCTAATTTTTAATCCGAGAGCCCGAAGCCAAAAGGGCGCACGGACGCGGCAGTTTATCATGCAACACGCAAATCGGTTCGCGATGTATGCGACCAACACGGGACAGGAAGCCACGGAGTTGGCGAAACGTTTCGCGCTCGATGGTGAACCGGTGGTCGTAGCGGCTGGTGGCGATGGCACATTGAACGCAGTGATCTCTGGTCTTGCTGGAAGTAGAACCGCCTTGGGTGTGATGCCGGCGGGGACGATGAATGTGTTTGCGCGTGAACTTGGGATTCCGTCGAACAGTTTGGTTAAAGCTTTGGAAGTGATCGATCAAGGATTGATACGCGAGATCGATTTATTTTCCGCAAACGATGCTCCCTTCGTGCAAATGGCTGGCGTGGGTTTTGATGCGATGGTGATTGAAGAGACCAAGTGGGAAACAAAAAAATTGTTAGGTCCGCTAGCTTATCTTTTGTCCGCGGTGAAAGTTTTGGGTGAAAAGCCACCGATGATGGAAGTGATTACCAAGGATGGCCGTCGTGAAAAAGGCGTGGCGGTGCTTTGCGGTAACGGATCGCTTTACGGGGGGCAATTCAAGTTGTTCAGGAACGCCAGTAACCTAGATTCCATGCTCGATGTGATTGTTTTCAAAGAATCTGGCTATCGGCTGGTGATCGACGCCCTACATGGCATTGCTCAGGGTGGGATTGATCTCGCGGCGTCGACGACTTATTTCCAAACCGAAGAGCTCACCGTGAAATCAGACCGATCCGTGCCAGTGGAAATCGATGGTGAGTTGTTAGGCCGGTTTGAGGAAGTTCGGTTTCGTCAGGCTTCCACACGACTTCGCGTGTTAGCGCCTGAACATCCGTGTGCGACTCCGTTTACCGATGCGGTGAAGTCACTCTTGCAATGGCCGCCGCAAGGCTATGAAACTCCTGCGATTGAAATCAGGTGACAGAGAAAGTGAAATTAAAATGGAAGGTATGGCTCAAGCGTTTTTTGCTGACGGGCTTGGGATTTTTTTTGTTAGGAATTGTTTTGCTTGCATATGCTTATTACTCTGCGAGCTGGGCTTCCCGTGGGAAACTTTTTGATGATGTGTCCAAACTTCCCGCTGCAAAAGTGGGCTTGGTGTTTGGAACATCCGATCGCTACAAAGGAAGAGAGAATAAATATTTTCGTTATCGGATCGATGCTGCGGTGGAGGTTTGGAATTCAGGGAAAGTAGAGACCTTGATTGTTTCAGGAGATAATCGCGAAGAAGATTACAACGAGCCAAAAAAAATGAAGGTTGCCTTGATCAAAGAGGGGGTTCCTGAGGATAGAATCGTTTGTGATTATGCGGGCTTGAGGACCTTGGATTCCGTGGTGCGTGCGAAAAAGATTTTCGGGGCCAAGAAGATTCTTGTCATCAGTCAGCAGTTTCAAAATGAGCGAGCCATCTATCTCGCCCAGGCAAACGAAATGGAAGCTTACGGCTTGAACGCGCAGGATGTGGATTTTAAAGCAGGTTTTAAAACTCAATTCCGCGAGATCGGTGCACGGGTGAAGATGTGGTTGGATGTGAACTATTTAGATACGAAACCGACGCATCTCGGAGATAAGGTGCCGTTGCCGGAGTAGGGAGCGTAGATCGTAGAGCGTAGAGCTTGGAGCTTGGAGCGAAGAGCGAAGAGCG
>JAJTHK010000132.1 GCA_021298895.1 Luteolibacter sp.
AGGCGAGCAGATGTGAGTGCATATCATGACTCGCCTAATCTGGCTGTTTTAGAGTGAAAGTCTAGCGCGAATCTTAAAAGCCTTGAAAGCTACGCTTTCAAGGCTCTGCGATGCAATCGCCCTGGAATTTCCGGCTCACAAGCGAGTTTACCCTTGCAAAACCCCGCCTTCTCTGGTTTCACACCCAGCCCGTCTCCTTCTTTAACCAAACTGTTTTGAGCGATAAAGCCATGTCCAATGATCAAGAGAACGTCGTTTCCTTCGAGCAAACACGGCCCACCTCGCAACTACCCGGCTCCACTATGAAAAGCGAACTTGTCGAACAAGCTGCAGAAATTGTCACAGACCCATTGGTCCTTATTAACCTCGTCTCCCAAAGGGTTCGTCAGCTTAATAGCGGACGCTCACCTCTGATCCCTACTGTTCCAAGCATGGGCGCTGCCGATATTGCTCTTACTGAGATTATCGAAGGCAAGATCAAGCTTGTGCACAAGCCGATGGCGATCTGAAGGAGATCACCCACTGCTTGTTAGCTCCATCTCGATGAGTGCCGAAATCGCCACCAACCGCAAGGCCGGTCGGGATTTCCATATTCTCGACAAATACGAAGCTGGACTGGAACTCAAAGGCACCGAGGTCAAATCGATCCGTGCCGGAAAAATCAATATTTCCGATGCCTTCGCCCGCGTCGAAGGTCATCAGGTTTTTCTCTACGGCTGTGATATCCAACCCTGGCAAACCGCCGGAGATTGGTTCAATCACGCACCTAAACGCCCTCGGCGCCTTCTTTTGAACAAGCGTGAAATCCTCAAGCTTGCCGCAGAATCCTCCATCAAAGGCTGCTCCCTGCCACTGCTGCGAATGTATTGGAAAAATCGCCGCGTCAAAGTCGAGATCGGAGTAGGCAAAGGCAAAACCCATTCCGATCAACGCCATGATCTGAAGAAAAAGGTCGAACTGCGCGAAGCCCAACGCGAAATGACCCGTTTCAATCAGCGCTGAATTTTCATTTCCAGCATCTCAAGTGTTGATTCCCTAGCTGCAATGTTCAGAGTAAGCCTTTCTAGCTTATTGAAATCTCATGCCTCAAACCTCCCCTGATCAACTCAACGACGTGACTCGGCGCCTAATCGAACAGCTCCGCAATCACCCAAAACGCGTCGTTTTCACCGAGGGAGAAGATATCCGTGTGATCCAAGCCGCCGCAAGCTTTGTGGCACTTGAAGCAATTTCCCCCATCCTTCTCGGCAATCCACAGCGCGTTAGAGCACTCGCTGCCGAGCACAACATCCCGATGACCTTCATCCGGGTGATCGATCCGAAAACGTCTTCCGACCTACCGCTTTTCCTCGATCGCGCGAAAAACATGGCGCGCTACCGCGACAACCCGCAGCTCGTGAATGAAGAAGTTATCACACGCCCCCATCACTTCGGATCGATGATGGTACAATACGGTCATGCAGACGCCATCGTCGGTGGTAACCAAGCGATCCCCGCCTACTACTTTCGTGCCCTAATCCAAAACATCAAACCAGATGCCAACATCCCACGCATCTTTGGCGTGACCATGTTGATCGCTCCTCATTTTCCTCTGTTGAAAGAGCGCCCGATCTTTCTCGCAGATACAGGCTTAATTCCCCAACCCGACGTCACTCAACTTTCCAGCATCGCTATCGAAACCGGAAAACTTGCTCTCCACTTCCTGGGAAGAACCCCACAGATCGCTCTTCTTAGCCACTCAACCAAAGGCAGTTCAAGCACCCAAGACGCCCAAAAAATGGCGGCTGCTACAGCGCTAGCAAAAAGCCGCGTTCAAGAGGAAATGTTAGATCTCAATATGGATGGCGAACTCCAAGCCGATGTTGCTGTCGATCCAGCAGCCGCTGAAACCAAGCTTCCAGATGCTGGCAGCCGAAATTGTGCCGATGTGCTAGTATTTCCAAACCTAGATGCCGCACACATTTCCCTGAAACTTTTGCAACACCTCGCTGGCGCGCAAAATTACGGACAAATCATCCTAGGACTCACCCGCCCCGCGGCACAAGTCCCCCGCACCGCCAGCGTCGAAACCATTTTCGGCACCGCTGCCGCCGTCGCCGTCGAGGCGATCAAATACCATCAGCTCTATCCGGATAGTGATTTTTAGTGAGCGGAAAGAGAAATTCCGCTTGATTATCTTAGTCTACTTAGCTAATTTTTAACCGTCATGCAAGTTACAATCCATGAGGCCAAAACACAGCTTTCGCGTTTGATCTTAGCTGTAGAGCGTGGAGAGGAAGTGATCATCGCACGACGTGATAAGCCCGTAGCGCGACTGAGCATGATTAAGGAGTTTTCGGGAAAAACTCGCATCGGTGGGCTCAAAGACAAGAAATTCAAAATGGGCACTAAATTTGATGATCCCACTCTGAATGCTGAAATCGTGAATGCCTTTAATCCATCATGACGACTAAAAACCTTTCCGGTTGGTTGTTAGATACTCATGCGCTGCTCTGGATGCTGTACGGCGACAAGCGACTCTCAAAAAGCGCGGCTCAAGCTATCAACGGAAAACTGCCCGTCTATCACTCATCGGCGAGCTTCTGGGAGATCGCGATTAAACTTTCCAATAAGGGCTTCGACTTTAATCTAACAGATGATTGGAACCTGATTTTTACAGAAGAGTTGACACGTATCGGAATCCCGCTGCTATCGCCAGGCATCGATGATTGCCGCTTGCTTCAGGAACTCCCTAAACACCACGGCGACCCTTTTGATCGTATGCTCATATGTCAGGCCAAACGCCTTGGTCTGGGAATCATTTCCGCCGATCAAATCATCGATTCCTACAAGGTCGCACGAATTTGGTGATATGAACTTTCGCCACTTGGCATCTTAACCGAATGGCCATTCAAAATCTCCAACGAGCCATCTTGACAGCCGCAAAAAAAAGAGTAGTTCACTTGAGATAACGGTAGTGTTTTTGGAGGTCGTGAGAAGGGGTTAAGTAAACCCTTGGCCAAAAGAAAGCATGCGCCGGGTAAGCATCGCATTCCATGATCCATCCATCGACCGAGTTACGACTCGTCAGCCCGCACGTCGGTTACGGCGTATTTGCCTCACAACCTATCCCCAAGGGTTCGCTGGTTTATGTCCAGGATCCTTTGGATATCAAAATCACCCCACAGCAATATCAACGCTTGGATGAAACAAGCCGACAGCTCGCGGAAAAATATTCATTTCTCGATGCTAAAGGAAACCGCATCTTAAGCTGGGACGCGGCGAAGTTTGTGAATCACTCCTGCCATCCCAACACGATGAGCACTGCTTGGGGATTTGAGGTCGCCCTGCGCGATATCGAACCCGGCGAGGAAATCACGGATGAATACAGCTTGTTCAATCTCGAATGGGAAATGGAATGTGCCTGCGGTCACAACGCCTGCCGCGGCATGATACGCCCAACCGATGCAATGATGCATTTCCGCTCATGGGATAATTCGATTCAATCTGCTATAGCCATGATTCCTCATGTGGATCAGCCGCTGATACGCAGCTTGGATACTTTGACTCATCATTCTCTGAATGAATATCTTAGAGGAGGAACACGTTATCGTTCCGTACGATCACTTCTAAGAAAAGATCTCAAAAAGCCAAGTCAATCCATGATGAGCTGAAGGATAAATTCAGGTTCCAAATGATGATCGACTTAAAATCTTTATCTTTAATAAGTTCCAAGCTAATTCATTTCAACTCATTTAATCATAAACCGACTCACCGATAAAGATTTCTCCTTCAAATGCCCCATGAGCTGGGACGCCATGGAAAATTCCGCAAACGGAAAATTCTGTAGCAAGCGCCGAAAAGAAGTTTTCGATCTAAAAAATCGCTCGACGGATGAACTGCGTGCTCTGCAGAATAAACACGGTTCAATTTGTGGATCCATCCGAGACGCACAAGCCGCCCCAGTTGCGCTTTCTCTGTCTGCAGCGGCATGTCATAAAACCGTTAGAACAACCGGCGTGCCGTTACCCATAGGTGACCACACAAACGCCGACCAAAAATGAGAACGTTAAAGCAATGGCGGCGCCGGTGTGAAGCTCCGAATTCAATCAGACGGCTTACTCGGCGTCGCCATATCCGACTTGTTATCCTCTTTGGTTTGTTAGTGTTGCCAGTTTCGATTCGACCCAACGATTGAGGCTCGAACCCTCTTCCTGACTGAGAGCTGCTAGCTTCCGGTGAAGTTGTGGATCAATGCGAAGAACAAAATTCCCTGAGTATGGGCGATCCGGCTCTTCGCCACGCTCGGCACAAAATTCTAAATAGTCGTCAATCGATTCGTGAAAGGCGGCCTTGAGTTCATCCACGCTCCTCCCTTGGAACGTAACAACATCCCTGAGATCCGTGACCTCTCCGTGAAAAGTCTCTGCGTCTTCGTCGAAAGTGACGGTGCCGTGGTATCCTTTGTAAGTCATCATGGTTGTATTCCTGCTTCGGTTAAAAATCGCCTCATCGACTTCACTGCGCCTCGATCAGTCTTCGGATCGGGATGGGGACGATGAAACACAGCGCGAATACCGTTGAGAGCGAGACGAACTCGCGAACCACTCCCTTCGGTGATCTCACATCCCAACGCGTTCAGCAGGGACTCAATGTCCTTCCAAACGATATTCGCTGAGACGGGATCCTTGAAGATCGATTCAAGTGTCTTGCGTTGACGGCTATTCACACAGACATAGTATCACCAAACGATACCGCGTCAAGATCTGATTTTTCTTGGACCGTCTAGCTCATCCACGGCGGGGATGAATGCCCGAATTCAAATAGGAGCGTTACCCGCCGTTGGATGGAGCGTCTTGTTGGCCTCATGGCTTCGAGTCGTAAACTGGGCGGCCAAATTGGTCGGAGTGAACTCCGAGTCCATAAGCATCTCTCTTGACGTCGCCTTGGAATATTGGCGAGAGGCGCTCGCCGTCGCGGGTGCGATATGTGTGCGGCCTTCCGAACTCATCAGAATTGACACCGAGTCCATACGCATTCGGACTCACAGCCTGCGCGGGTTGTCTCTGCTGTGTATCCTGGTCGGAGGTATTCCGTCTTTGCCTCGCGCGACGGGACTCAAGCGCTCGTTCGGCAGCGATCGCTTGCTGCTCTTCTTGTTCTCGGTGAGTATCCGCAGCTAACTCAGCCAAGAACTTCGTTGCGTCCGCAACGTACTTTGCGGCTGCTCTTGGAACATCTGCTTCGGGAACAGAAGCGAGGTTAGTTGTGCGCGCCCAGAAGGTCAGATTGCCGAGCTTGAGTTGGGCTCGGGTCTTGGAGGCATCGAATCCTACAAGTGGATAGCAATCTCCCTTCTCC
>JAJTHK010000141.1 GCA_021298895.1 Luteolibacter sp.
ACACCCCGCTTCTTCGACGAGTTCCAGACCCATGCTCGAATCGGCCTGCTGTCGGCAACTTCCAAGAACTTCGCGCCGATCTGAAGCGCTCAGAAGCCAGTTTTAACCCACAGATTTTGCGGAAGAGGCAAAAACAAACGTCCACGCCAACGACCATGGAAAGGGGCCTGAGTTTTTGACATACATTTCATGCGGTGGTGGAAACCAATTTCCACCACTTAACCAGTAAATCGCAGGCATATCCGAAACCACACCGATGACAAACTGAAACCAAAATAAACCCCACAATGCGTGACCTATCATAACGACAAACATCTGAGCCTCACGGTCACGCTGGGACCTCTCCACTATCGGAACTTTTAGACTGTTTCTCAAAAGCAATTTCCCGAAATTATGGTCCTCTGGAGTATGAAGTTTAATCGCCATTAACTAGGAAAATTAAGGCCTAGTGACTTTAATGCGCATCATCCGAATGGGCGCCGAGTTTTTCAAAACTGTATCACGCGCCACAAAGTTAGCCTGGGTATTAGTGATCGTAGTCGCAGGAAACCACTGAGTAAGGTCAGAGCTGACTTCCGCAGACCACGTCAAATCGATGGCAGCTGGATTTTTGGCGACACTTAACGATAGATAGCCGCTGTTTTCTCCAGTAACAACTGTGGAAGTATTTGAAACCTTGGGATTCATATTGAAAGCATACTCAAGAAGATTTGCTATGGAATCGCCATCCGGATCGGCGGTGTTACCACTGATGGCTGAATCCGCAAGCTCAGCCCCAGAGAAGATATTGAATTTCCAATCGTCTGCGGGTTTGTCCTTGATGATAATCGTGCCTGGCGAGGATGAATTACTTACGATGGCAAAGTCGGATGCGATTGTGACCGTGACCGATCGATCACCTTGCGCCGTGCTATCTGGGATAGGGTCGACAGATAGAGTTGCTGATGTTTGACCCGCCGGAATGGTCAAGCTACTCGGAAGCGATTGGTAATGAGTGCCAGCAACCGCATTTCCTGTGACCGTGATGGGGACATAAAGTGGATACGCCGTGTCACCGGTTCGAGTAAACGTAAGGACACCATCTTGACCGTCGATTTCTTTGGCCTGTGCGCTGGTCGCACTGACCATAACCGCAGGGAGACTATGCCATGCCAACGCGTAAGGAGTTTCAGTTGCAGTGTCGCTGGAAATAACGATTTCATAATCACCTGGGGCGAGAGTCGCCTGATAGATCAACTCGACATTGTCAACCGTACTGGAACTTTGTTTAACAAGAGATCCACGAGTCGTTCCTGTGGCATGGTATAGACTCAAGTTTAAATTTGCCATGCTGGTAGTCAGATTACCCCAGTTGAATGGCCCGCCCAAGTTATCGGTAATGACACGATGCCAAACAAGCGCCGTACAAAATGGAGTGGATGGAGCGCCGGATGGGATGGTGAAAAAGTAACTTTTGGTTGCACTCGAAGTGATCGATTCGGCCGCCCATGCGCGCTGACCGTGTTGTGAGTTTCCTGACGACACCCGACCCTCACTGAGAATCATGTATGCATGATAAATATTCAGTTCACCTGCTCCATAGATATCGTCAAGTGGTCGTGTGGTCGTGTTATTCCATCCAGAAACCGTATCCTTACGAGCCGATGCCATCAGCATGGCCTTTATCGTTCGAGGCAAATCCGCTCCAGTAAGCGAATATGGGCTAGCTTGGAGTTTTTGATAAAGAATACCCGCCGCACTGCTAACCATCGGAGTTGAATAACTTGTCGCAGAACCTGGCGCAACAAGATCGGGCTTAATCCGGCCTATGCCATCAATCGTGGTTGTGCTGTAGCTGTGTAAACCGTCCGTACGACCTACAGCAATCGTGTGGTAGCCTTGACCTAACAACAATGGAAGCGCGGTGCTACTACCGTTGTTTTCACCGACAACAGAAACAAACCCATCGCGATCGATCGCGTAATCAAGCCGTTGATTGACCTCTTCAAAGACTACAGTGTCACCACTCGTGGCAATCCAACTATGATTCTGAATCGCTCTGCTCTCAATAGCTGGCTCATTCGTCGTGCCGGTTTTTAAAAATCCTGCATTGAGCCAGTGATCCGCAGAATAAACATCCACCGTTGTCGCCGAAGTTCCAGGAAGAAGACTTGATGTGCTGTAGAAAAAAGTCGCGACGTTGTTAGCATGATTGCTAGTGGTTGGGGATGTGTTGGTTTTATTGACAAAGGTTTTGCCCTGAAAGATCGCTTGTAGTGTATTGGGCATGTAGTTGCTGGCGGTGTCTTGCGCCTCAACTTGGGTAAATCCGTCGCCGACCGTTGTTGGCAAATCACCCCCAACTGTCGATTGGAGGCGCGTAAAGCCAACATCATCTCTCCAGTCAGCCAAAATCGTGGCTGAGGAGATGACGCAAACAAAGGCAACTCTTAGGGATCGTTTTATCACCTGAAAATCACTCAATTTAAACAGGTAGAAGGAACTTGGAAATCGGATAATTCTCGGGAAAGACTGAAAAACTCCAGCTATGTTATTTCTTTACATAACGAAAATAGTCGTCACGATAGTTTTCGTCACTATGACCACTGCCCCATCCCTTTTCCGAGCGCTCGCTGACGACACCCGCTGGCGCATTGTCCGTCTTGTGAAAGATAGAGCGCTATGCGTGTGTGAACTTGCGGATATTTTGGAAATGCCACAGTCATCGGTTTCCAGTCACGTGCAGATCATCCGCAAGGCCGGAATGCTCGATAGCGAACAATGCGGCAAGTGGACTTACTTCCGCATCAACGCGACCCACCTTCCGCTACTTACTAAAATCATCGCGACTCTACCCGAAATAATTGACCACGCATCCGACATGAAAAAAGCCGAGGCCCGGCTCGCCGATCGAGCGAGTAGTTGCTGCCCTGGCCCGATCAAACTCGCTAAACCTTTGAAACGCTAACCCAACCCAATCATGAAACTTTCAGAACTAAAATCACTCCTCGCCGAATACTCGGAGCGCCATTTCCGCATCCGTCTTCCTGAAGGCGATGCGATTCCTCTATCCTTCCACGTCACTGAGATCGGTCATGTGCATAAAACCTTTCTCGATTGTGGCGGAACAAGACGTGAAACGCAAACCTGCCAACTCCAAATCTGGGTTGGTGAGGATTACGATCATCGTATCGAAACCGGAAAAATGGCGGGCATTTTGAAAAAAAGCAAAGCGGTTCTGATAGATGACAACGTGCCGGTGGAAATCGAATACGAGGATCAGGTCATTTCCCAATACACCATCATCGATCACGAGTTGACCGATGAAGCCGTCATTCTCCAACTCGCGCACAAACACACAGAGTGCTTGGCACAGGAACTTTGCGGCCTTCCTACCATTAGCAGACTCCCTGCTATCGACGGAAAAGGCAAAAACTCATGCGGCACATCTGGATGCTGTTAGAAAAATACAACACTTAAAAATAGGAATTATGGCAATACGTATCGGCATCAATGGCTACGGCAGAATGGGCAGACTCGCACTTCGCGCTGGCTGGGACTTCCCTGAAATTGAATTTGTCCACCTCAATGAAATTGGCGGCGACGGCATCACCTCTGCGCATCTCACGGAGTTCGATTCTGTCCACGGCAGATGGAAAAAAGAAATTTATGGTGAAAGCAATAAGGTCACGATCGACGGAAAATCTTTGAGTCACACTAGCGAAAAAGATTTCTCAAACGTCCCTTGGGGAGATCTGGGTGTGGATATTGTATTGGAAGCCAGTGGAAAATTCCGAACTCCTGAACAACTGGAAGCCTATTTTAAAGCAGGCGTCAAAAAAGTCATCGTTGCTGCGCCGGTAAAATCAGACGCTGCGCTCAACGTCGTCATGGGTGTGAACGATCATCTGTATCAGCCGGAAAAGCATCACATTCTCACTGCCGCATCATGCACTACCAACTGCCTCGCGCCGATAGTCAAAACCATCCACGAAGGGCTCGGCATTAAACATGGTATGATCACGACGATCCATGATATGACCAACACCCAGTCGATCCTCGACACCCCGCACAAGGATCTCCGCCGCGCTCGTGCTTCCAGCCTTTCCTTGATCCCGACCTCCACGGGATCCGCGACCGCGATCGCGATAATTTTTCCTGAACTGTTAGGTAAACTTGATGGCATCGCGATCCGCGTGCCATTACTCAACGCCTCACTCACCGATTGTGTGTTTGAAGTTTCCAGAGTAACCACCGTGGAAGAAGTGAATGGCTTGCTGAAATCCGCTGCGGAAGGCCAGCTCAAAGGTATTCTTGGCTACGAGACGAGACCGCTGGTTTCTATCGATTACAAAGACGATCCGCGCTCCTCAATCATCGACGTTCCATCGACCATGGTCACCAATGGAACGCAGGTGAAAATTCTCGCTTGGTATGACAACGAATGGGGTTACGCGAGCCGCTACGCCGAGCTTGCCAGAAAAGTTGCCAAACTTCTTTAACAATTTCATGAGCACCGCATCCGGAACGCGCAACTACGCCATTGTCACGATGGCTTACTGGGCAGACACCCTAGCCGACGGAGCGATCCGTATGCTGGTGCTTTTCTATTTCTATCAACTCGGCTATAACGCACTTCAAGTTGCTTCGCTGTTTCTGTTTTATGAGTTTTTTGGCATTGTGACCAATTTTGTCGGTGGGGTTCTAGCTTCACGCTTCGGTCTTAAAAGCACCTTGTTCATGGGACTCAGCACACAAATGCTCGCACTGGCGATGCTTGTTTTTATGCCAGTTTCAGGACTTACTATCGCATGGGTTATGGCCTCGCAGGCCCTTTCCGGTATCGCGAAAGACCTCACGAAAATGAGTAGCAAGAGCGCGGTGAAATTGGTTGCGGGTAATGGAGAAGGCAGACTTTACCGCTGGGTCGCGCTTCTCACTGGCAGTAAAAATGCCCTCAAAGGAGTAGGCTTTTTTATCGGCAGTTTACTTCTCTCGCTAGTTGGCTTTCAAACATCCTGCGCCGCTCTAATGGGTATCGTCGGAATCGCGTTGATCTCAGCGGCAGTGTTGATGCGTGGTGGTTTGGGAGATGTGAAAAACAAATCAAAATTCAGCCAGCTCTTTTCAAAAAACCGCGCAGTGAATTTACTCTCAGTCGCACGCTTCTTTCTATTCGGTGCTCGCGATGTCTGGTTTGTTGTCGCATTACCTGTATTCCTCTCCACCGTGCTCGGTTGGAAATTCTGGCAAGCTGGTGGATTCATGGCGCTCTGGGTGATTGGATACGGTTTTGTGCAAGCATTTGCTCCCACAATTCTGAGCGGAAAAGATCCCACTGGTAAAACGGCAACGTGGCTGGCTTTCACGCTCTCTATCATTCCCCTTCTCATCGGTGCGGGGCTGTATTTCGGCTGGCATCCCGCCACCATCGTTCTTTGCGGACTCGTTATATTCGGCATCGCTTTCGCGCTAAACTCAGCCGTGCACTCTTTCCTGATCCTTGACTACACTGATCACGATAAAGTCGCAATGAACGTCGGCATATACTACATGGCCAATGCCTGCGGTCGCTTAATCGGCACCGTTTTATCAGGACTTTTCTATCAGTTCGGCATGCATACCGACGGCACCCTAGGCCTCATCTACTGCTTGCTCGCCTCCGCAGGATTCCTGTTCATCACTGGCGTCATTTCACTCACACTTCCAAGGCCAAACCGAGCAACTATCCATAAGGCCCAGTAAAAATCTCTAATCTCTAATCTCTCGACTCACGACTCTCCCATAAAAAAGAACCCAAAAATCACTACTTAATATATTAGGTATTTAGCTAAATAACAAATTAATGAATTTAAAAGAACGTGCACAGATTTTCAAAGCGTTGGGTCATCCGGCGCGCTTGGCGATGGTTGACAAACTGGCCAAAGGCGAGCGTTGTGTGTGTGAGTTGATGATGATGAGTCAGCTCACACAATTCAGCGGCCCTACGATTTCTCAGCATCTTTTGGTTCTAAAAAATGCAGGGATCATCTCTTATGAAAAGCGTGGCAAAAGGATCTTCTACCACTTGGCTATGCCATGTGTCTCGAAAATCAATCTATCAATAAAATAACCATGAATCAGTCCCTAAAATCCATTTCATTTTTCGAACGCCTACTTACACTTTGGGTCGGCTTATGCATTATTGCCGGAATCGCGCTTGGAAAAATCTCACCGAACTTAGCGAAGAGCCTCGATGGTATTGCAATTTATGTGAACGGAGCTCCTATCATTTCTATTCCCATCGCCATCTGCCTGTTTTTCATGATGTATCCCATCATGGTAAAAATCGACTTCGGCGAGGTGGCCAAAGCCAGCCGCAATCCCAAGCCGGTGCTGCTCACATTGATCATCAACTGGGGCATCAAACCATTCACCATGCTCGCCATTGCGACTTTGTTCCTCGGGGTCTTTTTCAAAGATTTTCTACCCGGGACAGAAATCGTGAAAGACGGCACAGAAGTGAAACTTTACAGATCATATATCGCCGGAGCTATTTTGTTAGGTATTGCGCCCTGCACTGCCATGGTGTTGGTATGGAGTTATTTAGCAAAAGGAAACCAAGCACACACCCTTGTCATGGTTGCAATCAACTCATTAACTATGCTTTTTCTCTACGGCTTACTCGGTGGTTGGTTGTTAGGAGTGAACAAAATGCCTGTGCCATGGGAGGCCTTGCTGCTTTCCGTGGGCATCTATGTCGCGTTGCCATTAGTAGCTGGATATTTCTCACGCAAATGGATCATGAAAACCAAGGGTGCGGAATGGTTTCAGGAGAAATTTCTGCGCTATCTCACGCCAGTGTCCATCATTGCTTTACTAGCCACGCTCGTGCTTTTGTTTAGCTTCAAGGGAGAAACTATTCTAGCTAACCCGCTGACCATCCTTTGGATCGCGGTTCCACTGACCATTCAAACCATCCTAATTTTTTCCATCTCTTACGTCACAGCAAAACTACTAAACTTCTCGTACGAAGATGCCGCTCCTTCAGCGATGATTGGAGCGTCTAACCATTTTGAAGTTGCGATCGCCACAGCAGTCATGCTGTTCGGCCTCAGCTCTGGCGCGGCCCTAGCTACTGTGGTTGGTGTCCTCATTGAGGTTCCGCTGATGCTGATGCTTGTCCGCTTCTGTCAACGCACGAAAGGCTACTTCCGCAAGGAAACCATCTAATCCCCTTTCTCCACAATGAAATCTCCCTTCATCCTTATCCTCTGCACCCGAAACTCTTGTCGTTCTCAATTCGCCGAAGCTATCCTGCGTCGCGCGCTCGGTGAAAATTTTCGGGTCGAAAGCGCCGGATCAAAACCTGCTGGATATGTTCATCCCTTGGCCATCCGCGCGTTGGAAGAAATCGGAATCGATACCACAGGCCACCACTCCAAGCACATGGATCTTTTCCTCGATGATGAGGTTGAAACCGTCATCACCGTTTGCGGTAACGCCGATCAAGCCTGCCCGATGTATCCCGGCCAGATGAACCGTCACCACTGACCCTTCTACGATCCCGCCCACGCCACAGGCACCGAAGAGGAACAATTCGCCGTCTTCCGTCAGGTGCGCGATGAGATTTAAAAGTCTTCACTGCCTATGCGGAGGGACGTTTGGATGAGAGAAAACGTGGCGGCGCTTTGTAAGCGCCATGACAAATTTATTTCCGAATGGCATGGCGCTTGAAAAGCGCCGCCACGCTCGAAACTTCACTTTCACTTGAGCAATTCCTCAAGCGGCAATGTAGCTACAGCCGACTCCTTTTGTAATTTCTCGAATTCTTTTGGGATCATTGATGTGAGAGACTGTTTAAACTTATCAATCGTTTCATCTTTGGTTCCGCTCATTAACCACCTACCATCTTCGTGTTTTCTGATGCTATATACACGACCGTTAACTTCCTTTGTGCCTTGAGGAGACAATTGATAGACCAAATACTTTCCTAACTTTGATTCTATGATGAAAACTTGATCGAGCGCATATTTCATTCCCTTCCATGGACTATCCTCAGCATCCGGCCCTGTCAGTTCCGACCTTTTTTTCATACCCGCCCTCATCTTCTCATATTCAGCCTTCAAGTCAGCCTTATCAAACCGATCCGTTTTTACATTCTGAGAAATCATCTCATCCGTCATGTAAGATGTAATATCGCTATTGGTTAGCATGATCGAAATCATCAACTGGGATTTCGGCAACGAATCCTTATTCACCAACATGCTGAATACGATGGGTTCTAAGGGCGAGTAAGCCTTAACCACACAATCCACATCTTCAATCTTTGTGGTAAATTGATTTTGTCCAGGCTCAGCGGCTTGAACAAACAACAAGCTCGAGATAACCAGAAAAACAAGAGCGATCGATTTCATGAGAATTGGACCGTTTAGTTTTTGAAAAGCTGAGTCGCCGCAGCTTTGATCTCTTCGAGTTTACTTCTATCTGGCGCAGCTCCTCTTGCCTGATCGGGTTTGCCGCCACCTTTGCCACCAGCAATGGCAGCTAGGTCGCGGAGGATATCTCCGGCTTTCAGGCCTTTTGTTAGAGCATCAGCTCCGCAATGAACAGCCAGATGGAGTTTTTCTCCGTCGTCGACGACAAGCAATGCTGGGCCCGCAAAGTTTTTCTTTTTCAGGCCGTTTTGTAATTCCTGAAGCAATGAAGCATCGGACTCGAAACTTTCGATAATAGGATCACCTTTGGCGATGAGTTCGGCAAGGGCTTCATCAGCAAGCGCGGCGGCTTGGGAAGATTGGATTTTTTTGATGCGTTTCTCTGCTTCGATCGCAGCTTCCTTGGTTTCCTCCAAGGTGCGCTGACCGTGGGCGAAGGTGGCGTTGATTTGCGAAATATCCGCACGCTCGACCAACATCGCGCTCATGATGTAAGGGAAATCATTCACGCTGACGGGCGCTTCTCCTAGCTCGACGAGTTTGGCGTTAGCGAGTTGTAGTTTTTCCTTAGCAGCATTGAGCTCAGCATCCCATTTCTCGACCGATTCTGTTAGATAACTCCATGCGGCATCTCCGCAAGCGGCTTCGATACGACGAACACCGGAAGCGATCGCTCCTTCGGATTTGATTTTGAACAGCCCGATCTCACCCGTGCGACGAACGTGTGTGCCGCCGCAAAGCTCTTGGGAATAACCATTCAGTTTATTCGATTCACCGCCAACCTGAACGACGCGAACGACATCGCCGTATTTGTCACCGAAGAACTGCATGATATCGGCGCGACCTTTGATGTCGGCGTGTTTGACCTCAGTCCATGAAACCGAATCGTCGGCTTTGATCGCTGCGTTGACTTTTTCTTCCATCGCCGCGAGCTGCTCGGGTGTAACGGCGGCACTGTTGAAATCGAAGCGCAGGCGGTTTTCATCGACCGATGAACCCTGTTGTGCCGCGTCTTTGGAAACGACTTCGTGGAGCGCCCAATGGAGAAGATGGGTGGCGGTGTGGTGAGCTTCGATGGGACGGCGGCGCGCGGTATCTAGTTTAAGGACAACCTTATCGCCCAGATTGATTGACGATTGATGAATGTTGATTTCTGATTTTTGAATGATCAGAGCGCGGGCTTTGCCGATTTGTTGGACTCCGGTGACGGGAATGTCGTTTAGCGTGCCTGTGTCGCCGGACTGGCCGCCCATTTCGGCGTAGAAGACGGTTTTGTCGGTGATGACGAACAAGCTGTCTTCTTGTGGATGAATTTCTAACACTGTGGCTTCGACGGAATCGGAGTCGAAGCCGACGAATTCGGTGACGGCTTCAGTGGAAATATCGAGTGCGCGAACGACGCTGGATTTTTGCGCAGCGCGGGAGCGCTCTTGCTGTTGCTCCATTTGAAACTCAAATTCTGGCATATCAACTTCCATTCCTCGCTCTGCACAGAGAAGTTCTGTTAAATCAATTGGGAATCCAAAAGTATCATATAGCAGGAATGCATTTGTTCCCGAAAACTTTGAATTCTGAGTGTGAACAGCTTTCGCTACATCTGAGTCACCTAAAACTCTTTTGCCTTCCTGATAGTTAGCATTGGATGCTTTAAGCATGGACTCAAACTCATTCAATCCCCTATCCAGCGTCTGGTTGAAACTCGATTCTTCTTGCTCAAGCGTTTGCCTAACAACTTCTTGGCGGTTTTTCAATTCAGGGAACACAACACCCATTTCAGCGACGAGCGTTTCCACGAGCGCGCCAAAGAAAGGTTTTTCACCAGAGAAACCAAGCTGACGTCCGTAACGCACCGCGCGGCGAAGGATGCGGCGCAGAACGTAGTTTCTGCCGTTGTTGCCGGGCATGATGCCATCGGCGATGGAGAAGGAAAGCGTGCGCAAGTGATCCGCAATGACACGGAACGCGATGGCGGTTTTCATTTCCTCGGAAAACGCCGAACGATCCGCGCCGAGTTCTGGGTAGATGTTAACGTAAGTATTCCCACTGAGTTCCTCAAGCTTGCGAAAGATGGGTTGGAAAACGTCGGTGGCGTAGTTCGAAGGTTTTTTGGAAAAATCGGTGAAACCGTTGGTGTTTTGAATGATCGAGCAAGCACGTTCAAAACCCATTCCGGTATCGACGTGTTTAGCTGGAAGCTCGCGGAACGAGCCATCAGCCTCGGCGTTGTATTGGATGAAAACCAGGTTCCAGATTTCGATGCAGAGATCGGAGTCGTTATTGACTAGATTGCGACCTGTCACTGGATTTCCCTCAGGTGTTAGATCGACATGAAGTTCGGAGCACGGACCGCATGGTCCAGTTTCGCCCATCATCCAGAAATTGTCTTTGACGTTGCCGTGAACGATTTGGATCGTTGGATCACAACCTGCAGCACGGAAAAGTTCTGCCCAGATGTCGTAGGCTTCTTGATCGAAATTTCCGGGATCACCTGCCTTCGGCGCGTAGACCGATGCGTAGAGCCGATGCGCAGGAAGTCCCCAACGCCCAACCACAAGTTCCCATGCCCATTGGATGGCTTCTTTTTTGAAATAGTTTCCAAACGACCAGTTGCCAAGCATTTCGAAAAATGTGTGGTGATAGGTATCGTAACCCACATCCTCGAGGTCGTTGTGTTTTCCGCCAGCACGGATGCATTTCTGGGTGTCTGCCGCGCGAGGTGGATTGTAAGGTGCTTTCTCGACACCGAGGAAATAGGGCACGAAGGGATTCATGCCGGCGTTGGTAAAAAGCAGTCCCGGGGATTGCGGCATCAGCGATGCGGAAGGGACGATGGTGTGTTGTTTCTCGGCGAAAAAATCGAGGAAGCTATTACGGATCTCAGAGGCGGTCATGGTGCGAGCCGGGAGGTTGGACAAAGTCCGTTTCTTAGTAAAGCGGACATTCTGCCCATGAATCGAGTCGAAACTGCGAATCATGGAAGTTCCTAGTTACTGGGTAACTCCCAATCGACTGTATCTGCTCCAACAAGGACGGCACTATGAGCGCAACGCCATCGAAACACTCCTTTTATTGCTGAATTTCACCTCTCCAAAGCCCCAAGAAGACGAAACTTGGCATGATTAACGCTAAGAATAGCTCATTCCCGTGGTTAGCGGATGAGCTGCGGCGGATCTTAGGTTTCTTCTGAAGTTTAGATTCGCCGCAGCAATCCGAGAGGGGTGAAAAACGTCTAAGATGCCTTGCCCCGATGGGCTGCATGTGTTTTTATCCGCGCCCGCCCGCACGATATGGGCATCATTTTATGGCAAACAAGGACGTAACAGACCCGGTGCGGATGGAGAAAATTGTCTCTCTCTGCAAACGCAGAGGCTTCATTTTTCAAGCAGGCGAACTCTATGGCGGACTCAACGGTTGTTGGGATTACGGTCCGCTGGGCGCCGAACTCAAGCGTAACCTCAAAGATTACTGGTGGAGGAAAACCGTTCAGGAACGCGACGACGTGCTTGGTATGGATGGAGCGATTTTGACCATGGAAGAAGTTTTGCAATCATCCGGCCATATCGGTGGATTCAGCGATCCAATGTGCGATTGCTTACTTTCCAAAGCCCGACTCCGCGCTGACCAAATCGATCCGCAGGACGGAACGGTTTACCATTTTACCGGTGCGAGCTTACCGGAATCGGATTGGAAAACCGAAAAAGCCTATTCCGTCCTCCAGCTTCCCAGTCAGGACGAGGCAAAAGTCCGTAAAACTGCGCGCGAGTATTATTCACAGTTCATCAAGGAATCCGCGATGAGCAAAAAAGATGCGATCAAAGCGATCCAGCTCGCAGGAGAAACCACAGAGCAAGTGACCGGAACAACCAGTTACAACCCTGCTAACGGCTCCCTTTTGACAGAGCCTCGTGAGTTCAACCTCATGCTCCAAACCAACTTTGGCGCAACCGGTGATCAGGTTGCTTATCTTCGCCCTGAAACCGCGCAATCTATTTTCTGCCAATACAAAAATATCCTCGATTCGAATCGGGTCAAATTGCCATTCGGTATTGCCCAAGTCGGAAAATCTTTCCGTAACGAGATTAATCCACGCAACTACACCTTCCGTTCCCGCGAGTTCGAGCAAATGGAGATCGAGTATTTCTGCCATCCAGACGACGGAATGCGCCTCACCGAAGAATGGTTGGAAACGCGTTTGAATTTCTACGCCGAAATCGGAATCCCCCGCAACAAGCTTCACATCCTCGATGTGCCCGATGGTGAGCGCGCGTTTTACTCGAAGAAAACTTACGATATCGAATACGAATTCCCATTCGGAATTCAGGAATTAGAAGGCGTGGCGTATCGCACCGACTACGACCTCGGTGTCCACGCAAAAGGTTCCGGCAGACCGTTGGAATACTTCGATGAAGAAACCAAGGAGCGTTTTCTTCCGCACGTGGTCGAGCCATCCGCGGGTTGTGATCGCACAGTCTTGGCGCTGATTTGTGAAGCTTTCGACGAAGAAGAACTCGGCCAAGATGGCAAAAGCGACATCCGCACGGTGATGCGTTTCATGCCCTCCATGGCGCCGATCAAGGTGGCAATTTTCCCACTTCTCAAGAAAAACGAGGAGCAAGTTCGCATTTCCAAAGAAATCCAAAAGCAACTCCAGCCATGGATGAACGTGTTTTATGATGACGGCGGCGCCGTTGGCAGACGCTACCGCCGCCAAGACGAGGTAGGCACCCCGTTCTGTGTCACGGTCGATTTTGAGACCCTTGGCGAGGAAAACCCCGAACTAAAAGGCACAGTCACCGTTCGTCACCGCGATTCCATGGAACAAGAGCGCCTTCCCATCGAAGACCTCCTCCCATGGCTTTTAGCACGAGTCAGATAATTAAAAGTTGCAAGTAGCCTTTTCCCGTTGCATCCAAAGAGCATACAACACATTCAAAACCATGGCAGATAAAGAAGACAGAAACGAAGAAAACGTCGCAGGAAAATTCTACGTCGATAGTCAATGCATTGACTGCGATCTCTGCCGTGAGACCGCACCAAACAATTTCACGCGCGCAGATGACGAAGGTTACTCCTACGTTTTTAAACAACCCGAAAACGCCGAAGAAAGCGCACAGTGCAAAGAAGCCATGGAAGGCTGCCCAGTCGAGGCCATCGGCGAAGACGGCGCAGAGTAAATCCCGCCATGGCTGCGCCTAGGAAACGAAAACCAACGATACGGCGCGAGGGTATCCATGAGGAACTAATGAGCGAGTGGCTGGGCTGTGACAAACCGCTGAAGCTAGATGCAAATATCTCAGCCGCTGGAGAATGGATTGATGAAATCCTGAAAAAACAATTCTTCGCGGAAAGCATCAATGAAGAGGAAGTGAAAACCGCTTGGAAAGAAATCGCGGGAGATTTCATTGGCAACAATACTGAACCAGTTTCCGTGAAAGAAGGACATCTCGTCTTACGCGTCACTCAACCAGCGATGCGTTTTCATTTAGAACAAATGAAGCCGGATCTACTTCGAAAAATCAAAGAGCGCTTCGGCAATGATAAAATCAAATCGATCAAATTTTCTTTAGGTTGATCAAATCTCTAACAGCAAGAAGCAACCATGTTTAAAAATCTCATATTTGATTGGTCTGGCACTTTGGTGGACGACATGGGTCCTGTCATCGAGGCAACCAACGTGGTGCTGGAAAAATACGGAATCGCTCCATACGACCGCGAGGGATTCCGCAGAAGCTTCCGCCTCCCCTATCATGAGTTCTACGAGGAACTACTGCCAGGCGTAGCGCTTACTGAATTAGAAGCACATTTTCGCCCAGCTTTCGATGGTGCGACTAGTTTGGTAACTGTATTGCCACACGCCCGTGAAAAACTGGAATGGGCGAAACAACGCGGAATGCGAATGTTCGTATTGACCTCCATGGATCCGACAGCGTTTGCGCGCCAACTTAACGATTTCGAAATGCAGGATTTTTTCGAAGAAACTTACTCTGGCGTCATTGATAAACGTGAACTCATCGCGCATATTCTCGAAACGCATTCGCTACATAAAGACGAGACTGCATTTATCGGTGATATGACACACGATATCGAAACCGCCCGCCACGGCGGCATTTCATCGATTGCTGTGCTCACCGGTTATCATCATGCGGAAGTGCTCGCCGCCGTCCGCCCTGATATCACCGTCCCAGATCTCGGTGTGTTGGTGAAGCTTTTCGACCGAAGGAAAGCGGATCGGCCCATCGCAACGGTTGGCGCTCTGATTCATGATGGGGCGGGAAAGGTTTTGATGATACGAACCCACAAATGGAGTGATCTTTGGGGCATCCCTGGCGGGAAAATCGAGCGCGGTGAATCCAGTGAGGACGCCCTGAAGCGTGAGATTCTTGAAGAGACTCAACTGACGATTTCTGGCATTCGCTTCGTCATGAATCAGGACTGCATCGACTCCCCAGAGTTCATCCGTCCCGAACATTTCATCCTACTCAACTATCTTGCCAAAGCCTCTTCTCACAAAGTCATTCTCAACGAAGAAGCCGAGGAGTTCCGCTGGTTGAGTGTCGATGAGGCATTGAAATTAAACCTCAACCAAGCCACGAAAGTTCTTTTGCAACGCGTCGTCGATGAGAAACTGCTGCTATGAATTCTGATGAAATCGAAATCCGCCGACTAGAGGTAGAGTGCCATATCGGTGTTCCTGATGAAGAGCGCGCTGCACCGCAAAAGCTCTGGATCACCTTGAAGATGCAACCGTCACAAGGATTTCTTGGACTACAGGACAAGGTGCAAAACACCATAGACTACTATGAGGTTTCTCTCAAAATCACTGAACTCGCCGCTCAAAAACCTAGGCATTTGATCGAAACCCTTGCGACCGATTTAGCTGAGACACTACTCACTTCCTATCCGTTACGATCCGTGAATGTGGAAATTGAAAAACGGATCTTACCAAATGCTGAATATGTCGCGGTCAAGATCCACCGGAGTATTCCTTAAGTTATCATCTATCATTTATTGATTTCTCATCCACTGGAATTGCCTTTGGATACAGAGGCATGCCATTACCATGAGCCGGTAAAGTCCTGAGGTGGTTCTTAATCAGAAACCATATTCCGA
>JAJTHK010000101.1 GCA_021298895.1 Luteolibacter sp.
AATCACTCTATTTCATACACTTGGAAAACTTCCAGAGCCGAAATTCACCCACAGATTTTGCTGAAGAGTCTCTTTTTTCAACGATTTCGTAGTCGTAGGGTGATGATACTTGTAAGATAACGATTTGAAAAATGTTCCTTGGAAATTGCGTTTAATGGCTATATTCCAAGTCTCCTTCAGAAATCCCGCATGAAATATTTCTTAGCGTTTCTTTCATTCACTTCTTTAGCAATGGCAGAGAAGCCTGATGGTGTGCAGCTTTTCACGACGAATTGCTCGGCCTGCCATTTGCCAGATCAAATGGTGGTGGGGCCTTCATTGGCGGAGATTAGGACGCTGTATTTGGGTAAACCGGATGATTTTGTGAAATGGTGCGTGGCTCCACAGAAGAAACGTCCCAATGCGGTGGATATGCCATCGATGGTTCATCTGGGTGATGAAGCCTTACGGTTGATTTATGAGTACATCATGAAAGTTTCAGTTGGAGTTAAACAAGTGGAGCAGAAGAAGGGTGATCCGTATGCAGCGTCTCCGGTGCAAGCGAAGCGCCCGCAGGTCCAGCGGATTTTCATGCCGAATGCTGGCCCAGCGGCGATAGCGGTGGCTTTGGATGACAAGGTTTCGTTGTGTTGGGATGCGGGTGAGTGTCGTTTCCGCTATGCTTGGAGCGGTGGGTTTATAGATGGTTATCCCTATTGGCAGGCAAATGGTAGTAGCCTCGCGAAAATTGTTGGAGAGGTGAAATACACCGAGAAAGCATCGCCTTTCAAAGAAATGGGAGAGGTGAAGTTTTCCGGATATCGGATGGAAAAAGGGCTGCCGGTATTTCAATATCAGTTAGGAGATAAGAAGATCACGGAGACGCCAGCGGCACTCGCTGATGGTGGTGGGCTGAGCCGATCCTTTACGATTTCTCCTGTGCCATCGGATGGCTTGGAACTTAATTTCCAAGCTGATGAAAAAGTGACTTACAGCAGTGACAAGGGAACTTGGTCTGGTTCCAAGCTTACGCTCAAAGCGGCTGATGCTGCGGTGTTTACGGTTAATTTTACTTTTAAATGAACTTTTAAGCCGGTCGGAGACTCGGCTCTCCAATAATAATTTTTCCTTCAAATGAAACTTAGAATTTTTTCCGCGATCCTTGGACTAAGCATTTCTGCACACGCGTGGCAGGAATATTTCAGTTTTGATAAGATGCCGAATCCAGAGGGGATCGATCCGCAAGTCGGGGCGATGGATACGATGAAGGACGGACGGATAGCGGTCGCATTTCACAGAGGTGAGGTGATGATTTTTGATCCGAAGTCGCAAAAGTGGTCGTTGTTTGCATCTGGTTTGCATGAGCCACTTGGGATGTTGGTGGAAGATGATAAAAATATCTTAGTGATGCAGCGTGCTGAGTTAACTCGCATCAAGGATGTAAATGGCGATGGGTCGGCGGATGAGTATCAAACCGTGTATGACGACTTCGGGATGTCAGGAAATTATCACGAGTTTTCGTATGGGCCAATCCGAGATAAGGAAGGGAATTTGTATGTTGCGCTGGGTATTGCCTCAAATGGTGCGCCAATGCGTGAGGAGATTCGCGGTAAGTTTTCTGAGATAGGAAAAGCAAATCGCCAGCAGATGACAACGCAGGCGGAATGGAAAAATAATAGAGGTAAAGCAGAGCGGATGTATGCTCGGGTTGAGTGGCGCGGTTGGGTGATGAAGCTTTCTCCTGATGGAAAAAAGGTTGAACCATACGCGAGTGGTTTGCGTTCGCCCAACGGTATGGCCTTTGATGCTAAGGGGAGGCTTTTGATTACGGATAACCAAGGTGACTGGCGTCCAACGAGTCCGTTGTATGAGATTAAGAAAGGTGGATTTTATGGGCATCCGGCATCGTTGGTATGGAAGCCTGATTGGGATGGCACAGATCCATACACTATGGATGTGAAAGCGTTAGATAAAATGCAAAGTCCGCCAGTTGGCTATTTCCCGCAGGGGGAGCTTGCGAATTCTCCGACCTGGCCAGTTGTGATTCCGAAAGGTGCCATGCCTGATTCATTGGTGGGGCAGACCTTGATCGGTGAGATGAATCAACCTGTGCTAGTGCGCGTGTTGGATGATGAGGTGGATGGTGTTTTCCAAACTGGACTCACTCCAATGTTTGATGGTTCCAAATTAGGATTGGGGAACAATCGTATTGTATTTGGTAACGATGGTTCGATGTATGTCGGTAAGACTGCGCTATCATGGGCTGGAGACAGAGGAATCACTCGTATCAAATGGAATGGAAAACCGTTTTTCGCTGTAGATAAAATCAAAGCGGTGAGTGGTGGGTTCTCTTTGAGTTTTTCCGAGGAGGTCGATGCTAGCACGCTTCCCAAGATCGCCGTGGAATCGAACACGTATAATTACTTCAAGCAATACGGTTCACCGAAAGTGGATAAGCAGGCAATGCCGGTGGTGAAATCGGAGTTATCGGATCAGGGTCGGACGGTTCGTATCGATTTGGGCGGATTGAAAGAAGGTTACCTCCATGCGATCGATCTAACAGGAGTTCGCTCGAAAAGCGGAAGCAAACTGATGGGTGGAAAAATTTGGTATCAGGTTATCAAAGCGCCTAAGTAATTCGGTTACGGACTTGGAGTGATTTGCTGGGAAATCGAATTATTTTGTGGGCGTTGATCGGATTGGCTCGATGAAAGCTGGATGGATCCGCTGACCTGTATTGGGTCGGTGATCATTTGTGGGATGGTGATGACATGGGTTTGCATCGGCGCGAGAGTGGTGATGTTCGCTTGGGTGGCGCGGCCGTTGATGTTGATGGAGACGGCGGAATTGATGATGGTTTCCGTGCCAAGGTTTTGCGCGAGGATGTTGAGTTGGTTGCCGTTGGTTTGATAGATGGAATTGATCGATGCATCGTATCGTCCATCCGTCCCGAGGTTCATGATCGTGCCCATGTCAGGAACTCCGCCGCCGGTGTTGGGATCGGTTCCTGCGATTCCGACATCGTTTAAATTAGACATAACCAAACTGGCTGCTTGTTCTGGAGAAATCGTTGGATTTCCTGATGAACTCGCTACGGCGGCAAACACACCTGCGACGATGGGGCTGGAAAACGAAGTTCCGCTGACCCGTGCGGCTTTGTCACCGGGGTAGGCGACATTGACACCGAATCCTGGAGATGAGATCGCGACTTCGTTACCGGTTGTCGAAAAATTCATGTATTGGTTATTTGCATCGACCGCACCAACCGCGATCACGCCAGGGCTGGCAGCAGGTTGCATCACGCCTGCGGTACCGGAATTTCCCGCTGCTGCGATGATGACGACACCGCTTTTTTTAGCGTAAGCGATGGCTTGATCGACCAAAGAACTCTGTCCGCTTCCGCCTAGTGAAATGTTGATGATGTCTGCTCCGGCATCCACGGCGGCGATGATTCCTTGAGCGATGAGAAAAGTGTTAGAAGTTCCATTGTCATCGGCGATACGGACGGAAAGCGGTGTGGCGGATGGAGCGACGCCGGGGGCAAGAGGATTATTACTGAAAATCACAGAAGCAACGGCTGTGCCGTGGCCGTTGAGGGCTGAGGGATCGGTAGGAAGTGGAACGAGGTTGATGCGTTGGATGGCGTTTTTAAAAGCGATGTGATCGGCGATCCCTGTATCGAGGATGGCGATGGTGATACCTTTGCCCCAGAGTGAGTTATCCGACTCCACGCCCAACCATTTCAGAAGATGGTTTTCCAAGGCGACAGCACCGTCCTGCGGGCCGACATTTTCGAAGGAAGGAATGTTGACGGGAAAAATCATCGAGAGCTCTTCATCGCCAGTAAGCAGCGAATCGAGATCGGCTATCTCACCGAATCCAACCAGAAGCGTATTAAGCTTATCGATTTTGCCGAGGAGTTTGACCTTGTCACCGAGTTTCGCGAGGAAGGCCTGCAAGGCGGCTTCGTCTTTAAAGACGATGGTGCGCTGGTTGCGGATTGCGCCGTTTTCTAGGGCTTCGCGGTCGATGTTTGCAAAGGGTTTACCCGGATCTGACTGTGAGCTAGATAGTTTTGGAGAGGTGAAATTAACTGAAGGGGTGTAAGTGAGCTCTTTCGAGCTAGAGGATGATTTTTTCGGGGTGAGGTTGATGGTTAGCCAATACGATCCATAGCCCACCGCTATCAAGAGGAGGATGAGCAAAGTTGATTTTAAGGGAGAATTTTCAGCCACTGGCCGTAATGAACACCCAATTTGTCATTTTGTCACGTGGAGAATCGTGACTGGAACTTTTCCGTGATCGCGCCATCTTATCCCGCAGATGCCGTTTCAACTTTCCAGTGAATATGAACCTCAGGGCGATCAGCGACAAGCGATCGAGAAGCTCTCGAGGTCGCTGGCTGCGGGAAACAAGCATCAAACTTTGCTAGGTGTAACGGGATCGGGAAAAACGTTTACCATGGCAAATTTGATCGCTCGGCATGGCAAGCCGACCCTTATCATGAGTCATAACAAGACTCTAGCGGCGCAGCTTTATTCTGAGTTTAAGAATTTTTTTCCGTACAATGCGGTCGAGTATTTCGTATCTTACTTCGATTACTATCAGCCAGAGGCATATATTCCGCGTTCCGATACTTACATCGAAAAAGACTCGGCGGTGAATGAAGAGATCGAGCGCTTGCGGCTTTCGACGATGGGATCCTTGTTAACTCGGGATGATACGATCGTGATTGCATCGGTTTCGTGCATTTATGGTTTGGGTTCTCCGGAGGATTACAAAGACATGATGTTGCCGGTTCGCGTGGGGCAGTCGTTGACGCGTGAGGAATTTCTTTCGTCGCTCGTGAGTCTGTTGTTTGAGAGAAATGATATTAACTTCGGTCGTGGAAAATACCGGGTGCGAGGAGATGTGGTGGAAGTGCATCCGGCCTATTTGGATGAGACCGCGATACGTGTTGAATTTTTCGGAGATGAGGTGGAGCGGATTTCATCGATCCATACAGTGAACGGCAAAGTCATCGAGCAACTTGCGAGTCATACCTTTTATCCTGCCAAGCAGTTCATCACGGCGGGGGATAAGATGAAAGTGGCAATGAAGCACATTCGTGCTGAGCTTGATGAAAGGGTTCATGAGTTGGAAAAAGATGGAAAACTCATCGAGGCGCAGCGTTTGAAAATGCGCACGGAATATGATTTGGAAATGATGAATGAGTTGGGATTCTGTCAGGGAATTGAAAACTACTCGCGTCATCTAACGGGACGGCCACCCGGATCTCGTCCGCATACCTTGCTCGATTTCTTTCCGCGCGATTTCTTATTGTTGGTAGATGAATCGCACGCGACCATTCCGCAGATTGGTGGAATGTATGAGGGTGACAAGAGCCGTAAAACCACCTTGGTGGAGCATGGTTTCCGTTTGCCATCGGCTTTGGATAACCGTCCGTTGCGATTCGATGAGTTCATGGAAATGACCAATCAGCGGGTCTATGTTTCGGCGACGCCAGGGCCATTTGATCTCATCAACTCTCGTCCAGAGAATCGGAAATTCATTCCAGTGAAACCTCGCAGTGGTCAGGAGGATTTCATGCCCATCGATTTCAAGAAGATCAAAGTCAAAGCATCAGGAAACGAGGAGTCGGTGGATGATTTTGATCCGACCAAGCTCGGTAAGCCATTGGTGGTGGAGCAAATCATTCGTCCGACAGGATTGTTAGATCCGGTGTTGATATTGCGACCACTGAAAGGTCAGATCGACGAGACCATCGAGATGTGTCGCCAGAGAGTGGAGAAAGGTGAGCGGGTGTTGGTGACGACCTTGACGAAGAAGACCGCGGAGGATTTGGCGGAGTATTTGAAATCGACCGGATTGAAATGTCGTTATCTGCATTCCGATATCGATGCGATCGAGCGGGTGGAAATCCTGCGTCAGTTACGTGCCGCAACTTTTGACATTTTGATCGGGATCAATCTGCTGCGCGAAGGACTCGATTTGCCGGAAGTTTCACTCGTCTGCATTTTGGATGCGGATAAAGAAGGATTTCTACGGAATCAAACCTCGCTGATCCAAACGGCGGGTCGAGCCGCACGTCATGTGAATGGTGAGTGCGTGTTGTTTGCGGATGTTGTGACGGATTCGATCCAAGCGCTGATCGATATCACGGAATATCGACGTGCTCGCCAAATTGCTCACAATGAGGCGAATGGGATCACGCCTCAATCGGTGAAACGGGCGGTTCAACAAAGTTTGCATTCGTATGAAAAAGGCCTGCATGAGGCGGATAAGCTCAATGCATCCCTAGTTGCGGAGGATGAAAGCGCTTACGACAAGCTGCGTGTCATTTCCGAGTTGGAAGAAGAAATGCGTATCGCGGCATCCAAGTTGGAGTTTGAGCGGGCTGCATTGATTCGGGATCAGATCGCGCAGTTGAAGAGCGGGCCGACCTCTGCCCAGAAGCACCAAAAGTATTCGCGCAAAAGGTCTAGTTGAAATTTTCTCTGAGAGGCTGTTTTAAAAATCGACTCTTCAGCAAAATCTGTGGGTGAATTTCGGCTCTGGAAGTTTTCCAAGTGTATGAAATAGAGTGATTTGCAGTAATTCGAAGCTGCGGTAGCCGTAGGCTTTTCTCATGCACAGATTGATCCGCAGGTTGAGTCCCTCGACGATGCCGCTGTTGTAGTGCTTGCCGGCCTTGAAATAGTTCATCAGCAGCTCCTCGTGGTTGCGCAGGGTGCGGACGAATTTCTTCATCGGATCGAGCCTGCTGCGCATCGCCCGGGCGCACCATTTCCGCAGATACCACCTCGCCCAGCGCGGGCTGTCGTATTGCCAGAAGGCATCGAAGGATTCCTTGAGCATCCACGCCCTGACGGTTTTGAGGTCATATTTGAGCAGGTCGCCGAGTTTGGCAGCCTGCCTGACGGTGAAGTTGCGCGGGCGCTTCAAGAAGCAGTAGCGTGAGTTTCCAAGGACGGGTTCATAGCCTTCGGCAGCGAGTTTGCGGACTTCCTGGCGGCGGATTTCATCGACGGCTTCGAGGAGTTTTTTGGCGATGTGGAAACGGTCGAGTACGTTGAGTGCGGCGGGCAGCATGGCGGCGATGACGTTGAGATAGGGCTTCCACATGTCGGAGCAGACGACCTTGATCTTCGCGCAACGCGCCGCCCCAAGTGAATCGAAAAAGCCGGTGAGCGATGAGGTATCGCGATCCCGGATGACACCGAGAAGGCGGCGGCACCCGCCATCGATCTGATAGACGAGGGTCATGTAACGGTGGCCTTTGCTGTAGGTGACCTCATCGACCCCGATGGCAGTAATATCCTCCAGATCCCTGTGTTTCAGGCCGAAATCGACGACCCATTTCACCGAGCGGCAGACGTTGTCCCAGCTTGTGTGGAAGCAGGTGGCGGTTTCCTTCCAGCTCATTCGCCTCGCCCAGGAGGCGAGGAAATGGCGGAAGACATCGCAACAGGAATGTTTGCCCTGCGCCCATGGGACGGACTCCACTTTGATGCCGCAATTGGGGCAGTCCACCCGGCGCAT
>JAJTHK010000009.1 GCA_021298895.1 Luteolibacter sp.
AAAGCGTCATTTACGAAGATTTAATGGCATCAAAAAAGAGAACTTTCAATGGTTTTTGAAGGAGTGTGAATGGCGCTTCAATGGAGGTAACCATCAAATGCTCTTGAAGCAGCTAAAATACTGGGTAAAACAGTCTCAGCAATAAGCCTTAGCTAGTACAGCCCCAAAATTTAATATGTCACAGACAGATGATGATATCGTGCTTTGTTTTGCATGCGGCAACCCGATGTCGGTGGCGGGCTTACCCCCATACTCACGCGTTGCCTGTCCTACTTGTGGTGAGGAAAATCGGATCAAAAAGCAATTCGGACCCTATACGGTAACCAAACGCCACGCGATTGGCGGGATGAGCTCGGTCTTTGCTGGAATCGATGTAACCTTGAATCGTGAGGTCGCCCTGAAGATATTGAGTGAAGAGTATTCAAAAGATGAAAAGCGTATCGCTGCTTTCGAGGACGAAGCGCGTTTAACGGCTTCTTTTAGTCACCCACATGTGGTAAAAATTCTCACCACCGGTCGTGCGTTTGGTCTTTTCTATATTGCGATGGAATTTGTTCCTGGGGGACATCTGGAACATAGAATATATAAGGAGGGAAAGATTTCGGAAGCTGAGATGCTGCCCTTAGCGATTCAAATTGCGGAAGGTTTAAAAGGCGCGCAAGCGGCCGGCTTGATTCACCGAGATATCAAGCCTGGAAACATTCTATTCGATGCCGAGGGCAATGCAAAGATCGTGGACTTCGGTCTTGCTCTGGTTACCAAAGGTGGAGAGGCAAAAGCCGATGAGATTTGGGCTACACCATACTACGTTCCACCAGAAGCGATCGAGGGTGGAGTTGAGGATTTCCGATCGGATATTTACGCTTTCGGTGCGACTCTTTACCACGCCTTATCGGGTGTGCCATCTTGCCCAGAGGATAGTATGGACACCAAGTTGTTGCGTATCGCCAAAACCAAGGTGATTCCACTCAAACGAGTGGCTCCAGAAATTTCTTATGAAACATGTGCGATTGTCGATCGCGCGATGTCTTACGATCCCAGAAACCGCTACCGAAGCTACGATGAAATGATCATCGCTTTAGAAGGTGCTATAAAAGCATTGGAAAATGGCGGAGGCCATAAAGTTACGGCTGCTCATGCTCATGCTCATGCTCATGCTCATGCTCATGCTCATGCTCATGCTCATGCAATACAACGGATGCAATTGCGTCAGAAACAGAAGAAGAACTTGATCATCACGATTGTTTCCTTGGTCGTTGTTTTGATTCTAGCATTCGTATTTATCAGGCTCCTTACTTCAGATGGTGGCACCAAGCCCACAGTGATAGATACGGGTCACACTGAAATACATAGTACCGATAATAGTAAGCAAATCACTGGCCAGTATAATGGAGCGAAAAGCCTGATGAGTCAGGGTAAATACAGAGAATCAGAAGAAGCATTTATCAAGCTTTTTTCTAACCCGAAAGTCGAAGAACCTACCCGTACTTGGGCTGGACTTGATGGGGTTACTTCAGCTTTGTTAGATGGTCGGTCTGGAGACACGATCAGGCATGCCAGATCTATTAGTGAGCATATCGACAAGCACGCCTCTGTTTTGCCTGCAGGTTTTGCTTCGGTATTGTCGCCAGCACTTAAAAGTCTGGAGCGCCCAGAATTTCAGGATGTCAAAATGCTGAACTTCACCAAGAACGATAATGAACACATGATGGCTTGCATGATTCATGGTTTGAAAAATTGGGAACAAGGTGGGTTAGACCAGGCTGTTCCATTTTTCGAGAGAATTACTCGTGGAGTTGACCTAAATCATAACGGCACTCTGGCGTGGTATCGAAAAACCGCTGATAACTATCTAAGTGATTATAAGCTCCTTAAATCGAGTACGATGAACTCCACTCCATCTACTCAGAACCAATGCAAAGTCGCGATTGAACAATTGCAAGGAATTTCCAATCAGTTGAAAACTCGAGGACGTGCGAAATACAATGTTCGTTCAAGGCAATCTGATCTCGATCAGCATGGGAAGTATCTCCAAAAACTAATCAGTGGTGAGTGAGATACGATTTTGATTATGGGATTCATCCCAATTGTTGAGTGAATATTTTATCGAATCTGGATTCTCAAAAATGAATTATCGAACGACTCCAGAAGAAACCACGAGAATGCCCTCCGGTATTCCGCATATCATCGGCAACGAGGCTGCGGAGAGGTTTTCTTTCTATGGGATGAAGGCAATTCTATTCGTCTTCATTACCCAGTATTTGCACCTCATGGATGGTAAATCAGGGAAGCCCATGGATGAGGTTTTTACCACGGAACTGATTCATTGGTTTAACTTCGCGTTTTATCTAACACCTTTTATGGGGGCGATTCTAGCAGATGTGTTTTTTGGTAAATACCGAGTTATCATGTTTCTCTCGATGGTTTACTGTGCAGGTCATGCGGCGTTGGCGATGATGGGACATTTTGGATACTCTCAATGGTGGATGATCAGTGGGATGGTTTTGATTGCGCTTGGGGCAGGGGGAATCAAACCATGCGTGTCTGCACATGTGGGTGATCAATTCGGTTCTCAAAACTTACATTTTCTCTCAAAAGTTTTCAACTGGTTCTATTTTTCTATCAATCTCGGAGCATTTGCCTCCATGCTGCTCACACCGTGGTTGTTAGAGTGGTATGGGCCACATTGGGCGTTCGGTGTGCCAGGTGTCTTGATGGCGATCGCAACCTTCATTTTTTGGCTAGGCAGGCATCGATTCGCCCATGTGCCTCCAGGTGGAATGGGTTTCATGAGTGAAGCGTTCGGTAAAGATGGCATGATTGCTATTTTGAAACTGGCGCCTATCTACCTTTTTGTAGCGGTTTTCTGGGCTTTGTTCGATCAGACAGGTTCCACCTGGATTTTCCAGTCACAAAGCATGGACAGAAACTTCCTCGGATTCAACTGGTTACCCTCGCAAATACAATCGTTGAACTCGGTTTTTGTGCTCAGTTTTATCCCGCTTTTTAGTTATTTGATCTATCCGCTGGTCAGTAAAGTATGGCCATTGAGTCATCTAAGGAAAATGGGTATTGGCTTTATCCTGATGGCTGCGGCATTTGTTCTGGTGAGTGTCATCCAAGAATGGATCGATGCGGGAGATAAGCCAAACATTGGCTGGCAAATATCAGCCTTCGCCTTACTTACCGCGGCAGAGATCCTGATTTCCATCGTGGCACTTGAGTTCGCCTACATTCAGGCACCAAGAAAAATGAAGTCGTTCATCATGTGCTTCTACCTTGCAGCGGTGGCGATTGGAAATTTGCTGGTGGTTGGGGTGAATCATTTCATCCAAGTCCCAAGCGCCGCCGAAAAGCAATATCAACAGCAAATCCAGAGGCTTCCTGAAGACTGGCAATCATCACCGCGCACCATCATCTTGGCAGGTTATGATGGCGTGCCCGGAACGAAGGATGATTTTGTCAAACGACTCGAAAAAGACGCAGAAAATCCACTGATCGTCCCCGATCAAGTGGTGCTCGATGAAATCGCCAGCAAAATCATTTCGGAATCGATTTCAGCCAATAACTCATTCCCCAGACAACAGCGCGGTAATGAGATCGTCTCCAGCTTTCGCGACATTCAGAACAAGCCATTGCGCTATGAAATCATGAATTCCAACTCGATTCGGATTCGTAGCGCAGGTGGCGATGGAAAATGGAATACCAAATGGGACACTGGAATCATCATTAGCAAAGCAGATGATGAACCCGCAAAATCTTCATCATGGTTCGATGCGATTCAGCCTCAAAAAACATGGCTTTCAGAGCGAAAGAAAGCCTTGGGTATCAAAACCAAAGCTGATGCAAAATCGGCTGAAGAACTTTACACCAAAACCACCTTCTCCGGTGGTCAGCCAAAACTCCAAGGTGCCAAATATTTCTGGTTTTTCAGCGGATTGATGGGGCTTACCTCCATCCTTTTTATTCCGTTTGCGATGATTTATCGTCCGAAAAATTATCTTCAGGAATAAATTCTTCCTCTTGCAGTTCATCGAAGTGAAACACCTCACCTTCGCTGCGTGCAACAATCACCGCAGCACAACTATCGCTGTAGACGTTCACAGCTGTCCGACTCATATCTAACAGTCTATCCACCGAGAGCAGCGTGATGACGGCGATCTCCGCATTTGGTATGCCGGAATTTTTTAAGATCAATAGAATCGCCACCAAGCTCGCGGACGGGATTCCTGCCACTCCAATGCTGGTGAGTAAAGCCGCAACCACTATGAAAAACTGCGATCCGAATCCCAGTTCGATGCCCATCACTTGCGCCACGAAAATCACCGCCACGCATTCATAGAGGGCTGTTCCGTCCATATTCACCGTGGATCCTAAGGGTAGAGTGAAACTCGAAACCCGTTTGGATACGCCTGCATTTTCGTGCACGGCACGCATTGTGACGGGAAGGGTTGCAGATGATGAAGCGGTGGAAAATGCCATCAACAACGCTGGGCGCATCGCCATGAAATGCGCCTTTGGACTGACTTTCCCTATGAATCTTAAAGCCAAAGGCAGTATTACTGTAAAGTGGATCAATAATCCAAATAGCACGGTGAAAAAGTATTTTCCTAACTGTCCAAACAGATCCATCCCAGTCTTATGTATCAATGGCAAGATCAACGCATAAACCCCTATCGGAGCAACCGCCATAATCCATTTTGTGACAGTGACCATCGCTTCATTGGCAGCTTCGAAGAAATCTCTAACATTATTTCCCATGTGGCCGGGAAGTTGGGTGACTGCGATCGCAAATAAGATGCTGAAAATGATCACACCTAGCATCTGGCCGTTATCACTCGCGGCATCCACGACGTTTTCCGGTATCATTGCTTTAAAAATCGACAGGAAATCTTTGCCTTCACGCTGACTTGCCACCTCTACTTTCGCAATATCCACCGGATCTGCCTTCGCTTTGTTTTCTTCAAACGCAGCAAGAATCTCTGTGTTTGGTTTGCCATCGTTCAAACCCGGCTCGATCAAATTAACTAACACCAATCCAACAAGTATCGCAGCCAAACTAGATGTTAGATAAAACACCATGGTCTTGATGCCAAGTCGACCAAAGCCCTCCACACCTTTTAGTCCTGTAATGCCTGAAACGACTGCGGTTACAATCAGAGGCACGATGATCATTTTCAACGCACGCATGAAAAGATCTCCGATGAAACCACACGTCGCTATTACACCACTTACCAGCTTTTCACCCGATGATGCTTCAGGCGCATTGCCAAATAAACCGCGTAACACTAGTGCCGTTATGGTCGCTAAACCCAGTGCGATGAGAATTTGCCAGTGCGGTGCGAGTCGCTTCATTTGCCCACCTAACCCGAATGATCGGTTATTTGCAAAGTTTCTCGGCGATATCTTAGAGGCTGTCTTAACTTAGAGGCTGTCTTAAAAAAACCAAAATGGAGGAATTGAACCGCAGATGAACACAATGGCAGCGAAGCGGACATGGACGGAGCGAAGCATAGTCAAATGGACGCAGATAAAGAATAAAGATAGAGGTCGGAAATGTTTACTTCTTAAGTAATTCACTGACTCTTCAATCTGCGTTCATCTGCGTCCATCTGCGGTTAAAAATACTCTTAGCGTTGTAATCCCTGTATTATCAGACAGTTTCTATGGCTACGATACTGTTTTGATGGGATTTATAAAATTTTACATCATTGATTTTCAACGACTTCCATAAACTAAATGGTTAATTCTTCTGGATTATAAGGAAAAGTTAATGATTTTTTTCAAATTTTTGAAATCGCTGGATCGAAATACTTTTTGCGATTTTTTTTTAGCCCCTAGACCTGTGAGCGAGATTGATAATTAAGCCGTGGAACTCCCAAAATTAAAGGGTGACGACTTTACGGGTATCTCAAGCACCTACTACATGTGGTATTGTGAATAATTTGTTGATACTACATCTACAAAAACGAATTGACCCGAGTAACGATTTCCGTATGGTGTATCGCACGCTGTGTTTCATGCCAGCATGACTTTCTAACCCATATTTTTACCTTCATTCTAACTATCTAACTATGTCCACCACAACACTTACCCTCGGCAACCGTATCTTCATTCTCGACAAGGCAAAAGCAGAGCTGGCTTTCAATTCCAAGCGTGTCATCAACGGCAAGGACACGATGTTTTTCAACATCCTGCCTCTCAAATACCAGTGGGCCTATGATCTGTATAAGACCATGAAGAACAACCATTGGGAGCCTGAGGATATCTCGATGCAGAAAGATGTCGAACAATGGCGTTCTAACGATATTTCCGATGTGGAGCGTTGGATCATCAAAATGGGCATCGGTTACTTCTCCGCTGCTGAAGGTATTGTCGGCGACAACGTCCTTCACGTCGTCCGCGAAGTGGTTACTGCTCCTGAGCTGAAACTGGTGCTGGGCCGCCACGCCCACGAGGAAAACATTCATGCAGACAGCCTAGTTTACATGATTTCCTCCCTCGGCATCAACCCGCACGAGTGCGAAGCAATGTTCGAAGACGTCCCAACCATCACCGCAAAAAATAACTTCGTCGTTTCTAACTCCCGTGCGCTCCGTCGTGACATCGACCTCACGGTCACAGCTAACAAGCAAGCGTTAGCGAAAAACATTTTCATGTTCGGTCAAATCATGGAGGGCACTCAGTTCTACGGATTGTTCGGAATGATCCTTTCATTGTATCGTCAAAACAAATTCCCAGGTATCGGTCAGATGTTCCGTTACACCCTTCGTGATGAATCGAACCACATCGAAGTATTCCGCAACTTGCTGATGGATCTCATCGATGAAAACCCAGACATCTGGACTGAGGACTTCCGTGAAGATCTTCGTAACACCATGGCAGAGGGCATCGCTCTAGAAAAAGCATTTATCCGCGATTGCCTTCCTGTTTCCGGCCTTGGCCTGAACTCGGTCGATTTCGAGGCATACATCGATTACATCGCCGATCGTCGCCTAACATCTTGTGGCCTTGCTCCACTCAACGAATCCGTCGCCAACCCATTCCCATGGCTGGCCGAAATGATGGACATTAAGAAAGAGCAGAACTTCTTCGAAGGCCGCGTTACGGAATACCAAAAAGCAGGTGCCCTCAACGCCGTCAGTGATGATGAGCTGTGATCGTGGCGGCGGATTTTATCCGCCAAGCCAACCCTTCCAGTATGGCGGATAGAATCCGCCACTACTTTTCAAAAATACCTTTTCAAACTTTTCCATAATTAACAAACCCGCACTTGCAAACTGATATGTACCGCTCCCTTAACCTCGCCGAAGACAACATCCTCAAACAAGTTATCTCCGATCGCTTCGCACTTCCTGATAATAATCGCAGCTATGACTGGCGCGGGACGATTCCTACCGACAAGCGCAAGCCTTATGCCGATATCATCGTCACCCGCGGTGAACAGGAAACGCAGTTTTCGTTAGAGGATGTTGCAGATGCGATTGGTGATTCACTTGCTGACCTTTTGATTGCTCGTAGTGAGGACGAGAAATCCATTTTCTCCGATGTCAACCGTCAGTTCGTTTCCCAAGTGGCTCATGCGGTTGCGGTTTCTCTAACAAAATCTCTCGAGTCGGGCGGCCGTCTTCGTCTTTCAGAATCGGATTTATATTTGTTGATTGAAAAAGCCTTATTAGAAAACGAAGCTTACGATGTTGCGAAATCCCTCGCTTTTCGTCGTTCGCTCGAAAAAACAGGTCAAGTGGATGTGGGTTCAGGTCCACACGCGCTACCGGTTCGTTTGATCCGCCGTAACGGCAATGTTGTGCCATGGTCGGAAACCAAGATCGAGATCGCGGTTCGCAAAGCCTTCTTAACAATCAAGGAAAACCCCGAGCCAGCCATCGATGTCGCCAAAGCCGTCACCGAGCGGGTGCGCCGTGGCGACCAATCCTTCGTTCACATCGAGGACGTACAGGACATGGTTCAGGAAGAACTCATGCGCCAAGGCCACTTCAAGGCTGCAGAGCATTATATTCTCTATCGTGCCCAGCGCAACCTTCTCCGCCGTGAGCAAGAAAGCGTAGCCACAGAGGATCTCTCGCAGGATTCGATGATCGTCGTCACCACCGAGGACGGACAATCTTCTTTCTGGGATGGTACCGAACTCAAGAAACGCATCTCTTTCTCTTCCATCGGCCTCAAATTGAATTTGGACGACGCTGAGATCGAACGTGAACTTCGCCGTTCCATTGGTACAGAAATTTCCGCCAAAGACCTCAAAGCAACCATCATCCTTAACGCAAAAACTCTCATCGAGAAAGATGCGGATTTTGCGAAATTCGCGGCCCGTATTCTGCTTTCGTATATCTACGAGGAAGTTCTTGTCTGGAATATTACCACCGATGGTGTCGAGAAATTGAAAGACGCGCACAAGAAAGGATTCAAATCCTACCTCAAGTATGCCGTTTCCATTAAACGCCTGCATCCAGATTTGTTAGAGAAATACGATATCGACAAACTTTGCGAAGCCTTTGATCCAACCGCCGACCTAGACTTCGACTATCTCGGTATTCAAACCCTCTACGATCGTTACCTCATCGTCGATAAGACCGCCGAGCGTCATCAACGGATCGAAACTCCGCAGTTCTTCTGGATGCGTGTTGCCATGGGTCTCTTCAAAACCGAGCCCACCAACGCCGAGGACTGGGCGATCCGCCTTTACAACCTCTACAAAGGTCGTCGTTTCTGCTCATCTACGCCGACCCTTTTCAACTCTGGCACCCTCCATTCCCAGCTCTCTTCCTGCTACCTCTACAAAGTGGACGATTCCATCGAATCCATCATGCAGCGCGGTATTGCGGAAAATGCTTACCTTTCCAAATGGGCAGGTGGTCTCGGTGGTTCATGGACCGCTGTTCGCGGCACAGGTGGCTACATCCAAGGCACCAACGGCGAATCCCAAGGCATTATTCCTTTCCTGAAACTTCACAACGACCAGCTCCTCGCCGTGAACCAAGGTGGCAAACGCAAAGGCTCTGGCTGCGCCTACCTTGAGACCTGGCACAACGACATCGAGGACTTCCTCGAACTCCGTAAAAACACCGGCGACGACCGCCGCCGCTGCCACGACATGAACACCGCGAACTGGATTCCCGACCTGTTCATGAAACGCATGGAAGATCGCCAAGACTGGACCTTGTTCCGTTCTAACGAAACCCCAGATCTTCACGATCTCTACGGCAAAGCCTTTGAGGAAAAATATCAGCAATATGAGCAAATGGCTGCCGATGGAAAAATCTGGTCGCGTCAGATCCCAGCCATCGAGCTTTGGAAAGGCATGTTGAAAATGATTTTCGAAACCGGCCACCCATGGATCACCTTCAAAGATCCTTGCAACGTCCGCTCACCTCAAGATCACTGCGGGGTCATCCACTCCAGCAACCTTTGCACCGAGATCACCCTCAACACCTCGGATCAGGAAACCGCTGTTTGTAACCTCGGCTCCGTCATCCTCGATTCCCACATCACCAAGGATGGTGCGATCGATCACGAGATGCTCAAGGAAACCATCACGGTCGCCATCCGCGCTCTCGACAACGTCATCGATATCAACTTCTACCCAACCGAAGCTGCGAAAACCGCGAACTCCCGCCATCGCCCCATCGGCCTCGGCGTCATGGGTCTTCAAAACGCTCTCTACAAACGCGACATCGCCTTCGCTTCAGACGCCGCCGTTGAGTTCAACGACGAGATGATGGAAGCCATCGCTTACTACGCCTACAGCGCATCGTCCGACCTCGCAGCCGAAGTCGGAACCTACTCCACCTACGAAGGTTCCAAATGGAGCAGGGGACTTCTCCCACAAGACACGGTCGACCTCCTCGAAGACGAGCGCGGTCGCAAGATCGATGTCCCACGTGGCGGCAAAATGGATTGGTCTGTCGTTCGTGAAAAAATCAAAAAACACGGCATGCGCAACTCGAACGTCCTCGCGATCGCTCCGACCGCAACGATCTCTAACATCATGGGCACCACTCCATGTATCGAGCCGAACTACAAAAACCTCTACGTGAAATCCAACCTCTCCGGCGATTTCACCATCCTCAACACCGAGCTCGTCAAAGACCTCAAAAAAGCCGGCCTCTGGAACCCAGAAATGGTCGATCAGTTGAAATACTTCGATGGCGAACTCGATTCAATCGATGAGATCCCCGAGAACATCAAACAGAAGCACAAAACGGTCTTCGGCATCGAATACGAATACATCATCGATGCCGCCGCACGTCGTCAGAAATGGATCGACCAATCCCAATCGGTCAACCTCTTCCTCTCGACCCCAGACCTCAAAACCCTCAGCCACATGTATCGCCGTGCCTGGGATAAAGGCCTCAAAACCACTTATTACCTACGCACCCTCCAAGCTTCTAACATCGAAAAAACCACCGTCGATGTGAAGAAAGAACAACGCGGCGTCATGGCCACCCAAACCGCCACGACTGCTGCCGCGAACGCAGCTGCGAAGACTTACACGGCTGAACAGAAGATGGCTTGCTCCATCGATGCCATGATGAATGGGGGAGAGTGCGAGGCTTGTCAGTGAGAACGTCACACGTCCTTAACTAACCTAAATATGCAATTAGAAGATCAAATTTCCGAAGCACGGCAGGTCATACATACGGACGCTTATCCCATGTCTATTGGAGAAATGATCAACATTTATAGAGATGGCGAAATTGATATTCATCCCGAATTTCAACGACAGTATAGATGGAAAGATTATCAAAAAAGTAATCTTATCGAGTCGATATTACTTGGTATTCCATTGCCTTCTATTTTTGTAGCTCAACGCGAAGATGGAGTATGGGATGTTGTTGATGGTCTCCAAAGGCTTTCAACGATTTTATCCTTTGTTGGAGAATTGAGAGATGAAAATAAGAAAACTCTTCCGCCATTGGTGCTCGAACAAACACCGTATTTATCGGCATTAAAGGGCGCATCCTGGACTGGTGAATCTCAAAATTCATTTGCAATTTCTGACGATCTTAAACGTGCATTCAAGAGAGAAAAAATCGATGTTAAGATAATTAAAAAAGAAAGTGACGAAAATGCAAAGTTTGAGCTTTTTCAGCGCTTAAATACAGGAGGTTCAGATCTATCAGAACAGGAAGTTAGAAATTGTCTTCTTATAATGTTAGATCGAAGTGCTTACTTATGGCTTAAAGATGCTAGTGATTTTCCAGATTTTCAAAATAGTGTCGCGCTTTCAGAAAGACTCAAAGATGAAAAATATACAATGGAGCTCGCGCTACGATTTGTGATCGCAACAAAATATGATGATCAGGTTTCGATAGTCGAATCAGATATAGGTCCATATATTACTAATCAGATGAAGGAACTTATTCGTAAAAATACCTTCATAACCTCTGAAACGTTATTTAAAGATACTTTTTCGATAATCAATCGAGAGCTTGAAGATAATGCTTTCAAACGTTATTCTTCCTCTAAAGAAAAATACGAAGGCCAGTTTTCTGTGTCTTTATTTGAGTATATCTCAACAGGAGTTGCATATGCTATAGAAAGTAAAATGCCTGAAATTGAATTAGTCAGTAAACTTCACAAGAATTCTAAAATTATTGGTGAAGACCGCGATTTTGTTGATGCGACTAAGCATGGTTCTAGAGGTATTAACCGGTTTCCTAAATTAATACTTTTGGCAAGAAAGCACTTTTCATAAGTTATGAAAATTAGATCGCTTTACGAATTTGAAAAAGCGTTAGATTTGGAATTTGGATGGCGTAAACAAGAGCTTGCTACTCTCAGTGTTGAGCTAAAATCTTCCAGAAATCACCAAGCCAGAGTTCTTTTCAGAAGTGGA
>JAJTHK010000159.1 GCA_021298895.1 Luteolibacter sp.
AGGAGACCACACCTTTTTCTCCTCAAAATCCCTTTGTTTATCAACTTTTACCTTATTCACAGCGACACCCTACCAGCCCCAAAAAGCATCCGCAAGTCATATGTATGCCTGGCAGTTAATAAGGCATGGCAGTTAATAAGGCAGTTAAAAATGTAGCAATTAAACATATATGTCTGGCAAGTCATATGTATGCCTGGCAGTTAATAAGGCAGTTAAAAATGTAGCAATTAAACATATATGTCTGGCAGGAATGGCACGTTACTAAGGTGTGTTTCGCGAATTAGGCAGGGACCTTTATCCCTAAAGGTCCACATCTGACGGCGCTGCATACATCATCGAGCTATATCCGTAATTAAACACCGCGAGACGAGGACGCGTAAGGATACGCGCCCCTGCCTATTTGATTACCACAGACCAAAGCATTTTGGTCGCTGAGTCTTGACAGCACCCGCCACGGAAAGCAACTTTGCGCCCGTTTTGAATGTTATTTGAATTGACTCAGCGGTTAGTTCAAGCAACCACGCCGACAGACACTCACTAATTTTTATAATCTCTGCCTTGCGCCGCAGCGCGATGTGTTTAGATTTCCTCACAATTCCTCATCAATACAATGCCCATATCTAAGATATCTCCTCACGGCTGGCCTGAACCCCAAGGACTCTGGCACCCGTCTCGCGAAAAAGATGCCTGCGGCGTCGGCTTCATCGCGCATTTAAAAGGCAAACGCTCGCATGATATCATCGTGAAAACCCTAACGATGAATAACCAAATGGATCACCGTGGCGCAAGCGGATCTGATCCAGCAACAGGAGATGGCGCCGGAATCTTCACTCAAATGCCAGATAAGTTCTTGCGTCGGGAAATGGCAAAAAAGGGCGTCGAACTCCCACTAGAGGGCGATTATGGCTCTGGTTGCGTATTTTTCTCTCCTGAGGCCTCGGTGCGCGAAGTCGCGATGCAGGTCTTTGAACTCGTAGTGCGTGAGGAAGGCCAAAAATTTCTCGGTTGGCGCACCGTCCCTGTTAGAAGCGAACTGTTAGGAAAAACATCCAGCCGCTACGAACCGGTTATCAAGCAAATTTTTATCGGTAAAAGCCCCGATATCACCGACCCGATGGACTTCGAGCGCAAGCTTTACGTCATTCGTAAGCGCGTAGGTGCTTGGATCCGTAACAACGAAGTGCCCAACCAATTTCGCGACGTCCATGGCAACAAAGGAAATTCTTTCCCAGGCGCAGATTACCATTACGTCACCGGTCTTTCTGCTAGGACCATGGTCTACAAAGGCATGCTCACCCCTTGTCAACTTTCCACTTATTTTCCAGATCTACTCGATCCAGATTACGAGTCGGCACTCGCGCTGATGCATACCCGTTTCTCCACGAATACCTTTCCAAGTTGGTCGCGAGCTCACCCAAACCGCTTCATTGCTCACAACGGAGAAATCAATACCGTCATGGGCAATGCAAACTTCATGAAGGCGCGTCAGGCACTCTGCCAATCCGACCTTTTTGGAACGGACATCAAGAACATCTTCCCCGTAATCAATGAAGATGGATCGGACTCAGCGCGATTCGATAATGCCTTAGAATTTTTGCACTACGGTGGCTACGATCTCGTCCACGCGATGATGATGATGATCCCCGAACCATGGGAGCGTCACACCATGATGGACGAGGACAAAAAAGCGTTTTATGAATTCCACGCTTGCATGATGGAACCATGGGATGGTCCAGCTTCTATCACTTTTTCTGATGGTCAACAAATTGGCGCTGTCCTCGACCGTAACGGTCTACGTCCAAGCCGCTACTATGTCACCAATGATGATCTCGTCATCATGGCCTCGGAAGTTGGCGTCGTGCCAGATTTAGATCCGATGACCATTATTGAAAAAGGTCGCCTTCGTCCTGGGCGGATGTTTCTTGTGGACATGAAGGAAGGTCGCATCGTCCCCGACGAGGAGGTCAAGAAGCGTGTCTACTTAGCCAAACCTTACCGAAAGTGGTTAGATGAAAATAGGATCACTCTCAGAGACCTTCCCGCTGCGAAAGCTACAAAGACGATAGAACCCGACCGCATCCTCGAACGTCAACTTGCATTCGGCTATACATACGAAGACCTACGGATGTTGCTAGGACCCACTGCCTCGACCGGCGTGCAACCGATTTCATCGATGGGCAACGACACGCCACTCGCGGTTCTTTCGAGCAAGCCGAAACATCTCTATCAATATTTCAAACAGATTTTCGCACAGGTTACCAACCCAGCGCTCGACTGCATCCGCGAAGAACTCGTCACCTCCACCGAAACCTTCATTGGATCGGAGTCCAACCTTCTCGCACCAGGACCACAAAGCTGCCGAATGATCCGTTTGGATAATCCTCTCATCGACAACGAAGCACTTGCTCGTCTTCGTGAGATCAATCTTGATGGATTCAAATCCATCACACTCGACGCACTTTTCCCATCTAACCAAGGTGGTCAAGGACTTGAATCCGCATTTGAACAAATCTGCAAAAATGCCGACTCTGCGATCACAGACGGATGCAATATCATCATTCTATCAGATCGAGGTATCAATCACGACCTAGCTGCCATTCCAACTCTGTTGTTGATGGGTGGAATCCACCACTATCTTGTCAGCAAAGGCACTCGCACCCGAGTCTCTATCATTCTTGAAACTGGCGAGGCGCGCGAAGTCCATCACTTCTCTACATTGATTGGCTATGGTGCAGATGCAATCAACCCATATATGGCTTTCGAATCGATCCACAAAATGATCGAGGAAGATATGTTAGATATTACACTCGAAAAGGCAACTTACAATTTCCTCAAGGGCTCGATCAAAGGTGTTGTCAAAACCATGGCGAAAATGGGAATATCCACGGTGGCGTCATATCGTGGTGCACAAATTTTTGAAACTATCGGTCTGTCGACCGACTTGGTGAACCGATATTTCTGCGGCACATCCAGCCGCTGCGAAGGATCTGACATCGAAAAAGTTGCTGAAGAAGCACTCATTCGTCACCGCCAAGCATTCCCAGAACGCCACATCGAAGCAGAAGATGCAGCGCTCGACACCGGCGGCGTCTATCAATGGCGCAGCGATGGCGAGTTCCATCTCTTCAACCCAGAAACCATTCACTTGCTGCAAAAAGCAACTCGCACAGGTAGCTATGAGGTCTTCAAACAGTATGCAAAAAAAGTGAACGAACAGAGCGAAAATCTTTCCACCTTGCGTGGCTTGATGAAATTCCGCGCCACACGTTCACCTGTGCCTATCGATGAAGTCGAATCGATCGAAGCAATCACCAAACGTTTCAAAACCGGTGCCATGTCCTACGGTTCAATCTCGCAGGAAGCGCACGAAACGCTCGCGATCGCCATGAACCGCATCGGCGGCAAATCAAATACCGGTGAAGGGGGTGAAGACCCAGAACGTTTCGTCACGATGGCAAACGGTGACAGCAAACGCTCCGCGATCAAACAGGTCGCCTCCGGCCGGTTCGGGGTGACTGGCGAATATCTCGTCAACGCTGACGAAATCCAAATCAAAATTTCCCAAGGAGCCAAACCTGGCGAAGGTGGCGAACTCCCAGGCTCCAAGGTCTATCCATGGATCGCCAAAGTCCGCTATTCAACCCCTGGTGTAGGTCTCGTCTCTCCGCCACCGCACCATGACATTTACTCCATCGAGGATCTATCAGAACTGATTCACGACCTCAAGAACTCTAACACGCGTGCCCGCATCAATGTGAAACTTGTCGCAGAAGTCGGAGTCGGCACCATTGCAGCAGGGGTGGCTAAAGCCCATGCCGATGTGATCCTCATTTCTGGCCACGACGGCGGTACGGGCGCATCGCCTTCGTCCTCGATCTTCAATGCTGGCGCTCCATGGGAACTCGGCCTGGCAGAAACTAACCAGATTCTCCTCCTCAACGACCTTCGCAGCCGTGTGGTTCTAGAAACGGACGGACAGTTAAAAACCGGTCGTGATGTCGCTATCGCTACATTGCTCGGTGCCGAAGAATACGGATTCGCAACGGCTCCCCTCGTCACGGTGGGCTGCTTGATGATGCGTGTCTGTCAGAAAAACACCTGTCCGGTCGGCATCGCCACTCAAGATCCTGAACTGCGTAAAAACTTCGAAGGCAAACCTGAACATGTCGTCAATTTCATGACGTTCATTGCTATGGAATTCCGCGAAATCATGGCCGAACTGGGTTTCCGCACGATCAACGAAATGGTCGGTCACGTGGAATGCCTAGATACCAACGAAGCGACAGCACACTGGAAGGCTAACGGAGTGGATCTCACAAGCATTTTCCACAAGCCTGACGTCGGCGAAGAAGTTGGTGGCTACCATCAAATCGAACAAGACCATGGTCTCAAAGATGCGCTCGACAACACTCACTTACTGACCCTCTGTAAGCCCGCCATCGAACGCGGCGAGCACGTCCGCGTGGAACTGCCTATCATCAACGTGAATCGTGTTGTTGGCACGATTACCGGCAGTGAAATCTCACGAAAATATGGCAGCAAGGGCCTTCCGGAAGACACCATTGAACTCAAATTCACTGGTAGTGCTGGTCAATCCTTCGCTGCATTCACTCCTCCGGGCATGACTTTCCGTCTCGAAGGTGATGCCAACGACTACGTTGGCAAAGGCCTATCAGGTGCCAAGGTGATTATCTATCCAACCAAGAATTCCCACTTCAAAGCCGAGGAAAATATCATTATCGGCAACGTCGCACTCTACGGCGCGACTAGCGGAGAAGTTTACATCAATGGCCAAGCGGGTGAACGCTTCTGTGTTAGAAATTCAGGAGCCTCCGCTGTCGTTGAAGGCATCGGCGATCATGGATGCGAATACATGACTGGTGGTCAAGTCATCGTTCTTGGAGAAACGGGTAGAAACTTCGCGGCGGGCATGTCCGGCGGAGTCGCCTATGTCTATGACATCGACGGCTTATTTGAGAAGCGCCTCAACACTGAAATGGTCAATCTCTACCGCCTCATCGAATGCGCGGACAAGGACATCCACTTGGTGAAGGCCACAATTGAGAAACACGTGGCCTACACCGCATCAGCACGAGGAAAATCATTATTAGAAAATTGGGATTCTGAACTTCCCAAGTTTTTCAAAGTACTTCCCCGCGACTACGAACGAATGTTAGAAGCGTTTCGAAAAGTCGAGGAGCAAGGGCTCACAGGAGACGACGCTGCGATGGCGGCTTTTGAAGAGAATCTCAAAGACCTCGCTCGTATCGGGGGCAACTAACATTCAACGTTCTAAATTTCAATTATATGGGTAAGCCTACAGGATTCATGGAAGTGCCGCGCGTGACTGACGCAGAAGCAGCACCACTCGAGCGCATCAAGAATTGGCGCGAGTTCAAAATTCATCCAGACGAGAAACAACAAAGAGCACAAGGCTCGCGGTGTATGGATTGTGGAACACCTTTCTGCCACACCGGTCACATGGTTTCCGGCATGGCAAGCGGTTGCCCCGTCAATAACCTCATTCCAGAGTGGAATGATCTAATCTTTCGCGGACGCTGGAAGGAGGCGCTTCAACGGCTCCACAAAACAAATAACTTTCCTGAATTCACGGGTCGCGTTTGCCCTGCACCTTGTGAAGGATCATGCGTTCTCAGCGTGATCGAGCCCGCAGTCACCATTAAAAACAATGAGTGCGCCATCATTGATCGAGGCTGGGCAGAAGGTTGGGTGGTCGCACGCATCCCCAAAACCCGCACTGGCAAAAAAGTTGCTGTTGTAGGCTCTGGACCTGCCGGTCTCGCATGCGCTGACCAACTCAACCAAGCGGGTCATCATGTAACCGTCTTCGAACGCGAGGACAGAGTTGGTGGATTACTCATGTATGGCATCCCTAACATGAAGCTCGATAAGGAACTCGTTGTTCAACGTCGAGTCGATTTACTGGCAGAAGAAGGTATCGAATTTAAAACTGGAATCTGTATCGGCAAAGACAGTGATTGGACTGCGGAGCGTCTGCGTGCCGAGTTTGACTCAGTAGTCCTCTGCTGCGGTGCCACTGCAGGACGAGACCTTCCTATCGAAAATCGCGATGCCACGGGCGTCTTCATGGCGATGGAATTCCTCACCGCTAACACCCGCTATCAACTCGATCACCATTTTGACGGAACCAACCCAGCTCTCAACGCAACGGGCAAAGATGTGGTAGTGATCGGCGGGGGTGATACGGGTACCGACTGCGTGGGCACCAGCCTACGACACGGTTGCAAAAGCGTCATCCAACTAGAAATCATGCCGCAACCCCCCGATAAGCGTGCTGCGAACAACCCATGGCCCGAGTGGCCTAAAATTTACAAAATGGACTACGGCCAAGAAGAGGCTAATGCGCTTCAAGGCAGGGATCCACGTCACTATCTCGTCCAAACCAAGCGTTTTCTCAAAGACGCTGCAGGTAATCTCGATGGGCTCGAAATCGTCGATATCGAGTGGGCCCAAGACGAGCAAGGCCGCTTCAGCCCCAAAGAGGTTCCCGGCACACTTCGGGTGATTCCATGCCAACTGGCACTTCTCGCAATGGGCTTCACGGGGCCCGAAAATCAAGTGATTGAGAAATTCGCCCTAGAGACCGACGCGCGCTCTAACATTAAAGCTGAGCATGGCACCTTCACAACCAATGTTCCTGGTGTCTTCGCTGCGGGTGACGTACGCCGTGGACAATCGCTCGTTGTCTGGGCGATAAACGAAGGTCGTGGTGCCGCTCGCGAATGTGACCGCTTCCTAATGGGCTACACGAATCTACCTTAACTGTTAGCTTCACGCCAAATTTTAGATTCTGTCGTTTTTGGCGGATTCTAGGATGTTGGGACATCCTTACGGATCACAGGCGAGCGCTACCTCCGCGAAGTTTATTGAGTAGCAGTAAACAAATCGGATTTTTGTCAAAACGTAATTTTGAATCTTTTATTTCGCACTACTTGGGAGGAATCGATAATAAACCTCCAGCATCAAAGTTGCCAGACATGTGCTCATGTGCATTTGTGTAGCTTGGCCGTGAGATCCGCATGGTAGGTTCCATGATCCATCTTTGGCTTGAGCTGCGATTAATGGGTCTCTGACCATATCGTTATATTTGTCCCATTCTTTACCTCCGTAATTCATCATCGCTTGCATGTGGTAATATTGGTAATACAAACTTGATGGGTGGCGGTCATTATTGAGAGCTTTCGGATCAAATTTACCATTTTTTTCAATCCATTCGACTCCCTTTTTTACGGCTTTGTGATCACCCTCGTCCCACATTTGGAAAGCAAGAACTCCTCCACCGGTCAGACCGGGATGTTGAGTGGAGTTACTATTATATCCGATGGCACCATCTGCACCTTGGACTTTTTCAAGCCACTCGAGAGCGAGCTTTGAATGCTTCTTGAAGTCACTGTCTTTCCAGAGGCCTGTGTGCTTACAGGCCTTCATCGCTTGAATTTGCCAGAAGCCGACAGAGTTATCTCCATTTGCTCCCTTCGCGTAACCGTAAAGCCATCCGCCAACTGGAGTTTGACCTTCCATCAATACATCCCCTGCTTTTTTGGTTACTTTATCCAAGTCTGGAAACTTGATGTTCAATTTACTACAAAAAGTGTAAGCCTCTGCGAGCGCATAGGTAGCGATACCGTGCTCATACGCAGGACCGTGACCACCTGCGGTGGCGGTGATCATACCCTGCGGATTCTTTAATCCCGTATTCACTAAATAGGTAAGCGCCTTAGTAACGGTGTCGCCATATTTCTTGGATTGAGGTGTTTCGCAGTGACCAAGATATGCGAGAAGAGCTAAACCCGTCATGCCAGCTTGATGCTTAACATCCCAGCTGCCATCTGCATTTTGAGTTTTCTGAAGGTAATCCAAAGCAGCGACTACAGCTTTTTCTCCCTTCTCCGTTCCACCAGCTTCTTTAAGACGTCTCATGCGATCTTGCGGATCGCAGCGTTTACGCATCGTGGAAGGGATTTTACCAAAGCCGCCACCGGAGCCGAAGTCACCTGCGCTGCCCCAGCCGCCACCGAAATCTTCGCCATCCCCAAAATCCATGCTTGGGGTGGTTACATCAACATCTGGAACTGGAATGGAAACCGGAGAGGTTGAATTGGATGCGGCGATCACTTTGGTCATCGAACTGGATGGAGCCGATGGCTTTCTCTGAACCTGAGTGTTGACTTTTTTCTCTTCGATTTGGTTCTCATCAGGCGTTGAGGCCTCATAGGTCACGATGGTGGGGGTTTCTTTCACCTGTATGTTGATGAAGAAGAAACCCATGATCAGGAAGATGGAAGCTACGACCAAGAAAGAAACCAAGACGGATGAAATCGTCGAATTTCTCCTTTGCCTACGAAGGTTTTCCTGTGCTTCAGGGCTGAGTTGAACGTGAAGGGACATAGTTGGGGTGTTTTGCTTGTGCTAAATTTAGGTCTTATCAACTAGATTGCCAGAATAAAAAAGCATAGTAGATATGATTCAAACGCTCCCAGACAAGATTTCTTAGATCCATTTTAAGAAATTTTTTACTACCTGTAAAATCATTCAAATCCACCTGAATTTTGGCATCCGAATCGACCTAAAAAAGCCTTAATGTGCGGCCAGCCAGTTTTTACCTGTGCCTTTTTCAACCAAAATCGGGACGTCATGCGGAAGCGGTAAAGCCGTTTCCATGATATGCAGAATTTTCGGGATAAGCTCGGATTCCTCATCGGGATGAAGGTCAAATACGAGTTCGTCGTGAACCTGCAGCAACATTTTGGTTAAATACGGCTTTTTGCGCAGGAGTTCGTCGATGCGTATCATCGCGATCTTGATCATATCTGCTGAAGTTCCTTGAATTGGCATATTGATTGCCGCGCGTTCTGCATTCTGGCGGAGGCCGGCGTTGCTCGAATTCAGATCGGTATAATGACGCCGACGACCTGAAATAGTTTCGGCGTAACCTTTACTCGTTGTTTATTGAGTGTCAGGTATAAGATCTGACTCATAAAAAATCCCCAACTTGTTAGACAGGTTGGGGATTTTTGTTAAAACGTCATTTTAAATTTCTTATTTCTCACTACCTGGAAGGAAGCGATAGTAAGCTTCTAAGGAAAGGGCGGCCAAACAGGTTGCCATATGGATTCCTCTCGGACCATGACTGCCAACATTCTGAGTCCATGAACCATCTGGATTCTGGGCTTTAATCAATGGATCTCTGATCATGTCATTGTATTTATCCCATTCTTTACCTCCATGGTTCAACATCGCTTGAATCATATAATAGTGATAGTAGAGATTGGCGTCATGACCACCCCATGTGAATTTGGCGTTCTTTACAATCCAATCGACGCCTTTTTTAGCTTCTTTTGAAGAACCTTCGCCCCAGATCTGGAAGGCAAGGACACCTCCACCAGTTAGACCGGGACTTCTATTAGGATCAGTACGATATCCAATTGCACCGTCTGCTCCTTGGACAGATTTCAAGAAATCTAGAGCCAGTCTTGAATGTTTTGTGAACTCACCGTCTTTCCAAAGACCTGTGTGCTTACAGGCTTTCATAGCTTGGATCTGCCAGAAGCCGACGGAGTTATCACCGCCCGCAGCCTGTTCATATCCGTAATGCCAGCCACCTCCTGGTGCTTGACCTTTCATGACTCTGTCTCCCGCTTTTTTAACAACTTTATCGAGGTCTGGAATCTTAATATTTAGTTTACTGCAGAAGGTGTAAGCTTCTGCAAGTGCGTAAGTAGCTATAGCATGCTCATAGACTGCACCATGGTCTTTCGCGTTAGTTAGATAACCGTCAGCTTTGACTCCCTGATTTACAAGATAGGTGATGGCTTTCAAAACCGTGTCGCCATATTTTTTCGATTGAGGAGTTTCGCAATGCCCTAAGTAGGTAAGGAGCGCAAAACCTGTCATCGCGATAGGATAACTTTGTTCCCAGCTACCATCAGCACTTTGAGTTTTTTGGAGAAAATCCAGAGCATTCACCACCGCTTTTTCTCCCTGTTCAGTGCCACCAGCTTCTTTAAGACGCCTCATGCGTTCTTGCGGATCGCAGCGTTTACGCATCGTGGAAGGGATTTTACTAAACCCGCCACCGGAGCCGAAGTCACCTGCGCTGCCCCAGCCGCCACCGAAATCTTCGCCATCACCGAAATCCATGCTTGGGGTGGTCACATCAACATCTGGAACTGGAATGGAAACCGGAGAGGTTGAATTGGATGCGGCGATCACTTTGGTCATCGAACTGGATGGCGCCGATGGCTTTCTCTGAACCTGAGTGTTGACTTTTTTCTCTTCGATTTGGTTCTCATCAGGCGTTGAGGCCTCATAGGTCACGATGGTGGGGGTTTCTTTCACCTGTATGTTGATGAAGAAGAAACCC
>JAJTHK010000171.1 GCA_021298895.1 Luteolibacter sp.
AATCTTAAAAGCCTTGAAAGCTACGCTTTCAAGGCTCTGCGATGCAATCGCCCTGCCAACTAAAGCGGCATTATTTTTGGCGAATTGATACAACTTAGGTATTCCATCGGTCTGGAAATATGATGAAATACCGGCCGCCTCACGCAGGCATCGTCACTTCCCTTACTCATGAAATCGAAACTTGTTTTAGCTTCCTTATTTCTCAGCGGTTTGTCCGCATACGCCCTGGAGCTCGGTGCGCCATTTGCTGATAACGCCGTTCTACAACGCGAACTCCCGCTGCCGGTCTGGGGCTGGAGCAAACCCGGCACTGAGGTCACTGTCGAATTCGCAGGGAAAAAGCAATCCGCCAAAGCAGCGGATAATGGCAAATGGATGCTCAAGCTGGATGCTCTGGCGGCGAGCGCTGAACCACGCGAGATGACGATCACTGAAAAAGGTGGCGAAGCAAAAATTCTTAAAAATCTCCTGGTAGGCGAAGTGTGGATGGCATCCGGCCAGTCGAATATGCAGTGGGTCGCATCCAAGTGTTCGGTTCAAAATCTGGTCAAACAACTCGCAGATAAGGGTGAGAAACCGCCTATCCGTGAATTTGAGATTACTAGCGTCTATGCTTCCTTGCACCCGATTGAAAAAGCCACGGGTGAATGGAAAGTCGATAATTATGGGGACTACAGCGCTGTCGCCTTCGCTTTTGCATTAAAAGTGTATGGTGAAATTGGAGTGCCCATCGGTATCCTGAATTGTTCTTTCAGTCAGACAAGCATCGAGTCATGGGTGCCACGTGAAGGTTTTGCTGCAGGTAAGGATGAATACACCAAATCCATCTATCAGAAAATATTGGAAACCGATCCGACCACACCTGAGCACAAGAAGGCATGGGACGGTTTTTGCCAATCCCTTGAGGATGCGATCAAAGCCAACGCCGAGCGCATCAAGGCGGGAAAGGAAGCTCTTGCGGTTTCCACGAAAACTCCGGGCAACATGAATGATAACCGCGACGCGTCATGGATGTTCAACGGGCGCATGAGTCCTGTGGTTCCTTACGCAATACGCGGAGCGATCTGGAACCAAGGTTACGCCAACATTCATGGCGGACTGAAATATTACCAAAATCTCCATAGCTTGATTCGCGGTTGGAGATTGAAATGGGATAACCCGAATCTTCCCGTGTATTTCCACCAGTTTTACTGCCCCGGCCCGCCTAAAGAAGGTTATGGAAAAAATTTCCCCAGCATCGAACCCATGTCGGAAATGCGCCTTGGTGCATGGTTGGCTCGTGATATTCCAAATACCGGTATGGCTAGCCAGATTGATATCGCGGGTGCGATTCACTACGCGCAAAAAGCTCTTCCGGGTCAGCGTCTTGCGCTTCACGCTCTTAAAAATCAATATGGCAAAAAAAACGTCGTTACCGACGGCCCCATATTCAAATCCTATTCCGTAAAGGATGACAAACTCACGGTCGAATTCGATCATGCGGATGGCGGTCTGGTCCTTGCCGAAACCGCCACCAACTCTAACAGCACTCCTTCTGAGAAATGTGACGGCCTCGCGACGCCTATCATCATTCCGGATGGCGCCTCCAAAGTGAATCTGTTCTGGTTGGCTGGCGATGACCGCGTTTGGCATCCCGCCACATTCAAAATCGATGGATCAAAAGTTATCATCAGTTCACCGGCTGTGAAATCTCCTCGCGGTGTTTCATACGGATCTGGTGGCATCGGTTTCCAACCCAACCTTTACAACAAGGCATTGCTGCCAACCACGCCTTTCATCTATTTCGACAACAAACTGGTCACCAGCGAAACCTGGCCTGATAAGCCGATGAAAATTACCGGGGTGGTGGTGGATCCAGCTACGGTTGGGAATATTTATGAATATCGCAAGATACCCGTTCTTCGCACTCAGTTCCGTGATGACGCCATTCTTCAAGCAGATATGCCGATCACATTTTCTGGTTCCGCTGTGCTGGAATACGGCGAAGAGGTTCCTGGTGAGAGGATCATCAAATTCAATTTTGCTGGCATAGAAAAAACCATTCCTGTGAGTCCAGAGATGAAGGAGTGGAGCGTCACTGTTCCGGCAATGCCAGCCAGCAAAGATCCTAAAACGCTTCAAGTTACGATGACCATTAACGGTGAAGTCGTGCATGACCGTGTTTGCAAAAACATTTTGATTGGCGATGTCTGGTATGTCGTTAGCCCGATGCTAACAGCTAAAAAGCTGCCAGTTTACGAATTTGAAAAATCCGATCAACCAGTTCGTGTCATGACACGCATGGCAAAGCGCTCATCCGCACCCAAACCCGCGCGTTACATGGTTTCCACATCCACGGAACCTAACAATCGATTCGCATCGATATGGCAAGATGCAACCGCGGATTATGCATCAGCGATTGGTCATCGCTTAGCCAAGCAATCGGGACGACCTACTGGAGTGATCTACATGTCCAGCGATCCGGTTCCTTTGAATAGCTGGATCAAGTTTGACCATCTCAAAAATGCACCAAGCTTGATGGCCGACTATAAAAACCTAGCGCAGATCGAGCCAGGCAATGAAGTCTACGATGCTAACGTAAAGCGCTACATCGGCGCATGGAAAGCCTACTGGAGTGAATATGTTCCTAAAATGATTGCGACACGCAGTGTGCCAAACGCAGAGACATGGGGCACTTACCCGCAGTTCGCAGGTGAGGTGACCAGCCTAGCCACACAAACCCACAACGTCTGCACTTATTCATTCGTGCCAGGTGCGTTCAAAGGAGTTATTTTCATCGCCGGCGAGGAAATGGTCAAAGCCGATCAAGGTGCGAATTTCGGTTCCGAACTCTCCGCACTTGCCAATGGCTGGATTGAAGATTTCGGCGGCAAAACGAAGTTCTACTACACACTTCCCAGTAAGGAACTCGCCCCAAAAATTTCCGCACCAAAAGGAATCAAAGGCGAAAGCGCTGCGATTCTATTAAGCGATTGGCAGAGCGCTCTAACGGATCTGAAGTGGATGGATTCTATGTTTGGTGCCAAGTAAATCTGAATGCTATATCGTATTGAATAACCGAGTAATAAATTTGAATGAGCGATCCTGATAAAAAAGCAAAACCTGCCCAAGAAAATCCTTTGGCGAACATTTTCATCAATGTTCTCATTCCTGTTTTGGCACTCAGTTATTTAAGCAAAGAACCAGGTGCGGCTGAAGCGAAGTCATGGCACATCGGGCCGCTCTACGCGCTGTTCGTTGCGCTGGCGTTTCCGATTGGTTATGGCCTCTGGTTTTTTGTGAAAACTAAGAAGATGAATTTCTTCTCAGCGCTCGGTTTGTTTTCCGTGCTGCTCACAGGTGGTCTCACGCTTTTTCTCTGGAACAAAGATGGCACGGTTAAGGAAAATGCCGCGGTTTTGTTTGGTCTCAAAGAAGCGTCGATCCCATTTGTCCTCGGCTTCGCGGTGATTGCTTCGCATTGGTCGAAAACGCCTTTGCTTCGCTCTTTTCTCTACAGCGATTCGATTTTTGATATCAATAAAATCGAACGCAAAGTGAACGAAATCGGCAAGCAGGTTGAATACAACAAAGTTCTTTTAAGCTCCACGATCCTCTTCGGCATGTCGTTTTTCATCAGCACCTTTCTTAACTTCGGACTGGCGATGTATTTCCTTGGCGATCTTGATCATACTGCGGCTGATGCGCGCGAGATCTATAACGAAAAGGTTGCGAAAGTGACGGGTTGGGGTTTCGTTGTGATCGGTTTACCGATTATGGTGTTCTTATTCTTCACGCTCAGGAAACTACTCGGAGGTCTACGTGATCTAACAGGTTTCAAAGACGAAGAACTGATGATGCCTCGCTAAGTGGATCAGTTCTTTTTCCAAATAGATCGCGCATTTTTTTCTATTTCAGTATCAAGTTCTTCTAGCCTCGATTTAAGTTCGGTAATTTTATCAGGATGTTTATCGGCTAAGTTGGTTGCTTCCGAGATGTCTTTAGCGAGATTGAATAGATAAGGTCCTTGTTCTTTCTTTCCTTTGCCCTCCAGCAGAAGTTTCCACTCTCCAACACGAATGCCATTCAGTTGGCCTTGAGCTGTGTAATAGATAAATTCTGTTCTCTTGGAGGGTGCATCGCCAGTAACGATGGAGGAAAGATCTAGGCCGTCAATTTTTCGACCTTCCGGAAACTCGCTTTTCGCGAGCGAAGCGATGGTCGGAAGCAAGTCCATGGTGCTGATTAGTTCATTGGAGGAGGTTCCAGCTGGAATTCTCCCGGGAGCCCACATCACACAAGGGACGCGCTGCCCTCCTTCGAAGTTCGTTCCCTTGCCATCACGTAGTGGCTTTGCACTTCCACCATGGTTTCCATATTGCAGCCATGGACCGTTATCACTGGTGAAGATAATGTATGTATTTTCGGCAAGACCTAGTTCACGAATGCTTTTTGCGATTCTACCGACCTCGGCATCAATGTGTTCGATGACGGCTTTGTAAGCATGTTTAGGATCGGTATCATTGGCATCTTCTGGCACGAAGAGTGGAATGTGCGGCATGGAGTGGGGAAGGTAGAGAAAGAATGGCTTATCTTTGTTTTCGGTGATGAATGAAATCGCACGATCCGTATAGCGGCGAGTAATGGTCCTTTGATTGACAGGTATCTCGATGATCTCTTCGTTCTCAACGAGCGGGGTGTTCCATTTTTTTACAAACTCATCTTGTTTTTGCCAGCTCTCATCACTGGCTGGGTTAACCTTCCCTTTGTTATCAGGATGGTTCATGTCGGCGCGTGCAACATTGTGTCTGTAAAAGTGCA
>JAJTHK010000076.1 GCA_021298895.1 Luteolibacter sp.
ATCTCGCGAGGAATGCGCGGTCGATCGTTTTCAATCCAATTCGCCGCAACAAGCGCTCGCGTTGTTGAACGACTCATCATTCGTCGAAGCGGCCAAAGCCCTCGCCACCCGACTCAATACCGAACTTCCTAACAGTTCCGATGCTGACAAAATCAAACGTGCATATCTGCTGGCATTGTCTCGCGAACCAAGCGCACAAGAGACAAGCAACCTCATCGCCTTTTTAGAAAAACTCCGCAAAGAGGATCCAAAAGTTGATGCGATGCAACAACTCTGCCGGGTCATTCTCAACCTGCACGAAACGATCACAAGATTCTGAAGAGGAGAGGGTGAGGGAGAGACAGAGAGATTGGGAGAAATTATTATGAGAATCAACCGTCATACTGAACTTGAAGTCTTCAAGAAAGGCTTTGCAGTAGCTATGGAGATTTTTCGTGAAAGTCGTGGATTTCCCTCGGAGGAGCGCTATTCACTAACAGATCAAATTCGTCGCTCATCGAGATCTGTTTGTGCGAACATTACTGAGGCATGGAGAAAGCGAAGATACCCTACTGCTTTCATCGCGAAACTTTCAGACGCAGAAGGTGAAGCTGCCGAAACCCAGACATGGATTCAATTCGCTGTTGAATGCGGATATTTGGATCGAGATAAAGCCCATTTTCTTTATGCAGAATACGATGTCATATTAGGCATGCTTATCCGAATGATCTCTAACCCGGAATCTTGGTCTCTACCTCCAGCGAAAAAATCATCTCCCAATCACCCCATCACTCCCTCACCCACTCTTCCCCGATCATCATGAACGCCCACGAACTACAAAACGCCCTTCAAACCGACTGGTCACGCAGAACATTCCTGAAAAGAAGTTTCGCAGGTCTTGGTGGTATCGCGCTTTCACAGTTTGCGGAGGGTATGACGATGCCGCGGATTTTTGAACAGGGAGGTTTGCATTTTCCTGCAAAGGCCAAGCGCGTCATCCATCTTTGCATGGCGGGTGGGCCATCACATTTGGAGTCATTCGATCCCAAGCCCGAGCTCAATCGACTTGATGGCAAAGAATTTCCGGAATCGTTTACCAAGGGGCAGCAGCTTGCCCAGCTCCAAGGGCACAAACTCATCGCACGCGGTTCGTTCACCGGCTTCAAAAAATACGGCAAAGCAGGCATCGAGATTTCCGATTTATTTCCGCATATCGGATCGGTCTCTGATGATATTTGTGTGATTCGCTCGATGGTTACGGAGCAGATCAACCACGATCCTGCACATGCTTTCATGAACTCCGGTTCGATCCTCAAAGGTCGCCCCAGTATGGGATCTTGGTTGCTCTATGGTTTGGGAACAGAGACTCAAGAATTACCCGGCTACGTGGTCATGGTTTCACGCGGAGATTTTCCGGATCAACCCATTTCTTCGCGTCAATGGTCGGCAGGATTCTTGCCATCACGTTTCCAAGGCGTGCAGTTTCAGTCAAAAGGCGATGCTGTCCACTACGTCGGGAGCCCGGAAGGCGTTTGTCAGTCGACCCAGCGCCAGGTGATTGAGGAAGTTCAACGTCTCAACGGCATGTTACGCGATCATCACTACGATCCCGAAATCGAAACCCGTATCGCACAATACGAAATGGCGTTTCGTATGCAGTCATCAGTGCCTGAGCTAACAGATATGAAAGGTGAGCCGAAACACATCCTCGACATGTATGGAGTAAAAGAAGCGGGCGATGGTTCGTTTGCATCTAACTGCTTACTCGCGCGTCGGATGTTGGAGCGTGGTGTGCGATTTGTGCAGTTATATCACCGCGGTTGGGATCAACATAGCGGCATCGATAAGCAAATGCCGAAATCCGCGATGCTTACCGATCAAGCTTCTGCCGCTCTCATCAAAGATCTCAAGCAACGCGGTATGTTGGAAGATACGCTTGTGATCTGGGGCGGTGAGTTTGGCCGCACCCCAATGGGTCAGGGCACGGGACGAGATCACCATATCAAAGCTTTCTCGATTTGGATGGCCGGTGCGGGAATCAAAGGCGGCCACGTCCACGGCGCGACAGATGAACTCGGTTATAGTTCCGTCGATCAAGTCGTTCACGTCCGGGATCTACATGCAACCTTGTTAGAACGCTTCGGTATCGACCACTCACGTTTCACCAAAAAATTCCAAGGCCTTGATTACAAGCTTACCGGCGTTGAGCCGACCAAGGTGATTAAGGGGATTCTTGCGTGATGGGTAGGGTCGCCTCGCTGAGTTGAGCCATTTTGAAAATCTGAACGCATGCACCAACTCGTGGACGTGAGACCGGAATCAAAGCAAACTTGTGAGAATTACGGTCGAGCGAGGCCGCTCGATCCTACCGAGCCGAAGCGCGTCTCAGCCTATCCATAATGGCAACGCCCAAGCCCACTTCGCTGACAGGCTCGGCGATGATTTCATCGAGACCCATTTCATCCATTTCACGCATGACGTAAAACAAGCGCACCGCGGCCTCGGCGAGTTTGCCGCTGCCGGGACTGAGCGCGACTACATTTTCCCAACGGTGCATTCTTACAAATTCACCGCCTTCTTCACCGGTATAGCTCAACAAACCGTAACGCTTGCCAAGCTCCGGAGTGAAATCGCTGGGTTTTTCAATCAAGCGAAACGGAGTCAGCGGCGCGTAATGGCTTTCAAGCTGACCGGGTGATTGTAATTTGTCACCGGGTTTCACCGCTTGGACTTTACCGAATTTTTGCAGCTGCTCCTTGCTGATCGGACCGGCGCGATGGAGATGAAAAATCGGCTTCTTGCCCTCGCGCGGTTCGATCCGGATGATCGTGCTTTCAACGCCTTCGCTGCACGCTCCGGCATCGACGATCAATGGAATGCGCCCACCGAGTTCTTTCATCACCGCAGAAGCGGAAGTGGGGGAGATGCGACCAAACCGATTCGCGCTCGGCGCGGCGATGGGATTTCCGAGGGCTTTGTTGATCGCACGGAAAATCGGATGACCACTCTGGCGCACGCCGACAGTCGACAAGCCGCTGGTGACGAGATCCGGCACCTCGGGAGTTTTAGGTAAAATTACGGTCAGCGGCCCTGGCCAGAATTCGGTGGTGAGTTGATTCAAGGTATGACGAATGTCCTCTGGCACGATTGCCACTCTTTCTAAATCCCGAACTGTGGCGATGTGGACAATCAACGGATCAAAATCCGGACGCTCTTTGGCGGCGAAAATTTTCGCAACCGCCGCCGGGTTGAACGCATCCGCCGCTAACCCATAAACCGTCTCGGTCGGCAACGCGACGACCTCGCCCTGTTGAAGCAGCTCGACCGCGGCATTCTGCGCTTCCTTCATCCCGTCATCGGTCGCTTCTATGATCTGAGTCTCAAACACGAAGCCATCTTTAATCGGCGATCAGATTATTGCAAGCCGCGGGGAACAAGGGCTTTTTCTACAAGGAGGGAGGAGGTTCATGGAGAAGAGGAGGATTTAATCCCGATAGGATCAGGTTTCACTCTTCATCATTTACTCCTCTCCTCCGTAATCTCCTCTCTCCATGTAAATATTGCCGGAAACATCATGCAAGCACTTGGCAATGCAGTGCTTCCGCCCCAAAGTCTTTAAATATGAACCTGAAGCTGATCTCCGCCGAGCAAGTCCATGCCTCGCTGCATTATCCGGAATTCATCGATGACCTGCAGCTGACTTTCGCCGCTCCTCACACCATGCCGCCTCGGCAGGTGATGTTACTGGATTCCACATCTGGCTCACACGATGCGTTTGCGATGCTGCCGAGCTGGAACGATGAAGTGATCGCGCAAAAAGCATTCACCTACTTTCCTGAAAACTCAGCCCCTGCCCAAACACTATACTCGCAGATCATGTTGTTCGATCGCAAGCAAGGCGCACCGCTTGCGTTGGTCGATGGCATGAGTGTCACCTGCTGGAGAACTGCCGGAGTTTCAGCACTCGCATCGCGATTGCTCTCGCGCGAAGATTCGGAAACGTTGCTTTTGTTAGGAACAGGAAAACTCGCGCCGTTTCTCGTTCGCGCCCATATCAGCGTGCGTCCATTGAAGCGGATTTTGCTATGGGGTCGCTCGCCTAAGAAGGCGGCTGCGTTGCAGAAAAAAATGTCGGCGGAATTTCCTGACATCCATTTTGAGACCACCAATGATCTCCCAGCAGCCTGCGGCCAGGCGAATATTGTCGTATCCGCGACAGGTAGCACGGAAATTCTTGTGAGAGGCGCTTGGATCAAGCCCGGCACACACACCGATTTCATGGGCAATCATCACAAGGACAAGCGCGAGTGCGATACCGAGCTTGTGGTGAAATCGAGCGTGTATGTCGATAGTAAGGAAAACTGTTTCCGCGAAGCTGGAGAAATTTTGGTTCCCGTTGCCGAAGGTGTGTTCTCCCTCGACCAAGTCAAAGGCCAGCTCGCCGATCTGTGCCGCGCCATCCAACCCGCCCGCCAGAGCGCTGAAGAAATCACCCTCTTCAAATCCGTCGGCTGCGCGCTGGGAGATTTGTGCGGCGCTCTGACGGCTTGGAAGCACAACGGATTAAATTTCTAGTAAAATCAAATCCAACCATTACCTAGTATTTAAGTATGACCTACACACTGGAAAATCCAGATGGACAACGTTATTCTGCGACTTCTTTAGACGAAGTGGCGAATGCGGTTCGTTCAGGAACTATAAACAGCAAGGCTTGGGCTTGGCACGAGGGTTTAACCGAGTGGATTCCAGTCATGTCTTTATTTCCCAACCATTCTGGTAAACCCAGTTTTGAGAATAGTGTTAAAAACGCCGTCGGAAACGCTTCAGGTTTATTAGCTAAAGCCGGGTTGGTCATGGCAGGCTTCGCTGCAAAAAATTATCGTAAGGCTACCCTCAAAAACAGATTTTCTAAAGCATTGGCTGCGATGATAGCTGATGGTCAACTAGACCATCAAGAGGTCGCCGCTCTGGAGCAAATGGTTCTAGAAGCAGGAGCCGATTGGGAAGAGGTGATTAAGGAATGCCAGCCACTCGCAGAGCAGTTTATTCGACATCTCCTCGCCGACGTCTGTGAGGATGATCACATTGATGATTTTGAAGAAGCTAAAATTCTGAAGTATATCAAATTTTTCAGAATGGGAGATGAGATCAAAAGCGAGGTAAAATATACCATTCGCCGCGTTCGGTTACTCCATGATTTAGGTAACAATAAATTACCTCCCATTATGCCGATCAACCCGGCATGGCTACAGAGTGGGGAAGCTGTTTATCTTTGTCAGGATGCGAGGTTGTATCGAGATGACACTTTGGTTTCTGAAGGTAAGTTATGGATAACGAATATACGTGTTGAATACGTTTCAAATAAAGCAGGATTTAGTATTTCACTTGGACGTATTCGCGAAATGAACGGCTTCAGGACGCAATTAATCATCACCTCTGTTAAAGGTGAAATTGAATTAGAAATTGTTGATGGCAAAGTTCCTGCCGCATTAGTTCTCTGTTTGCTGAGGCTCAATAACCGAACAGTTTCAGCTGCTACTGATGACACAACAAAAGTTAGAAAGAGGATATCTAAAGAAGTGCGTAACGCAGTCTGGATAAGAGATGGTGGGATTTGTGTCGAATGCGGAGCAAATGACTACTTGGAGTTCGATCACGTTATCCCTGTCTCTAAAGGAGGTAGTAACACCGTAGAAAACGTTCAACTTCTGTGTCGCAGATGCAACGGTAAGAAAAGCGATAAAATTTAAAATTGGGTAACAAAGTTCGTGAGAAAGTTGATTTCAACATATCACCTCATGACTTCAAACACTCTTTCTAATCGCATCGATCGCAAACTCAATTTCATCCAGAGAGATGCACAGAGGCGGCATGAAGACGAGGGTGTCGAGGATGTTTCGAGTGAGAAGACCTTGATTGCGAACGGCTAGCGTGGTTTGTATGCCGAGGCCTGGCTTAAGTTGGATGCCTGCGACTAAGCCGCATTGGCGGATTTCAACGATATGTTTAGATTTCGCTTTTAATTCAGCCAATTGTTTTTCCAAGAAGTTAATTTTGATTGGCAATAGATCTAAGGTCTTTTCATCTTCAAAGATTTGTAACGAAGCAATCGCAGCGGCACAGCCAATCGGATTTGCGGTATAACTATGTCCATAGTAGAACGCGTTTTCAGATGAGCCGAGAAAGGTTTCATACACCGCATTTGTGGTGAGCGTGGCGGCGAGAGGAACTGTTCCACCGGTTAAGCCTTTGGCGAGACAGAGAAAATCCGGAGCGACGTTTTCTTGCTGGCAGGCAAACATGGTGCCTGTGCGACCAAATCCCGTCATGACTTCATCGAGGATGAGGTGAATACCGAGCTTATTTGTCCATTCACGCAATTCACGCAGCATGCCTTTTGGCCACGGTCGCATTTCGTTCACTCCTTGGATCAAGGGTTCAATGACGACTGCTGTGACTGTGCTGGAATCGATGAATTTTAACGCATCTATCGAAGCAACGAACTGCGTGTCGTAACCAAGATTTCTGAATCTTGAGAAAAAGCGATTCACTCCACCCAGCGACGCAGCGCCCAAGGTATCGCCATGGTAGGCGTTATCGAAGGCGATGAAACGGGTGCGTTTTTCCTGTCCTGTTTGCATCCTCGATTGGATCGACATTTTCAGTGCGACCTCCACGGCGGTTGAGCCGTTGTCGGAATAGAAAACGCGCTCGAGAGTGTTTTTCGGGAAATGGAAAACCAGTTTTTCGGCAAGCTCAGAGGCCAGTGGATGTGCGAATCCGAGATAAGATGAATGATCCAGTGTGGCAGCTTGTTTCGCGATTGCTTCAGCGATTTCGGGTCGGCAATGACCATGGATGTTGGTCCAGATGGATGAATTGCCATCGAGGTATTTTTCCCCGTTCGAATCAAACAACCAAACGCCCTCGCCCCGCACGATCATGAGAGGCTCATGCGCAGGATCGCACCACTCGGATTGGAGAGTGAATGGATGCCAACAATGGGCTTTGTCTGCGGCGATGGGATCGGTCACGGGAGAAGACTAAACCGTGAATGCAGAGATAATGAATGAGAATTTTCGACTAAAAAGTTCGGGAAACGGAGCACGCCAAAGAAAAAGGGATCGATCCAAAAGAGGATCGATCCCATGAAGTTTGAGCTATAGGCACTACACTTAGAACGAGAAGCTCATGTGGATGCTGCCGTAAATACCTTCCTGATCGGATAAGCCTTGTTTCGGGTCTGCCCAAGAGTAGCCAACGCTGGCTCCTGCATCAAACATGCCTAGTTTCACACCAAGAATGGCGATACCCGCACGAATTTCTTCGTATTCCTCGTTGCCTTGAACGATCAGCTCAGGGCCGAGAAAGAGTGGACCAAGGTTTTTGGTGAATACTACACGATTCCAGTAGGAATCATAGGCAGTAGAGTAGGTGAAAGTGCCACCATATAGAAAGCTGGAGGCGTCTGTGTTCCAAATATCCAACTTGGGTTTGAAGCCAGTTTCACTACCATTGACCGAGTTATTAGCAAGGTCGATAAGGTTTCCTGTGAGGTCATGATCGACGAGGTTGAGTGCACCGATAAGGGACACGCGGTGGCCAGAGATGAACCACTGATAACCAATACCGAGATCCAGCTCAGAGATTTCGCCCTCAACTCCACCTAACAAGGTGTCGTATTCGTATTCACCATAGCCGATAAGGCCGTGCAAAATGAAGCCGTTGGTTGATTTATCGCCGTTAAGGCTAAAGTTTGCACCACCGTAGGTATACCAAGCATCTTCGCGCGCATTCGCTCCTAAGAAAATATCACCTGCGGAACAGCCGGTGGAATAGGTAGGTTTAGGGGCGGGGGTAGTTGCTTCTCCAGCATGTAAGCCAAGAGTGAGAGCAGCTAAACAACTTGTCGTTACTTTTTTAATCATAGTGCTTCTATTTCAGAGAGAATTAGTTGCGGCGTCAAATGAAAATCCAATTTAGATCACCCAAAAATGAGGCGCACGCAATCAAGCAGGGGCGTATGGTTCAAATACAGGAGAAACAGAAAATTTCCATCGAGTGCATCCGTCCAGCCCAAGCTTACACCATCCTTGCTGCTCCAGGGGCTCCCCGACCAAAAAACGAGTCGTTTCACCATCAGGTGAGATCACTGATACCATTTCATGGATGGGATTTTCACCAAATCCAAGGAGTTGAGATGGCGATTCCCCTTTGCGAGCACCGACCAAGGCCAGTGACAAATGATTGTCATTTTGGTGGTGCATCAAAACAGGCGACCACTTCCATGGTTTTGGTCGAGATTTAAGGCGAAGGAATCGAGTGAATTGTTCAATTAAGGTGGGGAAATAGCCTTCACGCTCATGAATTTCTGCGTGCCAATCTACCGAAAGCAATGCGTCGCAGAGTTTATCGCGTTCAGCATTTCCGTCCCATAGAAAATCAGCCGTATAGCTGTTTTTATTCACATGCTTGACAATGGCTTTCGATTTCATAGGGCCTGCGGGAAGCCATAAAGAGAATGAAATTTCCTCGCCAATAGAGGGAAGCTTAACGGATTGATTGACTTTAAATTCCGTTTCAGAAATCCAATCTAATTTTGAAAGTTGCCCTTCGTCATCCTGAATGAGCAGTGGAATTTCAAAACGGTAAAACTCATGCGTATTTTTTGTTCGACGGTAAGTGTCAATCAGCCAGTAGACCGCTCGCGATCCGTTATAAATTACCCAGAATGCAGATATAATTAGTAAATCCCATGAATGCCCTTGGGGTAAAACTTCGTGCCATGAATTAATATGGAAAAATAGGGGATAATCTGCGTTGTTTACCAGATTATGCCATGCTGCGACTGCGATGCCGCTGATCGGACCCGTTCCTGTGAAATCTGGTATCTTAATGATTCCATAAATCAGCGCGGCTAAACTGATGAGCGTTAAAGTTATCTGTGGGGTAACTAGGCGCCAGTCAAAAACGCCATCAAGATTCTTTTTTGAAACCTTCCAAGAAAGTTTTCTTCCAAAAAGAGCACTCCAAGAAACAATCTGCACGGGCATTCGTGCGATCGCAAAAAGTTGAGAAGTCCAATTTCTACTCATTCCACAACCTTGCTCGTCTTGGATGAAGATCATCAAAAGCGGCAAACCTAGAACAATCATTACGTTGAGCGGAGTGATCTCGAATGGCTGCCAGGCAAAAAACAATGAAAGCACTGGAATCATAAAAATGAGTAATTGCTGCCAGCATTCAAGATAGATGATGCCCAGATCTATATAGGAAAGCCGTTGTTTTAATGTGAGGTTTTTGGATTTCCATGGTTTCTCTATCGCCAAAACCAAAAGGTTACCATGTGCCCAGCGTTCGCGAGTGCGGTAATAGTCAGCGAGATCTGCAGGCGCCACTCCATAAGCGATGGGTTCATTAAAGTATACCGTTCGATAGCCCTGATTGTGCATGAGCAAAGTAACGTGCATATCCTCGGTGATAGTTTGTTCCGCAAAACCGCCAATTTCATCAATTGCGCTTCGGCGATACATCACTCCAGTGCCGCAGCTAGTTGCGCAGTTATTGGAGTCCTTGCAACTCTGAACTACATTGTAAAAGCGGCTTTGATCATGCCAAAGTCTACCCTTTCCATGATGCATATACTGAAGACCATTTAGGTTATAATACTCTTGCGGAGTAATCACCATACCAACTTTTTCGTCTTCGAAAAATCCAAGGACGGCGTCAATTGATTCAGTTTGTGCGGCATGGTCGGCATCGAACACAAAGATCAAATCACCCGTAGCGTATTTTAGCGCGTGATTCATGTTTCCTGCTTTAGCACCTTTGTTATCGGGTCGGCGAATATATTGTACTCCGAACTCTTTTGCGACAGCTTCTAATTCATCTCGTTTTCCATCATCTAACACATAAGTTGTATGTGGGTAACGAATTTTTTGTGCGGCACGAATCGTTTGGCGAACCATCGCCAATGGTTCGTTGTAGATAGGAAGAAACACATCTACTTTTTGATTTGGAAGAGGTTGCTTGGATTCGCGATGACAATAATTCCAAGAACTGCAAATGAGAGCAATGAGTAGTATAAATGACAGAATTTCACTTAGATAGAAAACTAGAGAAAAAATCCAGTTTTCGGAGAATATCGTGAGTCGCCAACTAAGATAGGTGACCATGATGATGATGATGATCACCGCAGATATTTTGCGGAATAATTCACGCGATTTCAGTCTATCATTTATTACTTTAGAGCGAGACATGAGGTCTATGTTGAGACATACAGATGGCGACAAAATGGAAGTCGCGGCAAATGTGACCGTGCCTATTCGATAGCTCAACTTCATTTCACTAAAAAAGGCGGGCGAAATGAATCGCGCCGCCTTTTATTGAGTCAGAATGCCTTTAATTCAATAGGCCTTTGAATGAATTTCTTGATGTCCAGAGCAGGAACAGCGGGAGGATGGAGATGAGTAGCACCACTGGATCTGCGAGTCCGGCGCCCTTGGTGAGGAAGACGTGGAAGGCGAGGATGTTGATGATGATGGGACCGAGCACCAGCAATCCGAAGTTGCGGGTTTTCGGGATGGCTACGAGGATTCCGCCGAGGATTTCAAGCACTTTGACGAACGCAAGATAACCGGTTGGATATAATGCGGCCATGAACACGGCTGGAGGAGAGCCTTCTGGGGGTGATGGAATCGGAATGAACTTCAGGAAGAAGTTGAGTCCGAAGACGATGAAGACCAGGCCGAGCAGGCCTCCGACGATGTTTGCTGCACATTTCATATGTTTTTTATTTTGTTAGATTTGGTTTGGTTGGATTTACGCGAGATCGAAAAGTAGGGCTTCGGCGTCTTTGGTGGCGGAGAAGGTTGCCGTGCCGGGAATTTCTGTGCTGGCGGCATCGCCCGGGAAAAGGCTTATTTCATGGGTCATGAGTTCGCCTTTGATGAGTTGCAACCACAAGCCGCGACCGTTTGTTAGATTGTGGGTGATGGAATCACCGGCTTTGATTCTTACTCGATAGATGTCAGCATCTTGATGGATGGTTGCGGAATTTTCCCTGCCGTCAGCGGAGATCACGAGCACTTTGGGATCGTTCTCGGAATCAGCGGATGGATGCCATTCTGTATAGGAAGGTTCCAAACGGTTTTGGTTCGGTTGTATCCAAATTTGCAATAAGTGGAGAGGCTCGGTGCGTGATGGATTGAATTCCGAGTGGGTGACACCTGTGCCAGCGCTCATCAGTTGGATCTGGTCGGGCTGCAACTCGCGGCCATTTCCCATGCTGTCCTTGTGGGCGATGGTTCCGGAGACGACGTAGCTGAAAATTTCCATTTCCCGATGCGGGTGAGTGGGGAAACCTGCGCCTGGGGTGACGATGTCTTGGTTGATGACGCGCAGGCTGCGGAAGCCCATGTGGGCGGGATCGTAGTAATCAGCGAAACTGAAGGTGTGATAGGTATCCAGCCAACCGTGATTGGCGTGGCCGCGTTCGGAAGATCGTCGGATTGTGAATGGTTTCGTTTTCATAACGATGTGAGAATGTTACTGGATGCGAACTTTGGATAATATCTCCTGGATCTAAACTTTAAGTATTTTAGTTATGAACTTTCATAAAAAATTTCAAGACTAGAAATCTGATGCAGAAGCTCACTAACTCCCGTATTATGTGTCTGCGGCGTAGTAGCAAGCATGTATAGCTAAGCGGAACGGGTGCATGTTTCTCAACAGGCATTAAGCAGGCAGATAAGATCTGTTAGAATAAAAGATTGATTCTACGATATTTTATGGATGAAGAAGCGCATTTATGTTGCAGATGCGGTAACGTTGTTTTTGGCGCGCGCCAGTTGTTTTTTGATTTGTAAATGGTTTTGTAACACACAGGAGTAGAATAGAAGAACGAAGCGCAAATTGCGTCTCGGGTTGCTCTCGCCATTTTTGGATGATTTGATTGCGCTGATTTTTGAGCGTGCGGGTATGATTTAGAAATTTCTCAAAAGTTACCGTAGGCAAATGGATTCTTGGGGCAAGATTTTGAGGGAGGAGTTGATGACTTCTAGTCCCTCCATCTTCGTTTCACTCCGATTCCAAGAAGGGCCTGGGGCTAGAATCCCCATCCACTAAGATTTATCAGAACTTATTTACCGTCCCACTCGGCATCTTGAATGGCGACGAGGCGTTTGACTTCATCAGGCTTTTGTTTGGCGAGATTCGTTTTTTCAAATGGATCGGTTTTCAGGTCGTAGAGCTCGATCTCGGTGGGGATGGTGTGAAAGGGTCTGGTGGGTTTGGCGGGACCTGGGATGATAAGTTTTGAGAAACCATTGATCACCACACGTGCATATAAACTTTTACCGGGATTTTTGAGATCTGCGATGTCATGGCAGTAGGACTCCACGAAAATGGATTTTCGGCTTGTCATTGCATCGCGATCTAACAGGTCGGATCCTGTGATATCGGCAGGAGCTTTGATGTTTGCGATTTTAAGAATGGTCGCTGGGAAATCGGTGATGTGGGCGAGGGTTTCTTCATCGCGGTGGGGTTTTACTTTTTCTGGCCAGCGGACAAACATGGGGCTGCGTATGCCAATTTCATAAGGAGTCATTTTTGCGCGTCCTCCTTTGTAACCTTCTGAGGCGTTCCATCCGTTGTCAGCGAGGTAGAGAATGACGGTGTTTTTCTTCAGGTCATTTTTGGTAAGATAATCATCGAGTTCGCCGCAGGTGTTGTCGAACCATTCGACCATGGCGTAGTATTTCTCCGCTTCGGGAGTTAGACCTTTGCCTTTGTATTTCTCCAAAATTTCCTCTGGTGGCGTATGTGGATCATGCGGCATGAGCGGTGCGTGCCAGATGAAGAAGGGTTTCTTTTCTTTGTTAGATGTTTCGATGAAATCGTAGATCGGCTGCATGCCTTTGCGGCCAATGGTTAAGCCGTCGCCACCATGGCGACCTTGTTTATCTGTCATGCCATGGGTGAAGCCGACGTCTTTGAAAGTGGCATTCCAGAGTTTGCCGGTTTGAAAAGTGAGATAGCCTGAGTTGGTAAGGGTTTTCGGGAGTATAAGCGAGTTACTTAGCAACTGATCCATGAGGGGTTTTCGGTTTTGTTTTCCTCCACTAAATTGCGGAGCATCCGGAGCTAGATCATTCCCTGTGATGCCGTGTTTGCGTGGTATCTTTCCTGTTAGCAAACACGCGAGTGATGGCGAGCAAACCGGCATCACATAACCTCGGGTATAAACGAGGCTCTCTGAGGCAATTTTATCGAGATGCGGAGTTTTTGCGGTCTCGCTTCCCATGAAGCTGTAATCGTTGAATGCCTGATCATCGGAAATGATTAGAATGATGTTGGGCCGATCCGCGGTGGATTCAGAAAATCCGATGGAGCAGGTGAAAAGGAGTGCGAGGAGTGAGTATAGAATTCTCATGGCTGATTATTACTTGAATTGAAATCCTTAGCTTTCGATTAATTCAGCGCCCTTGATGAGGCGGCAGAATTCTTTTTTGGTGACATCGTGCAGAGTGCCTTCGGTGGCTTCCGCGCTGTCGGTCAGTTTGTAACGGATTGCCAGGCGTTCCCAGATAACGATGCGGTAATATTGGGCGCCTTTTTTCCAGAGTTGGTTTTGTGCGAGTTGGATCATGTTGTGATCGCAGCGAGATCTGCAGGGGTGGTGATTTTTGGATTGGGTGAGGTGGACGCGATGAGCTGGGTTTTTACAGAGATCGTCTCAAGTGCGGATGTTTCATCGGTGACGGAGAGGTTTTCTTTGAGGATGTGTTCGTAGGCCGAGCGGATGAGATCCGTGCGGAAGATTTGGGGAGTTTCGATGAACCAGAGATTTTCACGAGATACAGGGGATAGCGTGAAACCATCGTTATCGGAACGTTTTAATGTCTCGGTCACGCGGCGGGCGAGTGATGCAGCACCATGAGTTTTTGCCGCTGCGATGGTGGCGAGGATATCGACTTGAGAAACGAGCGGACGAGCGGCGTCGTGCACGGCGATAAGTTTTGCAGTCGGAGAAACGGCAGCGAGGCCGTTGGCGACGGAGAGGTAACGCTCGGCGCCGCCGTCGATGCGGCGGACAGGTTTGGTGAAGGTTGATTTATCTAACAGCTCAAATCGCTCTAGCGGACAGATGACGAGTATTTCGGTAATTTCATCACAGGCTAAAAGCACATCGAGCGTGTGTTGGATTACAGGCTTGCCATTCAGTAAAGCGGCGAGCTTGTCGAAGCCCATGCGCTTGCTGCTGCCAGCGGCGACGATGATGGCTGTAATTTCTTGTTTCAAGATGAGAATGCTTTGATTGAAGCGGAAAGAAGCACTTAGCGCCAAAGAAAAAAAGCCTCGCCCGTTTGCAGAGAGAGGCTTTTGGTTTGTTAAGAAATTAGAATTAAGCGAGGGCGAGCAATTTGGCTTTGAGCATGTCTTTGGTGACGTTTGCACCAACGATTTGGTCCTTCACTTCGCCGTTTTTGAAGAACAACAGGAGTGGAATGGATTTCACGTTGTATTTCACCGCAAGGTTACGAGCTACGTCAACATTGACTTTAGTGATCTTTGCTTGGCCTTCGATTTCACCTGAGAGTTGGTCGAGGACTGGTCCGATCATTTTGCAGGGACCGCACCATTCGGCCCAGAAGTCGACAAGTACAGGGAGATCGGAATCGATCACTTCGGATTGGAAATTATCTTCGGTAAGGTTGAGTGCCATGCGAAGAACATGGAACCCGATCAACCATTCGTCAAGGTCACGGAGCAAAAACTGGAGCGGGATCAGGAATATTTGCGCCCATCCAAATGAGATAAGCCAAGCCGGAAGCGGCCAAGGTGTTGAGAATACCAAGAATCATATACTGTATAAGGTTTAATTAACTTCTTCTAAAATAGACATCCATTCGCCTTTCATTTCGAAATCTTCATCGTTAATCCAGATGCCAGCCATTGAGAGTTGGAGATAAAGAAGGACACATGCTGCTAAAAATCCGACGCCGGCGAGGATCTTGGCAAATGTTGATGCACCTGTCTCATCTATCTCTTGTTCAGTTGCAGATAAGCTTGGGCTTCGGACGGTTTTTGCCGCTGCACCGGATGGAGACAGAGGCGTGGTGGGTGTGCCTACGCCGCCACCACCGAGCGGTCTGGTGGCTGCGCCCATGGGTGAAAGCGGCTGGGTCGGAGGATTGAGTGAAACCGTTGCTTTTGGTAGGGCTCCTGTTTTAAGGGGCGATCCAGCAGGGGCTGTTGGAGTGAGAGATCCAAGCGGTGCGTTGGCGGTTTTGAGAGGGATGGTTGGTGCTCCGATTGGGGAATTTGTCGTCGCCAACTTCATAGTAGGTGTTCCAGTCGGTGTTGGAACAAGTGGCTTCGTTGTTGTGCCTGAGAGAGGAATGGTTGGAGCTCCAGCACTTGTGGCTGGCTTGTGGATTGCGGCGGCGGTTGGCGTTAGCGGGATGGTTGGGGTGCCAGTTGGAGCAAGCGATTTGATTGGAACTCCGGAAGGGGCTACGCCAGGAGCTGCGGTTTTAATGGGTATGGTCGGTGCTGGAACAGGAGCTTTTGGTGCTGGTGGAGCGCCGGGCGCAGTGGCTGGCGCTTTTGGAGGGCCAGCAATAGGTGCGGTTGTAGCGGCTGTAACAGGGGGACGCGGAGGGGTAGACAAGGGTGTTGCTACTGGGATTGGAGTAGTGGGGGGCGGAGTTACGGCTTGAGCCAACTGAGCCGTAGGAAGGGGTGTGAGTGGGGCGACGACCGGTTGAAGGGGAACGGTAGGTCTTTGTGCCGGTGAAGGACTTAAGCGGATGGGGGTCGTATCCGTTGGAGGCAAGGATGCAGCTGGAACAGCTGGCGGTGCGTCAGCAGCTTTGAGCGTAACGCGAACGGTTTCTTTTTTCAAAGGAACGCTCGAGGTAATTTTGGAAATAGGATTATTTTCGTTTTCGCTCATGCGGAGTGGTTTTGTATTCAGGAAAAAAAGCAATTTGAGGCGCCAGTGTCAAACACGCATCTTTAAAAAATTCGGGGCGATTTCACCTGTATCCTGTGCTTTTTTAAAGAAACGTGCGTTGATAGATCCAAAAGAGCCCAGCGAGAGCAATGCAGATTGAGCCGATTTTTTGAATTTGTGGAGTCCAGGACTTTAAGGGGATGAGGATGAGGAAAGCGCAAATTAAAAGCACGATCTGTGCGATTTCGACTCCGATGTTGAATGAAACCAAGGGTAGAGTGAGGTCTTTTCCATTTATGCCATGGAGCTTTTCTCTGAGAACCTTGGCAAATCCCATGCCGTGGATCAGACCGAAGCCAAACACTAGGTAGAGTCGTGATGGATTGAGTTTTTTGACGATTAGATTTTCGATTCCTATCCATGCGATGCTGACAGCGATGAGGATTTCGATCCATTGGATTGGCAGGCTGATTAGTCCTAGGATGACCAAGCTGAGGGTCATCGAGTGAGCGAGGGTGAAGAGGAGAGATTGGCCGAGCAGGGGTTTCCAGCGCGGAGCCAGCAAGAAGAGGCCAAGTATGAAAAGAATATGATCGAATCCAAGGGGTATAACATGCAGGAAACCAGAAACCAGCCAACTTTCCGCCTGGGTTTTTTTGGAAGGTAAAGTGGAGGCGGTTTTTTTGGATGGTTCGTTGGCATCGATTTTGAGAAGCGTGTTAGACATCCCTGAAAAAACGCTGAGGGTTCCAAATTTATCACCCACGGTTGTGTCGAGGATGAGTTCAGAATTGAGATTGTCTTTCCAGAAAACTTCGAGTTTCCCTGGGCCAGGTTGTACGTCGACTTCAATGACTGCGTTCATGAGTGCCCAGCCACCAGTTTCTTCGGGTAGGATGAGAGGTTGCTTTTCGAAATCAGGAAATGTGATTTTCCAATTTAATGGTTTGCCATTGAATTTGAGAACGAGGAGTTGTCGCATGGTGCGCTCGGTCGTTGCTGTGTAGCGGTCGTGAGTTGCCTTGGATGCGGCCATGACATCTTTCCGAAAAAGTGGCGGTGCATCGGCAACGCCACGTGACTCAGGCAACATGTAAGCGACGTCGAGTAAGCCTTTTAATATCCATTTGTCTTCGCTTTGCTTGAATTTGAATTCAACCGAATCTACTTGATGAGCGAGCGCTTGAGAAATGGAAGCGAGGCACGTTAAGGCGCAAAAAACGTTACGTATAAATTTCATGTAATAGAGGCGAGACGGATAGCCATAGGCTGTATGCTAGGAGCTCAGAGCGGAAACTCGCCATCGTCATCCATGCCGTGCCAGCCAAGTTTTCCGAATGCGCGGAAGATGGAATGCACAAGTTCGCCGTCTTCTTCGCCTTCAGCATGCTCGATTGTTGCCGAAGCTGAGAGTCCGCGGTTTGACTCAATGCTGATGACGGAGTTGTATCCTTCTAGGTAAATCCAATCGCCCCAGGCCTTTGATTCCAAGCGCGGCTCGAGGTGTTGTTTCTTTAGCGCATCTAACACTTCTTTGAGTGTTGATGGTGCCGAGGAATCTGACAGTTGAAGTAGCGTTTCCATAAAAGAGGAGTCGTTTGTTTAAAATATAAAGGAATCCTGTCTGTGGGTCTAGAAGTAAGTGGGGCTTGACAGTTTAATTTCAATCATATCTCGGAATCTTGAAAATAGGGTCTGATTCGTGTCTAACAGTTGGGTAATTTAAATAAATGACTTCTAAGATCGCAGTGAAGCGGTCACATTGTCGCCGATGCTGAATGATCCCATGCTACTGGCTATTGCACTGTTTGCAGCGGTATGTATTGGTTTATCAAAAGCTGGCTTCAGTGGGATTTCAATGGTTTCTGTCGTTTTGTTGGCGGATATTTATGGGGCTAAAGCCTCGGTGGGCTTGGCATTGCCGTTGTTAATCGCAGCGGATTTGATGGCTTATCCAGCATTTATCAAGCATGGCTCATGGAGGCTGGTTTGGAAATTATTGCCTGCAACATTCGTGGGGCTGCTGTTGGGTTGGTGGTTGCTGGGTGAGATTGATGACACGGTGGCGCGGCGAGTGATTGGTGCATGTGTGCTCTGTATGGTTGCGGTGCAGGCGCTGCGAAAATGGCGCCCTGTGCTTTTCGACGCATTGGCTGAATCGCGCGGGTTTGGCTGTTCCGCTGGAGTGATGGGTGGTTTTTCCACCATGCTGGCCAACGCTGCGGGCCCGGTGATTCAACTGTATCTGCTTGCACAGCGGGTACCGAAGATGGAGTTGATTGGAATCGGTACAAGGTTTTTTCTGCTTATCAACATTATCAAAATTCCTCTCAATGCCAAACTTGCGTTGATAACCGAGGAGAGTCTTTGGGAAAATGCGAAACTTTTGCCGGGGGTTTTTGCGGGGATCGTGATCGGCCGCTGGTTGATCGGCCGAGTGCCGCAAGCGGCGTTTGAATGGATGATTGTTATTTTTTCATTTATTGCCGCGGCTAGATTGCTGGATCTGTGGAGTTTTATGCATATGAAGTTTTTTGAAATATTACAAATTGTAGCGAGCTTATGATAAATTCTATCGTATCAGAAATTTCAGCATATTGGCGGACACTATGGGTGTTGCTTGAAACGCCGTTTAACCATAGCTCTTTGATGTGGGGAATTGTTCCGCTGTATTTTGGTTGGATCACGAACGAGTTCGCGAGTGATAAGCGCTCTTTCAATACCGCCATGCAAAGTGGATTCTCGTTTCTTTGGGCGGGCCTTCATTGGAGTCAGATCTATTTCAAAAAAGGTGGCGGTCTTTCGCTGGTTTTTAGAGACGGATTGCCGACGATCAATGTGATGGTGACCCTGTTGGTTTTGATCATTGGCATTACGGGGTTAATCAGTGGTATTCGCAAACGTTATCCGAAATATTGTTCCTTTCTTGGTCACGCGCGGTTCGCAAATTACGTCATGATTTGTATTTTCGCGATGCAGTCTAACTATCTCGCATGGACTTGGGATCGCTTGATTGCGATCGTTGTTTTCGCAGTCCCGGTTTGGGTTGTGGTCTATTTTATCTTTAGGGGCTGTACTAGCTAAGCGAGGAAAAATCGCATAGTTAGACAAGCCAATGTATCAACGAAAAAGCCGACTTCCAGCTCGAAAACAAAGCGAGCTCATTAAACTTTTTGTAGCAGGTGTGACGGCACGTGCGGCGGC
>JAJTHK010000146.1 GCA_021298895.1 Luteolibacter sp.
AAGACCAGACAAGGACATTAATAAATCTGACAATTTACTGGCAACATAAAGGAGACCACTTCAGTTGATGATTCTGTGCATGTATCCTGCATGAAGCGTGTGCTGTGCATCTTAGAAAACGGTTTTGAAGAAATTGAGACCGTGGCTCCAGTGGATTTGTTGCGCAGGGCAGGAGTGGAGGTGATGATCGCAGGAGTCCATTCACTGACGGCGACAGGAAGATCAGGGATTTCAATCCTGGCCGATGCGCTATTGGCTGAGATGGACTTGGGAGAGTTCGATGTGCTGTTTTTGCCAGGTGGCCCAGCAGTGATGAACTTACGAAACAATCCGCTGGTCATAGATTTAATTCGGGAATTCTCGGGAAAGGGAAAAATCATCGCGGCAATTTGTGCGGCACCAATGCTATTGAAAGATGCAGGGATTTTAGACGGAAAAGCATTCACCGCGCATTTCTCAACCCAAGCAGAACTACCATCGACCACGGGTGAGCGTGTGGTTGAGGATGGAAATCTCATCACCTCGCGCGGCGCGGGGACCGCGGTGGAGCTCGGGTTGGCGTTGATCCGGAAACTGCATGGAGAAGCCGCTGCGACAGAAGTATCCAAGGCAATTATGGCCTGACACTCTCTGTCCTTGCATCTTGACGACTTGGCGGCTTGGCTAATCCGCGATGAGCTCCGATGCCCAACAGGATTTCGCCTACGCATTTTTGAGTATCCTTTTTGAGGGTGCTCCGTTCATCTTGTTGGGAACGATCATCAGTGGATTCATCGATATTTATCTACCTGCAGGAACGATGGATCGGTTTCTCCCAAAAAACCGCAATCTCGCGATATTAGCTGCGGGCTTGATGGGGGCGGTTTTTCCGGTGTGTGAATGTGCGGTGGTGCCAGTGATACGCAGGCTAGTGAGCAAAGGCTTACCAGTGAGTTACGCGATCACTTACATGTTGGCCGCACCCATCGTAAACCCGATCACCGCAATCAGCACATGGAAGGCGTTTCAGGGCCAAGGACCATGGATGATGACAGGTGGAAGAGTTCTGTTAGGTTACCTAGTTGCCGTGGGCGTGGGCTTAGTCATCGCCCGCTTTTCGATGCGTTCCATTCTACGAAAGAGCTTAGTTGATAAGATCGACAAAGAATCTTTAACCCCAAAAGCCGAGGAAACTTGTTCGGGTTGCTGTGGACATCATCATGACCACGACCACGACCACGACCACGACCATGATCATACACATGATCATCCGAAAGAAGACGGACGTCTCGTTGCTGCGATGCGATCCGCACAGAAAGATTTCGTCGATGTCGGCGTGTATTTCACAATAGGTGTCGCGATCACTGCACTGTTCAATACAGGAATTGCTCCAGGCGCAGTCTGGCTGGATGGCCTAGCAGGAAATACGTTCATCGCCCCAGCCGCATTGATGGCCCTGGCATTTATTCTCAGCCTTTGCAGTACCTCCGATGCGTTCATTGCCGCGACTCTCGCGAAATTCACATGGGGTGCAAAACTCGCATTTCTGACCTTCGGACCGATGTTTGACGTGAAACTGCTCTTCCTTTATCAATCGGTATTGCGGAAAAAATTCATCATCTACCTTGGGGTGGCGCTCTTCGTCGTGATCTGGTTGGTATCCATCGCAGCCCAAAAATGGCTCATCGCTTCATGAAACCCGAACTCCGCAGAATTCTATTTTCGCTAGCTGTCCTGCTTTGGGCAGCGGCTCTGCTGTATTTCTACGGATCGGGGCGAATTGCGAAATATCTAGTCGCTGATTTTCGACCCATCGCATTGTTTGGCGGCTTAGGCTTGGCAGTTTTAGGAACCTTCAATCTTCTAACAGCACGTCAGACCGCAAGCTGCGGACACGATCACGCCGGAGGTGAAGAACATGATCATGAAGGTGGCGACATGAATCCGCTCTTCTCCCTGATTCTGATGGTCGCACCCGTCGGGCTATCAATGCTGTGGACCATCGATGAATTTTCCCAAGCCACCCTCGCCCGCAAAGGATTGTATGATGGCGGCCCCAGCAGAGAAGAAAGCAAGTTTTTCGCCACCATGCTGCCACCGCTGACCCTGGAAGAAATTGAAAAGGGTCATCGTCGCACCTCCGATGGCTACCTAGAATTCAATCTGATGGAATTGTTTTTCGCGACCGGAGATCGAGAGCTGCAAGGTTTAATCAATGGTCTGGCAATCGAAACCGAAGGCCGAATCGTTGCTGAGAAAGTCAATAATCCGAACGGCACGAGAATGCGATTGTATCGGGTTTTCATGACCTGCTGTGCCGCCGACTCACGAGCCATCCCCATCATTTTGGAATTCGGGAAAGAGCCTCCTTTGCTCCCTGAGAACGGCTGGGTGACGGTGGCTGGCAAAATGAGTTTTCCTGAAGAAAACGGGACTTTGCAGCCCCTGCTACAAGTGGATCGAGCCACAGTTGCAGAGGAGCCAATTGAGGATAAGTTCCTTCGTAACTGATAAATCCAACGGAGTCTTGCGGTAAAATAAGCACCTGACTCAACATCAAACCCACACCCATATCAGGTCAGTCACTTTTATCGAACATGAAACCAACATTCCTTCTCTCCACCATCCTTTTATCAGCAGCAGGTGCAGCCTTCGCTGATATCCAAACTTTCGAAGGCGATGGCTTTGGCGCTTGGCAGACAGAAGGCAAGGCATTCGGTCTATCCCCCGTCCACGAGAAACTCGATGGAATGGAAAAGCCTTTCACAAATTTCGCCAACGACGCTTTCGCTTTATCTGCTCACGGCGGAAATGACGCAGTAGGAACCCTGACTTCACCAGAGATCAAGATCGACAGCGACTACTTGATGTTCCTCGTCGCTGGTGGCGATACTCCAGCAAAATTGGCAGTGCAATTGATCATCGACGGCAATGTCGTTATGGAGGCAACAGGCAAAAAAAGCCAAAATTTCAGCAACGTTGTATGGGACATTAAAAAATTCAAAGGTAAGAACGCAGTGATCCGCATCGTGGATGATGCGAAAGGCGAATGGGGCTACATCGCTGTGGATCATTTCATGCAGGAAAACTATGCGAACTCGAAATTTCCTCCCTCGACCAAAAAAGGTAAACCTTACGCAGAAGGCCTTGTTACCTCAGCTGTGCTTGCTGGTGCGATGATTCCAAAAGATAGCACGCTCGTCATCGATGCAACCTTTAAAAATGAAGGTATCAAGTCACCGACCGCTCTGACCTTTGACGAAAAAGGAAATGTTTATGTCGCAGAGACGCATCGTTTCCGCCATGGAATCGAAGACGATCGCAATCATCTCTATTGGTATCTGGACGATCTCCAAGCCATGAAAGTTGAAGACAGACGCGCGCTTCATAAAAAATGGGAGAAGAAGCTATCGAATAAATACATGACGGAAGTTACCGAGGTCATTCGCAAACTATCGGACACCAATGGCGATGGAAAAATCGATCAGTCCAATGTCTTTGCCGACAACTTCAATGATGTCGTGGATGGCACTGCGGCAGGTATTTTCTATTACGATGGTGCGATTTATTTTGCATGCATTCCGAAGATCTACAAAATGTTAGATGAAAACGGAGATGGCAAATCAGATAAAAATGAAGTTGTCCAAGATGGCTTCGGCGTTCGGATTTCGCTCTCCGGTCATGATTTGAACGGATTCACCCTAGGTCCTGATGGAATGATCTACGGCACGGTTGGCGATCGTGGCTACTCGTTCACCACTAAAGAGGGAAAAACCTATCACTACCCGAATGAAGGTGCCTTGTTCCGTTTCGAACCGGATGGTAGTGGATTCGAGATCGTTCACACCGGCCTACGCAACCCCAAGGAAATCGCATTTGATGAATTCGGAAATGCTTTCACGGTCGATAATAATTCCGACCAAGGTGATGCAGCGAGGATTCTGTATCTCGTGGAAGGCGGCGAAACCGGATGGCAAATGGAGCATCAGACGATGCACACGTTCCATCGCCAGATTGGACTGGAGACCCGCCCTCTAAGCCGTTGGATGAATGAGAAGATGTGGGAAATGCGCAACGAAACCCAACCCGCCTACATTCTTCCTCCCTCCGCACTTCTAACATCTGGACCATCAGGTCTCACCTATCATCCTGGCGCAGGTTTCCTTAAGAGTGAAAAAGGCAGATTCCTTATATGCGACTACAGAGGTGGTGCGGCCACTTCAGGCATCTGGTCTTTTGAAATGAAACCCGATGGCGCTGGCATGAAAATGACAGACGCCCGAAAATTTCAATGGGGAGTCGCGGCAACCGATGTGGAATACTCATTTGATGGCAGGGTTTTCATCACTGATTTCGTTACTGGCTGGCAATCTCACAATGACGGCCGTTTGCTCTCCCTCAATGCTGGTGAAAATCTCTATTTGCCAGACGAAACCCGAGAGGCCGCTAAATTGATAGCCGAAGGATTTGACCAGCGCAGCTCAGCCGAACTTGAAAAATGGTTAGGCCACGCAGACTCCAGAGTCCGCCTCCGCGCACAAGTCGCCCTGACCCGCAAGCCAGATGCGATCGCTAGCTTCCAAAAAGCCATCAATTCCAATGATCTCATTACTCGCATCCATGGCATATGGGGCATGGGAATCATTGCTCGCCGTGGTGTCACTCCATCGCCAAAGGGCGAATTCACTAAAGTGTCTAATCTTCCAAGCTTACGTGAAAAAGCCGCGGCAGCATTAACACCACTCCTAAAAGATTCATCGCCTGATATCCGAGTCCAAGCCTTGCGCGTGATTCGATACGCACCTGTGAAACCAGAAACCTTATCACTTACAGCACTACTCAAGGATGATTCCGCAGCAGTTCGCTTTGAGGCCGCAATCACGATAGGAAAAATGAAATCCAACAGCCATTTTAACGATGTCCTTGAGTTCATCAAAACGAATGACAATCGCGATGTGTATCTCCGCCATGCTGGAATTTACGCACTCGAACACATCGCCAGCAGCCCGAGCCAAGTTGGCGATTTGGTGAAATCAAATTCGCCAGCCATCAGACTTGCAGCAGTGGTTGCCCTACGTCGCATGAAAAGCGATGAGTTGAAACGTTTCATCAACGACACCGATCCTTACATTCAGGATGAAGTCATCCGCGCAATCGACGATCTGGATATGGTGGATTTGAAACCTCTTTGCGCCGCTTTGTTAGATAAAGCTTCCGCTCGAAAATGGACACCTCTCATGCTGCGCCGTCTGGTAAACCATGCCTATCGGGTCGGGTCGGCAGAAAATGCGGATAGAATTTTTAACATCATCTCGGATAAGGAAATACCAGAAGTTGTAAAAACAGAAGCGCTTCGACTCCTCGCAATATGGGAAAAACCTAATCCAGTTGATCCTCTGAGCGGAAAATGGCGGCCTTTAGCGCCGCGTTCGTTGGACACATTGAAACCTTCATTAGTCAAAGCTATACCAAAGCTTTTAAGTGCGAATGAACAGGCACTCAGTGGCGCTCTTGATCTCAGTATGACCTACAAGCTCGGAGCTGATTCGATCAGTTCGGATAAGTTACGTGATTACCTTTTCAATGATAAGCTGCTTCCCGGCACGCGCTCCAAAGCTCTCGCGGTTTACATCTCACGCAAAGAAAAAGATCTGCTCTCTGTACTTGAAAAACTAGCTGAAGATCCAATGGATGAAGTTGCAGTCAGTGCAATGAAAGGAATGGCCAACGTATCACCGAAAGAAGCCATCGCCGCCTTGGAAAAAGCCATCGCTTCTGGAGATGTGATTCGCACACAAAAAGCATGGCCTATTCTTGCAGTCATTCCCGATGCCGAGGCAGGAAAATATATCATTACTCATCTAACCAAACTGCAGGCAGCAGAGGGAATTTCTCCAAGCGCTGTTGAACTCCTCGCCGCAGCGAAAAGCCGCAAGGAAGCCGAAGTGAAAAAAGCCCTCACGGACTTTGACACATACTTTACTGAGAAATCAGACACATACGCTAAATACAATATCGCGCTTGAAGGAGGAGACCCAGTGAAAGGTTTTTCACTTTTCAAATCTCTCCCTGCTGGCCAATGCATGCGTTGCCACAAAGCATCCGATAAAAACAACGCCGAAGGCGGAGAAGCCGGTCCTAACCTTGCTGGTGCTGGTAAACTTCATGATCGAAAATATCTGCTTCAATCTCTTGTCAACCCAAGCGCAGTCGTCGCCCCTGGCTTCGGCATCACCGCTGTGACTTTCAAAAACAGCGCCAACCTCGTCGGAAATCTTGTTGAAGAAACTCCAGACAACATCACGGTCTCAACTCCTGTAAACACATGGTCGATCAAGCGCGCCGATATCGCCTCCTTCACTCCACCTGTCTCCGCTATGCCGCCTATGGCTGGTGTCTTAAAACCCGAGGAGCTCAGGGACTTGGTCGCTTGGCTTGCCAGCTTGGAAACGAAAACCAACGCTCAGAAACCTCTCAAAGTTGAGACCTTGGATCCCGCTACTCTTTTGAAAGCGAAATAAGTCTGATTAACCTATCTAACTAAGTCCTCCTCATACATGAGCTTGAAGCCGCTGCGATTCAGAATCGAAGTTGCAAAATCGTAGTCTTCAACATGCATGGCGAGAAGGGCTTGCCCTTGCGGACCCGGCATCATCGCGTAGGCGAAATCAACATTCGTTTCCGCGGTCATCAAGATATCCAGACATTGCAAAAGACCAGGCCCTGCCTCTTTCAATGCGACGACCACGAGTTCACACTTCATGTAAGGAATGCCCTTCTCGCTAAAAATCGCCTCCGCATTATCCGTATCAGAAAGCACCAAGCGCGCTATAGTCGCATCCCTCGAATCCTGAACACTCAGGCCAATCACTTCGATCGACGAATTGCGCAGCAATTTCACCAAAGACGCCAACGCACCCACACGGTTTGGTATCATCACGGAAAACTGCCTTACTGGCGTTCCGCTATCCGTCACTGCTTCGCCTTCAGATTGAATTTCGTGCTCCATGTATGCGTTGTTTGATTAGCCCCTTGGCCCGCGGAGGATTAAAGTGCTTACTTCCCCACTAGTCACGTCTTCAATGATTAACTGTCCCGGACGGACATCACTCACAACGAACTCTCGTCCGTCCTCAGAGGTGAACTTCTGCCCGTTTTTAGCCAAGTAGCGCCGACCCGTCACCGCATCTTCCACAAGGGCCACTGGATCATGCCCAACGGCCGGACTGCCCGAGCGCCAGTCCATTTTACGACCGGTTTCCTTATCCTCAACCTGAACAACTCCGATATATATAGGCTGGCTGTTATTTAGTTTTCCGATTTCTGTCCGGGTCGAAACTTTAACAACCACCAACTTTGAATTTGGAATCGGATCGCCAGCTCGAACGCTGATTTCTCTAGCAGGCTTACCACCCAAGCGTAACGTCGCAGTGTCTCCGTAAACTTTTTTAACTTCCACAGGAAGTTCACGCTGCGAATATTGTCGCATGATAATGGGTGAATTTGGCTCAGTAGAAGCAGTGGCTTTGCTGTTATCTGAAAAGCTCGAAATTTTAGCTCCTTCTAACATAACAACTTTGTCGGATGAACCACCACCAGCTACTGGCTTTTTCTTTACTTTAGCCAATGCCATCGCAATTTGATCGTCCGAGTCCAATGCGATCGTCTCGCTCGAGAAACCTTTCTCTATCATTTCGGCGATATCTTTATGGTTTTTGGCGATCGCGAGACTTTGTGCGGTCTCGCCAGATTCAGTGGTTGCGTGTCGACTCGCCCCAACATCCATAAGAATTGCGACCGCTTCCTGATGACCGTTTTGCGCAGCCAACATCAATGGCGTGCGGCCATCGCTCATTCGCGCATGAACCGAAGCACCGTAGTTAGTTAGCGTATCGATTGCCGCTGCATCACCTTCATAGGCTGCTAACAATAAGGCGGAATCCAAATCCTCGCGGTGATAGGGAGCTAACTCTTCGAGCGGTTTCACCTGATGCTGAGTCACCGCCAACATCAGCGCCATGTAACCTTTGTTATCTTTCAATTTGGGATCGGCTCCCTGCTTCAAAAGCCAGCGAACCATTGCCGACCGGCCCGATATCACCGCCAACATTAACGGCGTTCTACCTTCGTTGTCTGGGTCGTTGATGCCAACTTTTGCGTTTAATAAATATTCCGCAACATCGATACTCCCGGCTTCCGCTGCCACGTGAAGGCTGTGTTGGCCATTTTCATCTCTCGCTTTAATATTGAAACCTGTCTTCGCCATTTTTTTGACAACCTCAAGATGATCCGCACGAATCGCTTTCAACCATCCTTCCTGCGTCATTGTATATCCAGCCTCGTGAACCTCACCATCAACCCGCTCTGCGTTCTTTTTGCAAGCGACTGAACCGAGTAAAAAAAGGCATGCCAAGATTTTCCCCAGAGATTTCATAGCTTCTGAATACTTTAAAAACCTTATAAATACAATCTCCAATCTCAAATCATCTCGCCTGAGGAAAAATTCTCTATTCTAACATAATTTCTAATTGCCAATTCCAATGTTTGTCTATTAGCTCTCGCCTTTCCGAAACCACCCCCCGTTTCACCCCCATGATCTATCCCCCTCTCGGAAGACTGTGCCTCGCATGCATGTTTGGCTTCACAACCGCACATGCTGCCACTCTGGCAAATTTCAATTTCACCGGAGGATCACTGTTCAGTTCTGCATCGTCGATTCCCGGCATGATGGTTTCCTCGCTTTCCAGTGAGTCGACCTTCAATTCATTCACATCAAGCTCGGGCTGGGATAGCGCAGCACAAATTAGCGGCGCCGCTGGATTTTTCTCATCGCCCACGAACCACTCCGCTGCAAAAAACGCGGTATTTTTCACCATCAGCGCAGCATCGGGATACATCTTCTCTCTGGATGGCTTTAGCTTTATAGCTCGAAGCACAGCGACTGCTCCTACCGATATCGGATTCAAGATCAATTCAACCCTCTATGATTTTTCAGCTTCTTATTCTAATGAATCTACCATCACCTCCATATCTAACTCCTCACTTGGTTTTTCCGGCTTGAGCTTTGCGACCATTTGCATCCAAGCCTGGAATGCAAGCAGTTCAGGTGCGCTGCAGCTCGATGATATCATCCTGACCGGAACTGTCATCCCCGAGCCCTCAACAGCCGTCCTAGTGACAGCTAGTGCTCTCACTTTATTACGGCGTCGACGTTGATTCGCGATTGCACTCCTTGCTCAAAACGTTTCCATTCTTTTCGTGAAGCCGAAAAAATTTGGTAACAGAAGTCATGGCGACAAGACCCGACCCGCTAGGGAAAACCGACATGTCAAGCCACTTGAAGAGACTCATGCTCCCTCTTTGGATGAACATGATTTGATGCGTATTGTCGCCGAAACCAAGGTGCCATTTTTATTAATTCTCGACTGTGTGCAGGACCCCCACAATCTTGGCGCGATTTTACGCACAGCCGACGGGGCTGGCGTCCATGCCGTCATTGCCCCAAAAGACAAGGCGGTGGGCATCACTGAAACTGTGCGGCGCATATCGGTGGGCGCAGCGGACTATGTCCCATTCGTCCAAGTCACCAACCTTGCCCGTACTATGGAACAACTCAAAGAGGCCGGCGTTTGGTTTGTCGGGACCTCAGATCGGGCAGAAAAGACCCTTTATGAGCTCGATCTCAAAGGCCCGCTCGCTCTGGTGCTTGGGGCCGAGGAGAAAGGAATGAGGCGTTTAACCGAGGAAAACTGCGATTTCTTGGCAAAATTGCCCATGGCTGGTCAGGTTGAGTGCCTAAATGTCTCGGTTGCGACTGGTGTTTGCTTGTTTGAGGCGGTGCGCCAGCGTCAGATTCAGGCTTAGTTTACCAATATTTGGCACTTATTAGGGCAAATATTGGTAAATATTTAAGATTTGTGTAATAAGTCAGCCCTTATTTTATCGGAAGTTTAAAATTTTGAGTCGCTTTATTTTGGGGCGTATGCTATGATCTCCTCGCTATGGCTACACCTACTAAAAGAACCCGGTTTTCCCGGAGACTTCCAGACCACGTGACCGATGAACTATGCAGTGTGCTTTCTGAAAAGAAGGTATTCGGCTTCAACGATCTCTTCGAAAGAGTGTTTGAAAATCTGAAACTGCGAAATGCAGTAAGCGGCGGCGAAGAAATGCTTCGCCTTCGTTCTTACGAAAAATTGCAGAATTTAGTAAACCGCGGTCTCGTGGAAAAGCTAGGTAAAGAATATAAGGGCACAGCACGTGTCCACGAAGCATCCAGTGCCTACGCAGCAGCTCAAGAAGCAGCTGAAGCCGAAGTTTAATTTCTCTCAGATTTATCCCGAAAACCCGTGTCTGAAAAGACACGGGTTTTTTTCTACCCAAGCGCCAATTCTCAGCCTAGAAATCCCCAGTAAAAATTCTCCACGCCTACTATGCCTGAAAATTATCTTCCTGTTTTATTCCAAGTCCTTATCGCTTGTGGATTTGCTGTGACCACTCTCATCCTCAGCGTGGTGTTCGGCCGCTCCGCACGTAGAAACTCGATCAAAGACTCCGCTTACGAATGTGGCATGTTGCCGATTGGCGATGGCGCTCCGCGCTTCTCTGTCAAATTTTACCTCGTCGCCATGTTATTCGTACTCTTCGATATCGAAGTTGTTTTCATGTATCCATGGGCTGTGCAATTCCGGGACCTCGCCCAGCACCATGGTCCAACTGTCCTCGCTAGCATGGCTGGATTTGCTGGCGTTCTCGCTATCGCTTATGTCTACGCTCTGAAAAAAGGCGCACTCAATTGGAAAAGCTGATGCATTAGCATCACGCCTGTCCCCTCATGATTCACTATGTCAATTATTTTGAACTCAATGGATCGGCGAATTCTAAAGTCCTCGAGGATATGACATGATCAAGCCGCTCATCCCTTCTCAAAATTCATGAAGTATTGGCCGTGCACTCGGGCCGGAATTTAGATCCAACTTAAAGCCACAGGATCGAAAGGTAAGAACTACTTATTCTTTGGTAATCCCTACGCAAAAAACGATTTCCTCTACTGCGACGAGCTTGAAGCTTTCCATAAAGACGGCATACTCACCCTCATGTATCTTGCATTGTCGCCTGATCAGAAAGAAAATATCTACGTTCAAAAACTTATGCTCAAGCAAGGAGCCGAAATGTGGAAGTGGCTTCAAGAAGGAGCCTCCGCCGCTTACATTGCGATGCTTAAAAAAGACAAGCGCCACTCACGCGCTGTTTATTAATATCCGCAACCGAGGAGCAACGACGGAACTGGAGCTATAGTCAGTGGGGGCTATCCCGAATGAGATTACTCACAAAACGCCTACTCACGATCATCACACCATCCGCGAAATCTATCTCTCAACTCCCTCGCATTGCAAAAATCGATCCTGATTTACCTCCTGTTGCGCTTTTCAATGGTTTTGCCGTTCTTTCCTTCTGTCTTTCGAACTGCGACTGATACCTCGCTGCCATTCCTTTCACATAATCCTCAC
>JAJTHK010000122.1 GCA_021298895.1 Luteolibacter sp.
CTAGTGCAGGATCGCGCTTGGTGACATGATCGCGAAGCTGCTTCACCATAGTGAAATGGTTGGTTTTGAAAAATTCATAAGAAAACGACGTAAGTGCGGATGACTCCTTTGGGTGCCTTGAATCGGTAGGGGTCCCAATGGCCCGTAAAACGGGCATTCCATGTGTATATTGCCTTTGGGTGCCTTGAATCGGTAGGGGTCCCAATGGGGGGGGGGTAACACGCTGCAAGCCTTATTCTACATGGGGAAAATGGCGAGCGCGTTTCTCTTTACCGCTCAAAGTATTACCACGCGCCTGATGAGATTTCAAAGCATTCTTTCTGTATGTCTCGCGAGATTCTCGGCATTTTCCACCGCGCACTTGCGAGATTCCTAGCTGATCGGCAAGTCGAGTTGCATAGAGCGAAAGCAAAGCGCGAGTGCATCCCAATTCCTCTGCAAGTTCTGTTAGCGACTTATCCCCTATTCCCTCCATCCCAGCTGCGTGTGCGAGCGTGCATAGTTTCAGTTGCGCGACGCGCCAACGCTTTTTCTTCGAGGTGCTGCTGATGATGAAGCGGAGCAAAACGAGTAGCGCGTCAGGAGGTATAGACTTGAGCGCAAGAACGTCTTCATCGCTGCCGTCCTCATCGGTATCGATCCCGGCTTCGATCTCCATTTCGATGAGCTGGTCGAGTGGGGTTTGCTCGGTGGTGGGTCCAGGGAGGTGGTTGGAATCGAAACTAACTTTGCTCTGCATTCAATGGCTCGGCTTGTCGAATCATCGCGGCTGTGGAGGCGGCGGCGAAGGAGCAAAGGAGCAGTTTTTAGGGTTCCTATGTATCGCGGTGAAGGTGATTGCATGTCTTCCAGACTGTTTCCCGTTATTTAAGGTAAAAACTTACTCCTTTGCTCCTTTTTTTAGGATGGATTGAACTTCCATCGTTGAATGCCGCCACACTGCGGCAAGCGTTCAACTCGTGATCCTTCCAAACGTCCGAGGTAGGTTCCGGTTGAGTTTGGTGATTGAAGCAACTTGTCGGCATCCCTGGCGGTGGTTGGAATCGAAACTAACTTTGCTCTGCATTCAATGGCTCGGCTTGTCATTTTGTTTGAGTCGGGCGAGTTCATCTTTCCAGTTTGCAAAGTGCGCTTTACGCAGTGAAAGAACGTCCTCGATCTTGTAGAGGCGAGCGGGTGCCATCCTCCTGCCTCGGTCTATGACTTCATGCGGTAGGTTTCGCAGGTCTGCGCGGTTGCGTTTCGATCCACCGCCTAAGCAGCGGAGGGCGTGGATTTCGTAGATTGTGTTTTTTGAATTTGGTTTCATGTGATCTGTGGTTGTTTTGGTTAAATTCTGTAGGTTGGGATAATCGGAGTAGGGGGGTAATGGGGTATCTAAAGATAACCCCCTATTCCCCCCCCTATTGACTAAGTAGAGGGGGGTATAATTAAATTAGATTATCCCCATTATACCCCTTTTCCTTATTGCTTAAGGGTTTGAGGGTGATTTGATTACCCACCTTTTGCCACCGATCACAGCATTCTCTTTTCCTTTCAGAAAAAGAATCCTCACCCATGCCATGCACCTCCTTTGCTCTTAATTTCCACGCTGCAATGGTCGGTTGTGGGAGTAATTCTAGCACCATTTCGCAAGTGTATTTTCTAGGTGCGCCAACTTTGCCCTTGGTGTGTGCCATCATTCCATCTTCAGCTTTTACCACGCAGGAAGTGATAGGTTTACCCCGGCGATTCACTCCAACTTCCACAGCGTCCAGTGAAAAGCAGAGAGGTAGAATCGATGCAAGGTCGCGCTGCTTCACTATGGTCGCGGTGCGGTATTTGTCGCCCTCTGGGTGGACTACCTCAATCTCGGTATCGATAGCTGCACGGAGTGAACTATGACCACGTGCGCCCTTGGCTGCATCTTTTCCGCAATGGTGAATGATGCAGATATGTGCGCCTGTTTCTTTTTTTACTGCTTCGATGGTTTCCACAGCTATTCCCATATCCTCACCGCTGTTTTCATTACCTCCGGCAATAGCTCGGGCCATTGTGTCGATGATAACAAAACGCACAGGTATATTCGCTTCTTTGGTTACAGCCTGAATCAACCGAGTAATTTCGGCGGGGTGAGTTGGGTTGAGTAGATTAACCGCAGATGAACTTACAAAGAACGGTGCGCGCTGTGGGAGTATTCCGCGCAACTTCATAGCCTTAAGGCGGTTCTTTGCGCCCTGTGTGCCCTCCAGCGCGATATAAAGCACCGCGCCTTGTTCCACTTCCTTTTCTTGCCATTCCTTGCCTGTGGCGATGTGTGCCGCAAGGTCGAGGACAAAGAAAGTTTTGCCGCTATTGCTTGCTCCATAGATAACACTCACCGCGCCATCGGTTAGAACATCTTCGACAAAGTCAAAAGCCCCTTCCTCATCCGATAAGTCGTCGGCATGGGTGAAGGTAAATTTGAGAGGTTGATCTTCAGGAACGGAATATGATTCAGCTTTAGATTCATCGGGTTCTGAGTTGTCGGTTGGTAGGTATTTTTGAGAAATGGAGATATTCATAATGAGAAAAATTCTTGAGGTTTGGGGGTTTGAAGATGGTCGGTTAGATCGGTGTCGCGAGGTAGGTTGACCACGTCCACCGAACATCCGATTTTGCGAAGGTATTTTGTCCAGTGATCCGCCATCTCATCGCCTGCTGTGTCGGCATCGGGAATAAGCCGGACGTGGCGCCCTCGAATTAAGCCTATGGCTTCGGGTGATAGCTCCTTGCATCCAGCTCCAAGCAAGGCAACGGGCTGCCATGAACTACGTCCACCGTTGCGCCGGTATCGCGAGTAAAGGTCGATTGCCGATAAAAGATCGGATGCGCCCTCAGTGACAAAGACAGCGGTTGACTTGGGAGCGAGTCGCAAGTGATCCATGCCAGGCATCCATGACTTTTTAACGCCTTTCAGCGGGTAAGCCTTCTTGCCGGTAAGCCATTCCTTGCCATCCATTCGCCGGATCTCTGCGGCGATATTGGCGGCATCGGTGACCACGTAGCATTTCAGGCCATCGATGACACAGAAGCGGAGAATCCCACTTTTCACCATAGCGTGAACGGCTGGGAAAGTTAGGTTGCGACTTTTTGCAAAGGCTTTCCAAGTCTCAAAATCCCCAGCGATTAGCTCGGCTGGGTATTGAATGACCTTCGAGGTTGCAGGCTTCGGCTTGGAGTCGGTTATATGGATTGATCCGATCCGCTCGGCAATCCACTTCCTGACATCACGGTGATCTCCACCGATTGCCAGTCGAATGAATTCGATGACATCGCCACCGTCTCCGGTTGCGTGGTCTTTAAACCCTTTGCCTTCGGAATGAATCGAAAAGCTAGGTGATCGATCTTCACGAAACGGGCTTTTACAACTCGGTTTCGGTTCTCCATCGAGCTCCAGCATCTCCCACGCATCGGCAATTGTGATCTTGCTTCGAGCATCTGCGAAGAAGTCTTTCTTCATTGTCGCAATCTTCACTTACCCCTCCTTTCATCTTCTGAAACGAGCGTTTCAATCGCGAGCGGATCGCGGGTTTCGAGCTCGTCGAGAATCTCAATCGTCCGTTTAATCTTGCCGTGCGCCGGGTCTTCAGGCTCTTCGTTGAGCCATTCCGCCTTTAGTAAATTGGAGGTGTTCATTGGGCTGAGCCCTCCCAGATAAAACCCAAAGACTGAGCGACTGCGTGCGGGTCGAAGCGCACACACTTTTGACCAATTCTGACAACTGGTATTTTCCCAGCTGCGGCGAGTTGGAGGATATATCGCGGCGTTGCTGAAATGCGACGCGCGATAACTGGGGCGGCGACAAGCGCGGGGGCTTGTTCGTTTATTTCGGTATTAGGTAACTTTATCATTACCCTTCCGACTATTCGCGGATTTTAAGCATGGGCGATACACCCCCCCAAACATTGGGCTTAAGTTTGGGGGTTTATAATCCCCTCTTTCCGGCTGCTTTTTCTAGTTTATCTCCCGTGCATTCAGTAAAGCCATGATTCCTTAAAATCTCTGCACGTTGCTCTATTGTAAGTCCCTTTGCTTTCCACGCATCCCAAGCAAGCCAAGCCATCACGTTCCGCAACATTGTGCCCCCTTTATACTCAAAAAGCTTCTCTGGGCTTAAGGTGATGTTTGTGGTTTTATTTCCATTCCATCCACTCGATTTTGGTTCACTAACAGTTCTATAAGCATCTGCTAGGGCGTTTTTTGCTGCGCGGTTTAAAAATGGCCAATCGTGTTTAGCGGATTTGCTAATTGGAACTTGATACATTTCCCACTCAATATCTTTGCCCGCCACTGTCTTGAAATCATGTAAAATCTTTAGTTGTGGCTTTAGCTGTATAACAACAGGCCAATACATGGTTTCAAACTTTACGCTTGAATCGGTTAGTCTTTTAGTTCCTTGAGCAAGGAATTTGTTAGAGCAAGCCAGCATTACGAAGTCCGTTCCACGGATTGAAAAAATACAAGGGTTGTGTTCGTCTGCTTTGTCTTTTTTATCTGTTTTCATGCGACTGATTTCACGAGTTTGATTTTAACGCCTTCGGGCGCGATTGAGTAATACGAGAGAGCGTCTTTCTTGCTTGCTCTGCCGACGTAGTGTTGACGCAATAGGTTTTGATTTCCTGAGTGTCCGAATTCAAAAAGCAAGGTTTCGAGCTTCACGCCAAACGCGACGGCATAAGAAGCGTGTGAGTGCCTGAGAGCGTTTTGAGGCCATGCGCCCAGCGTTGCGGCGGGTGGCTCTTTCAACAAGCGCGATTCCACCGCCCAGCCCGTCAAGCGGCGGCAAGCGTTGTCTATCTCCCTCCAGTTGTCGCAAGGTCTGAATGGGTAGGCTGTGAGCCATGCTGAAAGGGTTTCGTTTGGCGTGATATGGCGGCGACGGCCTTTCTTCGTGACCCCGGCGGAAAGCTCTATTCCGTCGGCTGTGACGTGTTCCGCATCCAAGCGTTTGACTTCCTCGGCACGGATACCGGCGAAGAGTTGCAAAGCGTAATGGGGGACGGCTTGCGGGTAATGCTGGGCGGCAACCTCCAAAAGTTTCTTTGCCTGTTCCACCGTGAGAATCTGGATCTCATCGCTATCACGTCCACCCTTTGGTATTTCCACGCCATTGAAAACGTCAGCGTCGCACCATCCCTTTTTTGCGCACCATCTCCAAAATGCTTTAGCATTTCGCAAGTGCCCCTCCACCGCTGCGCCTGAGCTTCCCAGTGGACAAACGGTATCTTGTATCTGCGCGGCGGTGATCGCGGTGAGAAGACTATTTCCAAGCGCGTTTTTCAGCTTGTCGGCGGTTTGTGTGTAACCTCCAAGAGTTCGCGGCCGGAGTGATTCGCAAGCCAAGAGCCAAGCATCGGCGGCGACTAATAACAAACAACTGTTTGATTGTGCCTTGCGGATCTCGTCAACCATCCGCGCGGCCTCCACAAGTGATATTCCCCAAGGTGCTAGAATCTCGGCGGCACGTTGCGCGGATTCGGCAAGGGCGGGTTTAATGATAGTTGCCCCCTGCCCTACTTCCTTGACCTCTTTTTTGAGCTTCAGGGCGTGCGCTTTGGCGGCGGTGATGTTCTTGAAAAAGTGCCTTTCACGCTTCCCGCTCTCTGAGATTGAGGCGGGCACGTCCACTTTAAAGCGGCCTCTTTTTTTGTCTTCGGTAACGGCAAGCTGTGTCTGTCTTGGCATGGCCTAAAGGTGCCCAAAGTGCCTTTAAAAGTCAAGAACATGGTGAAAATTAGGTTTTATGGTCAGAAAAAGCCCTTATTCTATAAGGAAAAGATTTTTGAGCGTCCGATTTAAAATCCGTTGCTTTCAAAGGCGTGCCGGTTCGAGTCCGGCCGGCGGTATTTTCTCTTTTTAAGCTAAGCCTGATCCAAAAAATTACGGATCAAACGCAGTCCCGCATCCTGGCTTTTTTCTGGGTGAAACTGGCAGGCCAGGATCTTCCCTTTCTCGACCGAAGCCGCAAACTCCTCTCCCGCATAATTCGTACGAGAAACATCCCAGGTCGAATCTTCCACCACGGGATAATAAGAATGCACGAAATAGAAATACGGTTCTTTACCAAGACCCTCCCAGAAATGCGAAACTGGTTGATCCGGACAAGCGGCGTTCCAACCCATTTGCGGGATTTTTTTTCCAGCCTCTTCGCGGAAACGAACGCAGTTGCCTTTGATCAATCCCAAACCTTCAACTCCCGGTGCCTCGATGCTGCCTTCAAACAAAATTTGATAACCCACGCAGATTCCGAAATACGGTTTACCGGCTGCAAGCCATAGCTTCAATGCATCGACCAAATCACGCTTCGCAAGTTGCGCCATCACATCGCCGAACTCCCCTTGTCCGGGAAGAATGAGATGAGTCAGGCCTTCAAGCTGTTCTGGCTTACTCACCACCACAGGATCCACTTCAAGCGCGTGCAAAGCATTTGCCACACTACGGAGATTGCCTCCGCCGTAATCTAACAATCCAACCTTCACAGCGCTTCTTTGGTGCTAGGAATTCCTTTGACCCGCGCATCTTTTTCACAAGCTTCACGCAATGCTCTGGCCAACCCTTTGAAAACGGCTTCCGCAACATGGTGACCATCCCGACCATACAATACCTCGACGTGGATGTTCGCACGTAGATTCGATGCCACAGCACGACAGAACTCCTCAACCAAAGAAAACGGCATGTTAGGTGCAGAAGGCGTTCCTGCTGGTGCACGGAATTCTAAGTGCGGACGATTGCTCAAATCCACAACCACCCGAGCTAGGGTTTCATCCATAGGCAAATACGCACAACCGTAACGACGGATCCCTTCCTTCGTTCCCAACGCCTCGCGCATGCACTCCCCGAGCACGATTCCTGTATCTTCAATGGTGTGATGAAAATCAACGTCGATATCACCATTCACGGAGAGATTCAGATCAAACAAACCATGCTTGGAAAAAAGCGTGAGCATGTGATCAAAAAACGGAATTCCAGTCTTAATTTCAGCGGAACCGTCACCATCCAAATTGATGCATAGATCTATTTTAGTCTCCGCGGTTTTCCTACTACTCTTGGCAATTCGTTGACTCATAAGTTTAAAATTTTTTGCTATTATTGCTGAGGAGTAATTCGCTCTTTGAGTTTAACTAGATAAGACTCAGGCATACGATCACGTTTAAGATTCTCTAAAATCGCTTTTTGTTGAGCTGCTGTGGCATTTGGCAATTTCTCCCATGCCTGGCGATAAGCTTCTTCCCTTGAAACAATAACTACAGTCGAATTTTTAGGTGGACTATCGAGACGTTTGATTTCGTTCTCAACCTGCCGGAGCGCTTCAACCATTGATTCCTTATAATTTTCATCTGGAGTGATCCACGCACCCTTCATGTTTTTTTCACGATTAAATCTCTCTTTCAAACTCTTCATCTGGTCATCCAAGGCGCGCTCAGTTCTTTCCCTATCCTCAGGTGTCATACTCTCCAGACCTACTCCACGTAATTTTTCTAGTGCATCATATCCTTCGATACCTTCAGACAAATTAGTTTTGTAAACTTGCAGCACTTGTTTGATTTTCGGAATAAGCTCAGCCCTAGCTTTACCTTCTGAAAAATTCATTTCGTAATCCGTAAATAACCTCATTGCCCCAAGCAAATTCGCATTAATAATTTCACGATTGATTTTATGGGCAGCAATCGACTCATCGTAGGCGTATGCATTGGATAAATAATCAGCTGCCGGAATCATTTTTCCGGAAAATTTAATCCCCCCCTGTCGCACGACCTCGAGTTCCTCGAAAAGTGCATCATTCATTTTTTTAGCTTCCGCAAGCTTTGGGCTAGTTGGATATTTTTTAATGAAACTCTCAAACTTCTTAACCCTCACTTCATATTCCATCAAACCCAGCAGATCTGGCGCAGGTGCTAATTTTTTCAACTCCTCAAAGTCTCTAATATCAGGCGACTGTTTTGTAATCGATTTGATCTCAGTCTTCAGGAATTTCTTCTCATCCTTAATCCCCTCGCTGACCAGAATCTCAATCAGGCAATAAGTATCATCCTCATAAACAACCGTTCCTTCAAAACTCTTTCCATTGTTTAATAGAACGGTATCCGCAGACACCTGAACCAGGACCAAAAGGCTGCATAAACTAAGCGTCGGGAAAAATGGGAAATTCATAAGGATCACAATGGGTTTGTGTTGCGAACATCTAACCACCCTTTTGCCAGAAAGTGCAAGCGCAGAGACACCCAACTAAAAAGTGCCCCCTGAACCCCGATTTCAGGGAATTTACTCCCTTCAAAGAAAAGACTTTCGCTGGCTTGATGCTTCGATAATCTCCCGCAACTCGAATTTACTTTCCGCGTGATCAGCATCGCCATCTCAAGCCAAAAAGGAGGTGTGGGTAAAACCACCCTGTCCATCAATCTCGCCCACGCCTTCGCTCGCGCGGGCTTCAATACCCTACTCGTCGATGCCGACCCCCAAGGCTCCGTCGGTTTATCCCTCACCCGCCAATCGCGTTTATTGGTGGGATTTTACGATTATTTGGCCGATCCGAGCACGCCCATGGAGCGCCTGATTGTCCCGACACGATTGAAAACCTTCTCCCTCGTGGCGGCGGGTCAGGCCAGTGACTACGAGGCGGGAAACGGCTCTTCCGGCTCACACCTCACCCGCGTGCGGACGTTTCTCAGCCAAATCGCCGCCCGCGGATATGACATTTGCATTATTGATACCGCCGCCGGCCTATTCGGACTGAGCAATGATATTATCGCCTCCAGCAATGCCGTAATGATTCCACAACAAGCCGAACCCTTGGGTATCCGCTCTGTCCCGAAAGTTTTAGAAGGGCTCAATCGCATCCGTATCATCAACCCTCGACTGCACGTGCTCGGAATTTGCCTCACGATGTTGCAATACAATCTCCAAGAAAGCCACGAAGCTGCTACAGCTCTGCGCGAACTCCTCCCAGAAGAAATGCTTTTTAAAACCGCCGTCCCTCGCGATGACATTTATATACGTGCCAGCGCGAAAGGCCTCCCTGTCGCCATTCTCGAAGGTGGTGAAATTTCCGAAAATGTTTTCGACTCCATCCGTGAAGAAATACAGGCCAAGCTCAACATAACCCATCGCCAACCCACACCCTAAAACCAAATGGATTCGATTAATCCATGGATTGACTCCACAGCGGTCAGACAACTTGCCGAAAAACTCTTACGCCCGGTCGAGCAAAGCCGTATCGTTTCCACAAACTCTGGCTTTGATACGTCTTTCGTGGGCTTCATCGATACCGATGAAACGGAAAAAGATATTCCTCCTGTCCTTTCACCCAAACCTGTTGAGGTTCTTGCAAAGGCTCCTACTCCAAGCGTTCCTAAATCAACTCCCGCTCCAACTCCGAGCGTTGCGGTAACAACTCCAACTCCAACTCCGAGCACTGCCGCTCCAAGCAATCCTGCCGCGTTCAGCAAAATCAACAAGGTCGTAAAAGTCGCGCCTGAACCAAAAGTCACCACGCTGTTAGATAGCCGATTCCAAATTCTTCGCAACTGGTTGATAGAAAATTTCTCTGCAAAAGAAATCTTCATTTTGGATCATACCGGATCGGTCATATACGATGAAAGCCACCACGGTCGCCTTCATTTCATCGCCAGAGATCTCATCCTTCAAGCCAAGCAAACCCATAACGTTCGCGTCAAATTCGGCCCCGATGCCAATCTAGAGCTCATCCCCTGCGAAACCCCAAACGGAATCGCCATACTCGGCGCGCTCTTCCCCAATGCGCTACCCAACGAACACATCACCATCATCCGCGAAGTCCTAACCCAAGCCATCATCGCTTAACTTCATCTTCTCCGTTTTCTCCGTGTTCTCGGTGCCCTCCGTTTTAAATATTTACGGATCTCATTCGCCCATGCATCTCACCGTCACCGAAAAACACGATCGCTTAGATGCTTACCTTGCTGGGAAAATCCCAGAGCTTTCCCGATCCAGAATTCAGGATCTGATCCGCGAGCAATACATTTTGCTAAACGGCAAACCCGCCAAACCCCGCGACAGCATTTCGGCTGGAGATGAAATCACCGTCGTCATCCCAGAGGCGGTTCCTGACGTGGCAAGCCCCCAAGACATTCCACTCGATATCTTGTTTGAGGACGAACACCTCATCGTCCTCCACAAGGCCCACGGCATGGTCGTCCATCCCGCTCCCGGAAATCCAGACGGCACCCTCGTCAATGCCCTGCTCCATCATTGCAAAGGAAAACTCTCAGGAATCGGTGGAGTCGAGCGACCCGGCATCGTCCACCGTTTGGATAAAGACACGTCTGGCTGTCTCGTCATCGCGAAAACCGACCCCGCTCATCAAGGCCTCGCCACTCAATTTTCCGAGCGCTCAACGATGGAAAAAATCTACCTCGCCGTCACCAATGGCATCCCCCTAAAAACCAAAGATACCATCTTCACCCACATCGGCCGCCATCCGGTGAACCGCCAAAAAATGGCAGTCATTTCTCCACCGGGAGGCAAAACCGCGATCACCGATTACGAGGTCATCGCCCCCGATCTAGCCACCAAAACCGCTCTCGTCCTCTGCCACCTCCATACTGGGCGCACCCATCAGATCCGCGTCCACCTTCAACACATCGGCACTCCCATCCTAGGCGATCCCATCTACACCAAAAAACATTCCCTCCCCACCCCAAGACTCCTCCTGCACGCATGGAAACTTTCCTTCAACCATCCCGTCACAGGAAAAAAACTCTCCTTCACCGCCCCACCGCCAGCGGAGTTTGATCCATGGTTACCGGAAAACTTTAAACTCTAAACTCCAAGAAAGAGTGTAACAAAACTAACCATTGCCGCCTAAAACTATACTTTTGAAATGTATACCATGACGGGGACTCTTACAGGGTACTACAGCTAATCACTAAGGTTCACAAACCCATAAACAGGAGACTGATTTATATTTGGCACTTTGCTCAAATATGTAGGTAATCTAGCTCCATCAATCAAAACTACAATCATTGATCTGTTGAGAATAATTTTTACGTAGTTATTTGGAACTATTATAATTTTAGGGGCTGTACTAGCTAAGCGAGGAAAAATCGCATAGTTAGACAAGCCAATGTATCAACGAAAAAGCCGACTTCCAGCTCGAAAACAAAGCGAGCTCATTAAACTTTTTGTAGCAGGTGTGACGGCACGTGCGGCGGC
>JAJTHK010000037.1 GCA_021298895.1 Luteolibacter sp.
GCCGCCGCACGTGCCGTCACACCTGCTACAAAAAGTTTAATGAGCTCGCTTTGTTTTCGAGCTGGAAGTCGGCTTTTTCGTTGATACATTGGCTTGTCTAACTATGCGATTTTTCCTCGCTTAGCTAGTACAGCCCCAAAAATAAAGACTACGGTCGATTCGGATTTGGTTTGATGGGTTTGTTGGCGACTGGGGAAAAATCTCATCTTGAAGTCGTTAGAACTGCGATTCGCGAACTCGATTGGGCTAAGCCGGATGTAAAGCTGACCTTGGGGCCTGAAGGCAGTGCTTGGGCTTATGGCTATCAGAACATCTTGTTGTGCGAATACTATCTGCGGACAAAAGATGATTACGTTTTACCTGCGATCAATAAGTATGCGGTGACGCTTGCCAAGGGACGCGATGCGGCAGGTCTCTGGGGGCACAGGATGGCAAATCCAGAGGCAAATCGCGGGCAGTTGCATGGCAGATTGTATGGCTACGCGGTGATGAACTCATCCAGTTTGCCTTGTTATATCTCCTTGTTGTTAGCTCAAAAATGTGGCGTCAAAGATCCGGAGCTTTCAGCAGCGATTGAGCAGGGTCGCACATTCTACGGCAGTTTTGTCGGCAAAGGAACCTTGCCGTATGGTGTGCATGATCCTAATACCAAAGCGTTCAACAACAACGGCATGAGCGGCATGGCCGCCATTGCGCTCTCGCTCGCGGAAGACAAGCAAGGTTCGGCGTTTTTCTCAAAAATGTCATTGGCATCCACCAACATGATGGAAACGGGACACACGGGTCATTTTTTCAATCAGCTATGGACGGGACTGGGCGCTGGACTAGCTGGCCCGAGTGCAACGACGGCATTTTTCAAAGAAACTGCCTGGCTGCATACGCTCAATCGCAAATGGGATGGCGGCTTCACCTATGACAGCGGGGAAGATTATTCGTATAGCGGATTCAACGATGCCGCATCTCATTTGCTGAACTATTGCGTTCCGCGTCACCAACTCTACATCAATGGCAAAGATGCCGATAAATCGATTTTCCTATCTGCGGCCGCCGCTCAACAGATCGCAGGCCTTGCAACATTGGATGTCAAAAAACTCAGCGAAGATGAGTTGTTCAAATTGTTAGATCATGAGATGCCAAAAGTAAGGCAAGAAGCTGTATGGCAACTCCGAGGACGACCTCACAAGTATGTCAACGACATCGTTAAAATGCTAACAAATGGAACCGCTTTGCAGCGCAAAAGTGCGGTCGAGTATTTTGGATATCAATGCCCGCCTGATCAAGCCAGCTTGGCAGTCGAATCCATGGCTGCGCTCTTGAAAGACAGCAAGCAGGAGATGTCGATGCGAGCAGATATCGCAAGTTCGATCGCTAATTTGGGTGCCGGAGCTCATGCCTATTACCCAGATATATTGAAGCTGGTGTTAGAAAAAAAACCTGAGGATAAGCTCGGTGAAATCGATATGGAATTGGGTCGCGCCTTGGTTACGATGTGCGCCGATCCCTATGCCGCTGGATTGGTGAAGGATAAGGAATTGTTTTACGCGGCAGCAAACAAACTGATGGCACACAAGCGCTCCTATGGTCGTGCGACAGGTGTTAAAATGATCTCAGCGGTGCCGCTGGAAGATTTCCATTGGGTTGCGGATAGCGTTAAGACCATCATGGATGATCAGGATCTCACCTATACAAGCTATCACAATTTCGAGCCCAAGATCGAAGCGGTTGGCATTTATGCTAGGTTGAACATCGAAGGTGGGATTGAAGGCGCGTTAGCGGCTTTCGATTCCGACACCGGCAAAGCTGGCTTCAAAATCCGAATGTTGATGAGCGTGCTTCCCGTCTATGGCGCAAATGCCAAGTATATCTTACCTAAAGTGAAAGAGATCAATCCCGGAAAATTCAAAGGCCAATGGGATAAGATCATCGCTGATATTGAAACTGCAGATCCCGTCGCCGCGAAGAAGATGCTCAAGTTCGAGGAAGCAAAAAACTTCGGCAAGACGAAGTAAAAGAACCACCGATAAAGAACGTATTTACGAATACCCAAGTAACAGAAATAGAACCACGGGTGAACACAGATAAGAAATAGAATAATCTTGGGGGACTGAACGAATAACTTCTAACTAATAATTTCTTTATCTGCGTCCATCTGCGTTCATCCGTGGTTCGCTTTTTCTAAAAAATCTCTAACACCTCCACTCTATGCAAACCTCAAATATTATGAAATTCCCTATTCTCATCACCGCTGCCATGGCGCTTGTTACTATGGTCGAAGCCAAGCCGCTTAAAGTTTTCATTCTCGCAGGCCAATCTAACATGGAAGGACATGCAGAATCCTATACCTTCCCCGCCATTGCCAAGGATCCAAAGACGGCCGACCTCTACAAGCAGATGGTGGATGCCGAAGGAAAGCCGGTGGTTTGCAAAGACGTTTGGATCTCCTACGCATACGGTGATTTTGGCGGCAATCCGATCGGCCGTAAGGCAGGTAATCTAACTGCGGGTTGGGGTAGTCAGCATCACAACATTTGCAAGATCGGGCCCGAGTACACCTTTGGTATCACGATGCAAAAGCACCTCGGCGAGCCTATTCTGATAATCAAAAACGCATGGGGTGGAAAGAGCCTGATGGTTGACTTCCGTCCACCCAGTGGCGGTGAGCCAAGCGATCCGAAGCACAAGGAAAACGCAGGTAAATATTACGGTCACATGATGTCGCACGTGAGGGATGTGTTGGCGGATCCCAAAAAAGTCTATGCGGGTTACAATGAGAAGGAGGGTTATGAGATTGCAGGCTTTGTCTGGTTCCAAGGTTTCAATGATCTCGTAGGTCCTTATCCTGGCGACCCTACCAAGAAGAGCATCAAGGACTACTCCGAATACAGCCGTTTGCTTGCATGCCTCATCCGTGATCTGCGCAAGGATCTCAATACACCGAAAATGCCTTTCGTGACAGGAGTGCTTGGCGTGGGTGGCGAGACTACTGGTGATGGTGCTGAGGCTTTTCGTAATGCCATGGCAGCTCCTGCAGAGATCGATGAATTCAAGGGCACCGTGGCAAATGTATACACCCACAAGTTTTGGCCTGCAGATATCGAAGCGATCAAATCGAAAGTTTCAACAGCCACCGCTGAACTAAGTAAGCAAAACAATGTTCTCAAGATGCGCGCCAAGAAGGGCGAGGACGTCAAGGAGGAGAGTGCCAAGCTAGCCGCCGAGATCAAAGAGGTCAGTGACAAGGCGCTCAGCGAGGACGAGAAGTTCCTGCTCAAAAACGGCAGCTCGAATCAGGGATTCCATTACCACGGCTCAGCAAAATTTTTCGCTCAGACTGGTAAAGCCTTCGCGGATGAATTGGTGGGTTTGAAGAAGTAGTCTTTATGCAAAATCGCGCTCGGCTATATTGTCGAACTAGCTGCGTGGCTCAAGTTTATGATTCTGGAGGGATTGATCAGTTGTATATTTTAAGAACCCCCTGAAAATTACAAATCTAAGCCTTAAAGATTGATCTGGCTCGACCTCAGGGAAATGAGTCATATATTCCGAGCGTGCGCATTTTATTTCCATCATCTCGGGTCATTCTTACGACACTCGGGCTGATTACCGTTCTTGGTGGGAGCCTTCATGCAGCCCCTGTCATTCCTGGTCTGGAGCACAAGCATCCATTGACTGAGGCCCAAAAAGGCGCGGTTCTGATCGAGGAACTGCGCTGCGCCTCATGTCATGAAGGCATGCCTGGAGCTCAAAAAGCCGCGGGTCCCGATCTGCGTGAAGTTGGCTCGAGAATTCAGCCCGATTTCTTGAAAAAGTTTATTCAAAATCCCGCCTTATACGATCCCGGTACGAAGATGCCAGATGTCATGGGCAATCGTTCCGAGGAGGAGAAAGCAAAGATTGCTACCGAGATCAGCGCTTATCTGCTCTCGTTACAAAAGGCAGAGGAAAAGCCCACGCCTCTACCGATGGATAAAGCTGAGGAAGGGAAAAAACTTTTCCATGAGGTTGGCTGCGTGGTTTGTCACGGACCGAAGGATGGCAATGCAGATGTTAAAAATCTAACAGGATATGTTGGCTTGTCTCACGTTTCGAAAAAATATCACCCAACGGGCTTGGCGGACTTTTTACATGAGCCCTTGAAAGTCAGACCCGATGGACGGATGCCTGATATGCGATTGAGTCGGAGCGAAGCAGAGCTTCTCTCCGCGTTCTTGATCGGATCTGAAGCAGCGGCATCAAAAGCGGAGACGCATACGCCTGAGATGATCGCCGCGGGCAAAAAGGCATTTGAGGCGATGAGTTGCAATGCTTGCCACAACGTCGATTCCATTCCTAAGCCCACGCTTCTACCTCCTAAAGCCAAACTAAGCCTGAATGGTTGTATTTCTGAAAACACTGGCAAGGCACCGAACTATCAACTGAACGATATTCAGAGAAAAGCCATTCGCGCCGCTCTAACAGAAATGTCAAAAAAACCCACAGCTGCAGAATCCATCAATATGCGACTCACACAGCTGAACTGCATTTCCTGTCATCAACGCGATGAGTTCGGCGGAGTGAAGCCTGAGCTCGATAGTTATTTCCACTCCACCGAAGAAGCGCTCGGCAACGAAAGCCGCATCCCGCCGCCGCTGACGCTCGTGGGCGCCAAACTCCGTCCAGAATGGTTGAACAAAGTTCTCTACGAAGGACAAGCCGTCCGCCCATACATGACCACACGCATGCCGCAATACGGCAATCATGCTCTCGATGGCTTGCAGCAATTTTTCGGAGAAACCGACAAGCTCGAGCCTTTTGATTATGCAGAGATCAAAAAAGAATCCGCACCGATGATGCGTGACGAGGGTCACAGGTTGATAGGTGATCAGGGCTTGAGTTGTATTTCATGCCACAACTACAACGGCATCGATTCTCCGAGTATGAAAGGGCTCGATCTCATGACGTCTTACCAACGCCTCCAGCCAGCATGGTTTGATCAGTTCATGAAAAACCCAGCGAAGTTTCGCCCTGGAATCATCATGCCTTCCTTCTGGCCAGATGGCAAAGCGGTGCAAACCGAAATCCTCGATGGAAACACCGATGCCCAACTCCAAGCTCTCTGGCATCAGTTTTCTCTCGGTCGCTCCGCCCGCGATCCATCGGGACTCCGCGCTGCTGATCCCGAACTTATCGTTACCGATCAAACCCGCACCTACCGCGGACGCAGCACGGTCGCGGGTTATCGCGGCATCGCGGTCGGCTTCCCTGGCGGCATGAACTACGCGTTCAACGCCCACAACGGCGCGCTCTCCGCTTTCTGGACAGGGAAATTCGTCACCGTCGGTTGGCGCGGCCAAGGCTCAGGAAACTTCATACCTGCCGCCCCTGCGATCCAGCTCGCCGAGGATGTCGCGTTTCTAACAGAGCTGCCAGAAACCTGGCCGCTCAAGCCCGTACGCACCAAAGAAGCCCCCGTCAACCCAGATCCAACCTACCCCTCCCAATACGGCTATTCTTTCAAAGGATATTCCATAGGTGAAAAAGGAGTTCTGACATTCCGTTATCATTGCGGCGAAGTTGCGATCGAAGACACATCTGTCACAGGCGGTGAAAACGGCAAACTCAATCGAACCCTGACGTTCAATTCTAACAAATCCTCCACACTCTATTTCCGCGCTTTGTCAGGCAATATCGAATCCATCTCAGAGAGTTCATTTAAAATTCCAAAACTCCAACTCAACCTTGGAAAATCAAGCGCCAAGTTCTCTAACATCCTTAGAGCCGCAGGAGAGAACAAAGAACTCATTCTGAAACTCGATCTACCCGCCGGAACATCAACCCTCTCTTTCGATTATGTTCTCCAACCATAAAAAAAGTTTCTCAAAATCCTCTTCCTTTGCGGCTTTGCGACTTTGCGCGAGTTTCATGATTTTCTCCCTCTCGCTTCAAGCCGAAGAAGTCGGCGAGCGCTGGGGCACGGCCGAACGCGAACGCAAATACTACCGCTTGGTCGATCTTCCTATTCCGAAGAATCTCGTCATCGAAGCCGGCGCGTTCTGCGATTTGCCAGATGGTAGAATCGCGGTCGGCACGCGCCATGGCGATGTGTATTTCATCACCGGAGTGGATGCAGCCAATCCCGAACCGAAGTATCATCTTTTCGCCACAGGTCTTGATGAAATTTTTGGTCTCTCATGGAAAGACAACGGGCTTTTCGTAACTCATAGCGCAGAGCTTACCAAAGTTTCCGATACGAATAACGATGGCACCGCGGATCGGTATGATGTTGTTTCCGATGCATGGGGTTACGGCACCTATCACGAATACGCGTTCGGTTCGAAATTCGATCCGAAAGGAAATTTGTTCGTCGCGCTTGGCTTATCGAGCTCGTATCATTCGCAAGAACTGTTTCGTGGATGGATTTTAAAAGTCACTCCTGAGGGGAAATCGATCCCCTACGCCAGCGGCGTGCGTAGCCCGGGTGGAATTGGTTTTAACGAACACGGCGCCTTGTTTTACATCGAAAGCCAAGGTCCGTGGAACTCGGCGTGCAGTTTGAAGTTTGCCAAAGAAGGCGGGTTCATGGGACATCCGATCAGTTACAACTGGTACAAGTATGCGCCGAATATGGGAGACGCGCCTATCGAACCCAAAAACGGCTCATCCACTCTAGCAGAAAGCCAGAGGATCTCCCAACTCGATCCCTACGCGGTGGTGTTTCCTTACATTCGCATGGGTCGTTCGCTCAGTGGTTTTGTGGTTGATCAAACAGGAGGAAAGTTTGGGCCTTTCGAAAACCAAATCTTCATGGGTGATTACACTCAATCCATCATTGTGCGCGCCACCACCGAACAAGTGAATGGTGTCTGGCAGGGCGCGTGTTATCCGTTTCGCGAAGAACTTTCCACTGGTTTGCTTAATGTTAAATTCACGCCTCAGGGTCGGTTGATTTCAGGAGGAACAAATCGAGGTTGGCCGGTTCGCGGCCTCAAGCCTTATGCGCTCGAGCGTCTAGAATGGACGGGCGTCACTCCGTTTGAAATCAAACGAATCAACATCACGCCGAAAGGTTTCACGATACATTTCACCAAACCCGCCGATCCAAAGACCGCATCCCTTCCGGAGAATTATCGGGTTTCATCGTTTACCTATCCGTATCACCAAGGCTACGGCGGACCTGTCATTGAAGCCACGGATGCCAAAGTCACTCAAGTAGAACTAGCCAAGGACGGAATGAGTGCAACAATCACTGTCGATTCCATCATCAAAGGCCATATCCACGAATTTAACCTCGCTCCCATCCTTGATCTCGATGGCGAGACCTTGGTTCACAACTTTGCCTTTTACACGGTGAACGAAATCCCGAAATAAGAGACAAACCCTTCTTGTAAATTTACTTACCAAAACCCACCTATGTCACAACAACGTATTCTTCATTCTTTAGCGATCGCATCGCTACTCATCGTTCCTGTTTTCGCTGCGCCCAAGGTCACGATTACCAAACCAGATTTCACCAAAGGTGATCCCATTCCAGCAGGAGCGACTCATGATTGGAATCTTGGTGCAACCGGCCTACGTGGATGGATGTTTAGTGATAAACTTGAAACTTCCGATGCTAGACAAGTCCGTATCACGAAAGTCGAAAAAGGATCGCCTGCGGATGGGAAGCTCGAAGTGGGAGACGTCATTCTCGGAGTTGGCGGCAAACCATTTTCCTACGATCCTCGCACAGAGTTCGGCAAAGCTCTAACAGCTGCAGAGGCTGCGGATGGCAAGCTTTCACTGACACTTTGGAAGAACGGAGACATGGATGAAGTTGTACTCCAACTTCAAGTGCTTGGCGCCTACAGCAAGACCGCTCCATTTGATTGCAAAAAATCCGCAAAGGTTTTTCAAACAGGTTGTGATGCACTCGCCAAGCGCATGCAGGAGGATTCCAAATATGCGAATCAAGGCGCAATCCCTCGTTCACTCAATGCCCTAGCTCTGCTCTCCAGTGGTGATCCGAAATACATGGACCTGATCAAACGCGAGGTGAAATGGGCTCAGGATTTTTCCGCAGATAGCATGGCTACATGGTATTATGGCTATGTGATGATGTTCCTTGCGGAATACACCTTGGCAACGGGTGACACATCGGCACTTCCGGGTCTTCGCCGTCTTGCAATGGAAGCATCCAAAGGTCAAAGCAACGTCGGCTCATGGGGCCATAAATTCGCCACTCCAGATGGTCGGCTTTACGGCTACGGCATGATGAACGCGCCGGGTGTTCCTCTAACAACAGCTCTGGTTCTTGCGGAAAAGGCAGGAATCAAAGAGCCTGAGGTCAAACTCGCGATCGAGCGCAGCATGAAGCTGATCCGCTTTTTTGATGGCAAAGGTTCCGTGCCTTATGGGGATCACAATCCATGGATTCAAACCCATGACGATAATGGGAAAAATGGCATGTCTGCGGTCTTGTTCAATTTAGCCAATGAAGCTGGACCCGCCGAATATTTTTCCCGTATGAGCCTCGCGAGTCATGGCTCGGAGCGCGACACAGGACACACTGGAAATTTTTGGAACATGACATGGGCGATGCCAGGTGTTGCGCCTTCTGGCCCGAACGCCACGGGTGCATGGATGCAGGAATTTGGTTCATGGTATTATGATCTCGCGCGCAGCCACAATGGTGCTTTTCCTCATCAAGGCCCACCAAGCGCCACACCAGACCACACCCGTGGTTGGGACGCTACAGGTTCTTTCCTGCTCGCCTACGCGATGCCGCTGAAAAAAATCTACCTCACAGGCAAGCAACCAAGCAAAGTGCCACAGCTTTCTAACAAAGAAGCCGAATCGATCATCATCGATGGGCGTGGTTGGACGAATAAAAACCGTTTCGAGACTTATGATAAATTTAGCGATGCTGAGTTGCTAGAGCGGCTTGGTAGTTGGTCGCCAACAGTTCGCGACCGCGCAGGCATCGCATTAGCTCGTCGCAAAGGCACGGCGCCTCCCATTGATGCGATCGTTGCTCTGCTTGATTCAGAAAAAATTCATGCTCGCTACGGCGCCTGCCAAGCATTGATTCAGTTGAAAGCCGCCGCCGCGCCCGCCATTCCGGCACTTCTTAAAACGTTGAAGCATGAGGATTTGTGGTTACGCATTCTAGCCGCCGAGGCCATTTCACAGATGGGCGCATCTGCCAAAGACGCGCTTCCTGAAATGCTCACCATGCTCGCCAAAGGCGAATCTCCCAAAGACCCTCGTGGCATGGAACAACGTTACCTCAGCTATTTCATCTTCGGTGGGATGCTGAAAAGCATTTCCTTGAACGAGATCGATCAAAATCTCCTTCAAAAAGCGATCACCGCCGGTCTGCAAAACCAAGATGGTCGCGCTCGTGGTTCCATTTCAAATGTCTACGACAAACTTTCTTACGAACAACTGAAACCGCTTTTGCCCGCGATCCACGAAGCCATCGTCAAGCCCGCGCCAAGCGGTGAAATGTTTGCCGGCCAAGTTCGTGTTGCTGGAATCAAACTTTTTGCAAAACACAAAATCGCAGAAGGTCTTCCCCTATGTATTCCGACCATGGACATCCAATCTTGGGGCAAACAAGACCGCATCAACGGCATTCTCGGAGCCATTGAAATCTACGGCGCTGGCGCGAAAACCCTCCTTCCTGAACTTAAAAAACTCGAGGCAGATCTCAGTAGTCATGGCGAAGCTAAAAATTTGAAAGAGATCATCGATAGGGTGAAATCGATCACTCAAAAAATCGAGGCAACGACCGAAACTGTGGAGCTAAGGAGCATGAAGTAAGAGAAAAGAACTGCGGATTTCATTAATTTTTTATTCGGATCTGCTCCTGTCGATCAAACTATGTGGTTTTGGGTATCACTTACCCAGATTTTAATCATTTAGTGAGTCGATTTAGTATTTACGCCATGATTTATAAAAATAGCATTTGCGCATGAACGGTTCTCACCAGCTGCGCAGAAAGCAGTTTTATCAAAATTTAAATGCAGGCGAAGCGGTAGTTTTATTTGCTGGAGCAGCTCCTCGAAAGACAGCGGATGCGAGTTATCCGTTTTTCACCAACCGGAATTTTTACTATCTAACAGGCATTCTGCAAATCGATAGTATCTTCTTCGCGATCAATCAAGGCGGGAGGGTTGAGGAGACTTTATTTATTCATGATAAAAATCCGATGGCGGAACGCTGGCACGGTTATCGTATTTCTCATCAGGAGGCGATTGAAGCATCAGGTATCAAAAATATTTCTGAAATCAAAAAATTCGATGAGTTTCTGAAGGATATTTTAGAAGCGAGATCTATTTCTTCGCTGTGGTATGATTTCGATAAGTTCGATGAAGGACGCAAGGATGCGCCGCAAAACAAGCACAGCGAATCGCTCCTTTCTGCGTATTCATGGCTGAATTGTAAAAACGCATATCCATTGATTTGTGAGGCGCGCACGATTAAGGATGCCGGTGAAATCGCGGAAATACGCAATGCTCTCGGCGTCACGCGAGATGGTATTCATGCGATGATGAAGGCGGTAAAATCGGGGATGTATGAATATCAACTTGAAGGTGTATTTAACAAAGTTTTGGCAGACGCAGGCGTTCGTGAACCAGCTTTCGCCAATATCGTTTCCTCAGGGCGTAACAATTTCTTTATTCATTACGAAGAGCCAATGGGAATTATCAATGATGGAGATTTAATTCTAACAGATGTAGGAGCTAGGAAAAACCAATACGTCAGCGATATCTCACGCGCCTTTCCAGTGAATGGAAAGTTTACGCCTGAACAAAAAGAAATTTATTCGATCGCACTCAAGGTTAACAAAGAACTCATGAGCTTGCTTGTTCCTGGTGAAATTTCTTTTGAACAAATCGAAGCATATGCGCGGCGGAGAATCAGCGAGGAATTGGTCGCCGCCGGCCATCTCGGCAAGGATGAGGACGTCAGCAAATACTATTGGCATAAAGGAACTCACCACATCGGCTTAGACGTGCATGACGTTGGCCCACATGGAAATCCCATCGCGCCAGGCATGGTCTTCACCATTGATGTCGGGATCTACATGGAAGACAAAAACATCGGTTTCCGCATTGAGGATAATGTCCTCATCACAGAGACCGGATACGAACATCTTTCAGCGGATATCGTGCGTGAGATCCACGATATCGAGGCGATGATGTGTAGTTGAATTTTTGGACTGCGAGAGCCCACTCGCGCAGGATGAAAGGGCATGCTCCATCGTCGCCAGCGGGCTAAGGCGTGACTGGAGTCACGCGGTCCATTCGTTTGCCTATTCTCTCACAACTTCTGTCCATCTGCGACCAGTTTAGCTCGTAGTTTTTCATACGGTACTCTCTGCACAGGAACATTGTCATCGATGGCCATGCCTGCGGCAGTTCCCGCGCTCTGGCCAAGCACCATGAATACGGGTTCCATGCGGATGGAACCGAAAGCAATGTGCGAAGCTGATAAGGCCCATGGCACGAAAAGATTTTCGCATTCGCCGACCCTTGGAACGATGGAGCGATAGGAAATCCCGTAGGGTTTCCCGCTGAGATAAGTTTGGATATCGCCTTCGTTCATCACCATGCCGTTGTGGACGAAGCGTTGGGTGTTGTGAGAATCGAGGGTGTAAGCGCCTTGTCCGACAGGATCATCGACAGGGATTTTCAGTTTGCAGTGATCTTCTGTCATCACAAGATCCGAAATCATTCTCCGTGCTTCGCGCACATAGAGGTTGTATGGCCAGTGACCGTTATCGGGAAATTCATCTTTCGTTAAACCCCATGCCGCATAGGACTTCCGAATGGCTTCGGGAACTCGCGGATGATTCTGAACCGTCCAGACCAAGCCGAGTTGATAGTCGCGGTGTTTTGCAGCTAGCGCCTCGCGCTCCGCATGGCTCAGAGTTGCCCAGTTCCATTCCTTGCCATAATTTCCACCGATCCAATCACATGAAATTCCGCCAGTGTTGTTAGAATCTGTTTTCCCATTCGGGATCATCGAGGTTTTAAAAAAACCAGATTTCTGTCCTACCTCGATTGCGCGGAACAAAATTTCGAAATCGGCTTCGTTATAATTCTTTGGTTTTGTTATCATGATCCGGTTTTCCGGAACATTGGTTAGAACCATGCGGTAGCAATAGGCTTGTAGCTTTTCATCACCACCACCGGCCGCGCCGCCCATGTCGAGATTGACTCCTGGCAACAAGCCGCTACTTGCGTCGCCTTTGACGACATAGGGATCGATTCCTTTGGGCAATTGGTTTTTTTTCGCCACACCCGTGATGCCGTTGCCGACTTCATTATACTTGGCATTTGCCTCACGACCGATGGTGAAAGACACCCCAGCGAGCGGGAGCAGATCGCCTTCGTAGGAGGCATCGATGAACATTTTCCCTTCGATCACATCACCATTTTCTAACAATATTTTCGAAATCCGCTTACCATCCATCACCACGCCTTTTTTCAAATCCAAACGACCTTTGATGATGTTCACTCCCGCATCTTTGATCATGCTATCGAAGATGCTTTCGGCGATTTTCGGTTCAAACACCGAAGCGAGTTCATTCTTCGGATTGAAAGCCAGAGTGCCTTGAGCCATCTCAGGGAAAACATCTCGTTTTTGCAGAGTCCATGAGCCGTCTTTTAGATAGTGTAAATAAGCGGCGTGGTAAAAATCCCGCGATAAACCACCAAGGATCGCGTCGTTTCCGATATCTGTCCAACCCAGTCCGCTGCTGGTCAACCCGCCGAGGTGGCCGTATTGGGAGACTAGAATCACGCTTTTGCCCATGCGTTTCGCCTGCACGGCTGCGGTCACCCCGCCTGAGGCATCGCCGTAGACCACCACATCGGCCTTGTGCTCTGCGGCGGATAAAATTCCAGAAGCGGAGAGTAGAGAGGCGAGGGCGAGATGGGGAAAAGGGGCGAGGTATTTCATGGTGGATTTTAGGAACCTAGAATACGCCAGAGGGCGGGGATGTTTTTCACTCATCCAACAGCTTGCGGTCTAGGCATCACTAGCTTACATATTTACACATCATGAAATCTAATTTTTTTCTTGGCTTACTTGCCAGCGTATCCGGCTTTATGGTTTGCACGCATAACTCCATGGCAGAATCCACCGAAAAACTTCAATGGCTCTCTTACAAAGGTGGGGAAGGCCCCGGGAAAGGCAAACACATCGTTCTTATCTCCGCCGAACAGGAATACCGCAGCGAACAAGCCATCCCCATGCTTGCGCGGATTCTTTCTACGCATCATGGCTTCGATACCACTGTGCTTTTCAGCGTGAACGCAGAGGGCATGGTCGATCCCACTTTGCCGACCCCCGATCGCAAGGACGAAACCACATTTAGAAAGCACAACATTCCCGGTCTCGAGCATCTTGCCAAAGCGGATTCGCTCATACTCTTTACCCGCCTAATCAGTCTGCCATTGGAGCAGGAAAAACTCATCGTGAATTATTTTGATTCCGGCAAACCCATCATCGCCCTGCGCACTTCCAATCATGGTTTCGCCGCCAATCTTGATTACAAAATCAATGGGCAACAGGTCACGCTCAGCCAAATCTTTGGCGGCGCGTTCATGAATCATCACGGTGAGTGGCAGGCGGATTCGACCCGTGGTGACATCGTTCCTGAAATGAAAGATCATCCCATTCTCAAAGGCGTCAAAGACATCTGGGGTCTGACCGATGTGTATCGCACGTATCCCGAGGGCGGCTCGCTTCCAGAAGGCTGCACCGCTCTCGTTAACGGTCAGCCACTGATTGGTCGTGAACAAGGTGGCGCAAACAATCCTGAAAAAGAACCGCTTCCTGTTGTTTGGGTGAAAAATTGGAAAACCAGCAGCGGGGCGGAAGCCCGCATCCTCCATTCCACCATGGGCAGCAGCAAAGATTTCCAAAGTCCTGGTTTACGCCGCCTTATAATCAACGGAGTTTACTGGGGGTTGAAGCTCGAAGATAAAATTTCAGCAGACAGCAGAGTCGAATACGTCGGCGAATATAACCCGCTTTCTCATGGCTTCAATCACGAGAAGCTCGGTGTGGTTCCACGTCCCGTTTCTTATTATCGTTAATTCAGTTTCATCTATAAACCCAAAATCAAATTCCCATGAAATCAAAAATCTTATCCCGTTCTGTGCTCGCCACTCTTTTGTTAGGATTTACGCCACTTGATTCCGCAGAAATTATGGTTAATCCAAAAGCAGAAACCACAGCGAAAGCCCAAGTGACTCAATCCATGATTGGTTATCGGGACACCTTGTTGTTCTACACCTTTGCCGTAGAGAAAGCGGTGCTTGTGGTTAGAATCGATAACAAAAATGACCAATTTCCAATCAAGGCAGAGCTGAATGTTTTTCCTAAAAACGCCACCAACGAAGGAATTTCGAATTGGATCAACAACCAACATTCATGCGGCCTATTTCCCGATGTTCCTGAGCCGGTTGCGGTTCACAACATTCCCGCAACATCCTTCGCAGTCGTTTCCAAAAAAATAGCAGAAGCGATTGTGGTGGAAGAAGGTCCGCCGAATGCTGGTAAATTCAATCGTTACGAAGTTGAATTCAAACTCGAAAACATCCCAGTAGTTGGTGAATTAAAATTAAAGACTTCACCGATACCGCTAGTGTTTTTGTTAAAGGTTAAAACTAAAGAAGGCGGCTGATTGCCGCCTTCTTCCTGTGTATTTAAAAGGGCGGCATTTTGGCGCCCTTTCTTTTTTTATTGGCCTAACACACCTGTGCCGCCTTCTTCATCTCCATCGCCGCCAGCGTTGTTATGTTTCCTTTTCTCTTCTTCGGCGCGTTCTTTTTCGCGGCGCTCTTTATCAGGATCTTTGTCGCGATCTTTACTCTCATCTTTTTTCCGCGCTTCATCATAGGCTTTGCGGAGTTCGTTGTTGAGAGCGCGGTTTTCAAGATTCAATTTTTCATTAGCAGCGTTCGCTTCGTTCTTAGCGCGGGTTGCTAACAAAATAGCCTTTTCATTGGCGTCGATTTTACTGACTAATGCGGCAACATCTCTGTCGCGGGTTTTCACGGTCATATTTTTACGTTCCGCTGCGGAAGCAACATATCGTAATGTCATTTCAGCTAAGTTGGCATCTGCAGAAGCGGCGTTGGCGACTTGTTTTGCCTCGGATAATACATCGATACTGCTGGCGCCTTCGGCTTTACGGATGACCCCATCCCAAGCCTCGGCCGCTTTCTTGTTAGCTGCCAACATAGCTGTCAAATGATCGGGATGCTTTTCTTTCAGATGGCCGAATCTTTCTTGGAATTTTTCGATATTCGAGTGGTTTTTCATGCTCTCTTGAGCTCGGGCGCGTTCTTTCGCAACAGCCTCTCTCATGTATTGCTCTTGTTCGGCTTTATCGCCCGCTGACGCAATGCTGAGAGGAAGGAGGGTTGCTAGAATGAGATGAATAAAGAGTTTCATATTAGTTTAATTCTAAAATTATTTTTTTAATCTAGCAGTCGAACAAGTCAAAGAGAAAAAAGCATGAAGGAGTAGTCACTTTGTCTTGAGTGCCATTTCATCCAGTAAGTGGATATCAAGGGATAATCACCACTTGATCGGCTTCAACGCCTGTGAGAATTTCCGTGGTTTCGCCGTTGGATTTTCCGCGAGTGACAACACGGCGTTCGGTTTTTCCATCGGCGAGTTTCACCGATATCGTCCAGCCTTTCGCGCCGAGTTCGATGGCTTTTGTGGGCACGGTGATTGCTTTCTCGTTTTCATACGTAATGACTTTGACGTCCAGAGTTTGGCCTGGTGCAGGAGTCAGAGACTTCGGCCATTCCGCAGAAAAAGTCATGGGGTAGGTGCCGTGGGCTGCTGGAATATCAGATGACTTGGAAAGGGTCACTGGAATCAACACCTCTTCTGTTCCTGTGAGCATGGCGAAGCCTTTCGCGCCTTTTTTCAGCTCTTCCGCTTCGGCTTGGGTGGCGAAACTTTCGATCATCAATGTTGTAGCGGAAGGAATGAAATTCGCGAAGGTCTTACCAACGGGTGCGGCGCCTTTAGGAACGAGAGTTTTGATGAGATCGCCCGTGGACCAAGTCCCGTTTTCGATACTGCCATGATAAAACAAACCATCCGCAGGAGCTTTGAATTCGAACAGTTTACGATCTTGCTCAAGCTCGGAAAAATCTTCGCGTTGGCGTTTCAAGGAAACTCTCATTTTATCCACCTCAATTTTTTTCAGTTCCAATGAGCGCGGTAAATCCTGTTTAGCCTTTGAGAGCTGCAGGGCGGTATCATCGCGTTTTTCTGTTAGAGCGATAAGCTCACGTGGTAAGGTGACCTCATGAATGCGCTTGTGATTGAGGGTTTCCATTCGCACGGCAAACTCGGCAAGTTCCACGGCGTCTTTTTGTTTTTGTAGGATGATTTCCTCGGTATCTTCAGTGATGTCGTCGGCTTTATACATTTTAAGAAGCTGCCTGAGTTCTTCTTGGTATGAAGCGAGGATCTGCTTTTGGCGTTTCAAATCATGATCTGCATCTTGCTTTGAAGCATCCAGCCGAGTCGTTTGAAAATAAGCTAATTCTTCGGCTGCAATCTTTGCACCGCGCTCCATGCGTGCTAGTTGTTCGGGAATATTTTTTTCCAAAGTCGTGAGATCGAGTTCTGCCTGTGCCAAGCCAAGCTCCGTAGCCGTTAGCGCTTGCTTGGTATCGGCGATTTTTTCATCCACGGCATCGGATTTGAAAACGATCAATGACTCACCTTTTTTAACCGAGCTCCCATGGTTGGCGATTGAGACGATTTCAAACGTTGGCCACACTTTGGCATCCAGACGAATAGGCACGACAGTCTCAGGTAAAACGGTTGCTTTTAAATTGTGGCTCACAGTGAAAGGTTTCACCGCTAAGGTGATTTCACCGGCGTGAGCTGCGGTGATGAGAAGAGTGGGGAGTAGATAATGAAATGCAGTCATGATAATGAGATAGGGATTTAAAAACAGGATAGTGGGAAATCAAGCGACACCGCGTGATTTCCTTGCCAACCAGATTGGCAGAAAACGAGGTTTTTTCGCCATTGGCGATGAGGGAACAAAATGCTCCACGACTTCGTAACCATCACGCTCAAGGTTACGAGTCAGGTTTGCCACGGGACGAGTGGATGCAATTGCCAACAATCCGCCAGGCTGCAATGCCTCATAGGTTGCGGCGATCCAACGTTTGTCATTGACGAAAAATCGTTGCTTTCCAGCCAAGGGCGCGGAGTCGAGATGGATCATGATCGCGTGCAAACAACCCGATTGCTTGTTAAGCGCATTCGCCCCGGGATCGTTTTCGATCACCACGCGTGGATCATCCAGAGGAGTATCAGGAAAAAATTTGCGATTCCAATCGATCAGTTCGCTGCGGTTTTCTGCGATCGTGTAGACAGCGCGCTTTTGTGGAAGCTCATGCATGATGGATTTCAACATGTGCCCAAGGCCAAGGCCTATCATCCAAATACGTGGTTGCCGAGCTGGGCGAAACGGCGCGGCAGCAAGCTTTGCAAGCTCTTCTTCTGATGCGCGTGTGCTGGGTCCGCAGATCTGCTGGCCTTCTACGAGTAAATAACGACGACCGTCGTGTTCTTGAAGTTCGAGAGGCGAGCCATCGGCTAAAGTGGTAGAGGCTAAGGTGATGCGTGGTTTCATGTCGGCTTAATGCTTGCTAGAATGAACAATTTCAGATAATCGACAACCACCATGTCAGAAGAATCTTCCACCCCTCTATCCACAACGCCCCCTACATCAGGATTTACTAAAGAACAAAAAGACAAAAAGCTCATTGCCGGTCTTCTTGGGATTTTACTTGGTGGCCTGGGTATTCACAAATTCTACCTCGGGTACACCAAGGAAGGAATTATCCAAATTGTCGTCACAATTGTTACCTGTGGCTTCGGTTCCATTGTCGGCCTTATCGAGGGAATTCTCTACCTCACCAAAACGGATGACGAATTTGTCGCCACCTATGTGGTAGGCCGCAAAGGCTGGTTCTAAAACCTTGATTCATTAATCTCCAAAAAGAAAACCTCGGCCCATTTCAGGCCGA
>JAJTHK010000103.1 GCA_021298895.1 Luteolibacter sp.
CTAGAGCATTTTGCGAAAAAGAAGGCATTATAAAGCTGTACTTTTGGATTTTGGTGATGACCATAGCGGGATGGGCAAGCCATTGAGTGAAGATTTACGTAAGCGCATTGTAGCAAAGCGCGATGAAGGGCACACCGCTGCTGAGGTGAGTCAAATGTTCAGGGTCAGTATGCGAAGCATTAATCGGTTCTGCGCTCGCATGCGGTCACAGGGCAACCTATCGCACGACAAACTTGGTAAGCCGCCGGGCTCCCAGCTCGACTTACACCAAGAGGAAATCAGCAAGTGGATCGCAGAAGGGCCGAGCCTAACCTTGGAGGAAATTGCTGCACGCTGTGAAACGCAATTTGGCCTGTCCATTCACCATACCACAGTCATGCGGGCTCTGGCAAAATGGGGGTTTCGCTATAAAAAAAACGATGTTCGCCAAAGAGCAGAACCGTCCTGACGTTGTTCTCAAGCGCGAGCTCTGGCGTGAACTCCAGAAGCAATGGGATGGACGAAAGCTTGTGTTTATCGACGAGAGTGGAATCAACACGAAGATGACCCGGCTATATGGCCGCAGCCAGGCATCAGAGCGATGTGTCGACTACACGCCTCATGGTCACTGGCACACCAACACGTTTATTGCAGCACTGCGTCACGATCGAATTGATGCGCCGATGCTCTTCGACGGGCCAATGAACAGTGACGTCTTCCTCAACTATGTGGAGAAAGTTCTCGCCCCTACTCTCGAAGAGGGCGATCTGGTCATTTGCGATAACCTTTCGAGTCATAAAAGCCCAGCGGTGAAGAAAGCGCTGCAACTCGTCGGCGCGGACATCATCTATCTGCCGCCATACAGCCCTGACATGAATCCCATCGAAATGGTCTTCTCCAAAATCAAAGCCTATCTGCGTGGCAATCCATCCAACTGCATCGAACAGATCACCATAAATCTCGCAGCGGCACTTGATTCCTTCACTGAAGCCATCTGCACAAACCTCCTACATCACGCTCAATATATGACAGCCTAAATGCAGAATGCTCTAGATAGTGATAGCCGGCGTTTGAGGCGCCACGTTTCCAAAGTGCTACATTTGCCGCGCTAATGATTTCGGACTCATACTTTTTCTCGAATTCCTTCATCTGCATATCTGTCATTTGCCCGTCTGCGTTTGCGTAGTCTTTGTGCTTGGAGCGGAGATAGTGACCCATCTGGCGCATCTGTGCACGTTTCAAATCAATCTCGCCCAGTTCATCTGACCAGAACGGTGCGGTCTGCACCGCGATCACATTGCCACTGAACTCAGGCATATCGGCGGGTGCCGCCATGGCTTGGCGAAATGTCACCATGCTGTGGGATTGATCTTTCAGTCCGCCCACGCCCATCACACCGATCACGAATGGCATTTTTGGCGCTTTGAAGTCCTTGCGCACATCTCGGATGAAGTGAGCGAGATTTTGTGTGTATGAGGCGAAACGATCCGGTTGATTATGTTTTGGATAAACCTGACCATCCACCATGTCGTTCCAGCCTTGGAGCCAGACGAAGCCAGCGATTTCGTATCCTTGCTTGGCATCGTATTCCGGTATCACTTGTTTGGGGTCTGCTAAAACTTTTTTCACATGCTCAATCATCAAGCGGTAATAGATACCAGTGGCCGCCACTTTATCGGCATTCCATTTGGCTCTTTCTTCAGCTTTGGGAATTCCGTGCGCCCCTTGTGGATGTTTGTCCCACATGTCCTGTGTTTCCTTGGGTATCACGAAGGCCCCGGCGCTTGGTGGGCGGAAATCCGTGTGCAGGCTCTTGCCGCCCCAAGCCGCTTTGATGATGAGAATGGGTTCATCAAATGCCGCGTCCATCGCTAGCCCGAAGGTGAACTCTGGGCCGACTTTCGTCCCAGGCCTGGTCGGGTCTGCGCCCCACATTGAGCCGTAACCCGCCGTCAGCTTGCCGTTGAGGGTGAAGTTTTTCTCTCCTACACCTGTGTGATAGGAAATCCAAGCACCATCCGCAGTCGTGGCTTTTCCATCCGTTCCTCGCATCATTTTCAGCAAAGGTGCGGTCGCTGGATCATCACCGATGTAGTCAAAGGTGCTGATATCCGCTGGCCCCTCCATGTTAGATTGCCCAGCGAGAATGAATACTTTCAGCGGTTTCGCATCGGCTGGGCAGATCGCGAGACTTAACACCGCAACCATAAGCGTGAGAGCGGTTGAACATCGAAGATGGAGGTGTGTTCTAGATTTCATGGTTTGATAGGGGATAGGTTTAATTCAGTTGTCGATTTTTTTAATTAATACCAGCGCAGGTTTTATTGTCGATTATTCCACATGTATTTTATCTGATACATAGAGCTTCATAGGCTCAATTTACGATATCTGGGAGAGCTCACTCTCATGCTTATAAAAACCTATTTCCGCCAGGAGTTAGATATTCAAATAATCTAAAGTGACAGAAACACTCTTCGTGGATCGGCTACTTTTTGAGAGGTTTTTTCTCGGTATTTTCGGGTAACTCGGGGCCATAGCCTATGGTGCTGAATGGGCCGACGGGTTGATTGTCCTTGTTGTAGAGGAGGTTGCCGTTCGGATGTTGGGTGTAGGCATAGCGGACAGCAATGGGTTCGGTTACGTCTTTGTTCGAAACAATCAGATCTGAACCATCGATTTTGCCTTCCGCCCAGTGCCAAGTACCGTCTTTCGCTTGGATGGCGAGCCATTGAATCGGCGCATTTGGTTGTGGGACGGGTGGTAGAAATCCTTCTTTCTTTGCGACCATCAGGCCGCTCTTTGTGTTGTCGAAAGAAACGCGTATGGAGCTGCCCTCGATGGCATGTTTGGTGTAAAGCGGAGATGCGGATAGATCTTTGAAATCATAAACTTTTTGCAATACGGATCGTGCCAGCCGCTCGCCGGTGTCGTATTTGTTAGGTGGATGCTCACCAACGGAGCCAACATCGATGGTGACCGCCATCCCGGTGTTTTTTAAAGCGAGTGTCGCGGTGTATGCTTGTCGAATTTCTGCACGACCGTCGCCACCAGCTGGGTTATCAAGTGAAGAAGAACTGATTCCGGGTAGCTGCACAAAATGCACGGGTAAGTCGCCTTGATTCCATGCTTTGCGCCAACCGGTGATCAAGGATTCTAGCTTGGGTTGATAGTTGCGACGGTCTTTTTCGTTGCTTTCACCCTGATACCAGATGGCACCGCGTATGCCGTAGCCAACTAGAGGTTCGACGAGAGTGGTGTAGTTGCCTCCGGTTGGGTAGGGTTCTTGGTTTAGCCAAGAATCGATGTTAGAACCGCCGACGGCTGTAACGATGATACCCACTGGCATTAAAATGTCTTGTTGCAAACGACGGGCAAAATAGAAGGCGGTTCTTCTGAAGTTTGGTGCCGTTTCTGGACTGCAGATCAACCATGATTCACTCCCAGTTGAGTATTGGCGCAAAGCGGGATAGTTTGCTTTCTCGAGCGTATCTTCAGGATAGTGACCACTTTTGTTAGCTCTAAGACCTCCTGCCATATTAGATTGTCCTGCGCAGAACCAGACATCGCCCAGAACCACATTACGAGCTTCCTTGGTTGATTTCACTCCGGCCTTCTCGAAAGTCACGGTCATCGTATCACCCGTTGGAGTGTCATTGACGCTCTTGAGACGCTCGGCTGGCATGGAATCTAACACAATTTTCCAACTTCCATCTTTTTGGGCGGTGGTAATTTTGGTCTGATTTTTGAAAACGAGCGTGACTTTGGCTTCGGGTTCCGTCGTGCCCCAGACAGGCAGAGGAATCTGCTGTTGGATGATCGCGTTATCTACAAACGGTGCGCTAAATCCCATCTGCACGGTTGGCTTTTCAGGCTTAGGTGTTTGAGCTGAGCATATTGCCGATAGTAAGATCACGCTGGCAGCAATGAGTCGTCCAGTAGCTGTAGTAGTCAGAGTGAGGATCTTGGCTGCGTGGGAGTGGTTTTTCATCGAGTTCTTATCTCTGAAAAGTTGAGATACTTTTTGAAACGAATACCAGTCATTAGTCTCATAAATGAAATGTCCCGTACAAAAATCTAGGTGTATTCTTTAATTTTTGATTAACTGCTGCAATCGAACCTGACTATTCATGATCCTTTATAAATTCAGATCCTACGAGCAGTTGCACTACATTGCTGATATTCTGGTCAATGAGAGGCTATATTGTTCGAAATTGGATGAATTGAATGATCCGTTTGAGGGGCACTATATTTTTCAAATTAAATTACAGAATGGATTGGCTGCTCTGGCTGGGAAACGGAATTACACAATTACCCAACACAGGGAACCTAGGCATGATCGTGAATCCGCTGATAAATTGAGAATTTGCAGTCTGTCAGGATCTATGAGCGATGTTCGCCTCTGGTCATTTTATGGAGGGAGTCACAGAGGTGTTGCGATTGGGGTTGATTTTGATATCGATAGTGATTTTGAAGAAGATTCCGACACTGGTGTTTTTAAGGTTAATACAAATCATCTGACTCTGCCGATCATTGAAGAAGATGGAACAAATACCAACAAGGTTCCACTGAAGAAGGCTGTAACTAATAAAACCAGCATCTGGAATTATGAGGATGAATACCGAATCATCACTTCCAAACAATTTCATTCAATCAAAGGTAAAATACGCGAAATTATCACTGGTCCGCTCATGACGTCGAGAGAACAAGAAGTTATCTTGAAATTAGCGGGTGAAATTCCAGTATTCAATAGTCGACTTGATCACTCTAAGCTTTGTGTTGAAAAAGCTGGTATTTATCGTCTTGAGGACGTGGCCAAGGGAATCAGAGAAGCATTTGAACTACCCATTTCTGAGGTGTAATCTGGCAAAGTTCATGTATATGCTGGAAGTAATTTGATCGACCAAAGGGAATATTTTAAAGATACCTCACTCCGTTATGAATGCTGTTGAAATCGAAGAAGCTGTCTCCCGTCTTGCGGAGTTGCCTTTCGATGCAGAAAATTTTCCTTACGCCTTTCTTGAGGCTTTTGGCAACAAACCGACCACCCTCCAGCGGTTGAAGAGCGGCAGCACGAATCAGTCAGATCTTGGCGGGGTGCTTCAGCGCGGCAATATTCACATCAAGACCTGCACAGCCGGTCAGGTCGCAGAGACGCTCAAAGCGCTGAGGGAAAGCAAGAAAACTTCAGCCCAAAAAGCCAAAATTATTCTCGCCACCGATGGTATCGAGTTGCAGGCGGAGTCGCTGGAAGGGGATGGTGAGACGCTGGCATGCGATTACCCGAAGTTTGCCGACCACTTTGGTTTTTTCCTCCCGCTCGCTGGAATTTCGACGGTCCGTCAGATCCGCGAAAACGCCTTTGACATCAAGGCCACCGGGCGTTTGAACCGCCTTTACATCGAGCTGCTTAAGGACAATCCGGAATGGGCAACCGCCGCTCGTCGCGAGGATTTGAATCACTTCATGGCGCGGATCATCTTCTGCTTCTTTGCGGAGGACACGAACATCTTCCACAGCGAGAGCCTCTTCACCGCGACGGTTGAGCAGATGAGTGCCCGCGATTCCTCTAACACCCACGAGGTGATCTCCGAGTTGTTCCGCGCGATGAACACTCGCATCGCCGACCGGGAAAAAGCGAAGATCAAACCTTGGGCAAATCTTTTCCCTTATGTGAACGGCGGGCTGTTCTCCGATTCGGTGGACGTGCCGAAGTTCTCGAAAATCGCACGTTCTTACCTGCTCCACGTCGGCAACCTGGACTGGACGAAAATCAATCCCGACATCTTCGGCTCGATGATTCAGGCCGTGGCCGATGACGAAGAACGCGGTGCGCTTGGCATGCACTACACCAGCGTGCCGAACATCCTCAAAGTCCTCAACCCGCTCTTTCTCGACGACCTGCGTGCGAAGCTGGAGGAGGCGGGGGATAATCCGCGCAAGCTCCTCAATCTCCGCAACCGCATCGCCCGCATCCGCGTTTTCGATCCCGCTTGCGGCTCGGGAAATTTCCTCGTCATCGCCTACAAGGAAATGCGCGTCATTGAGGCGGAAATCAACAAGCGCCGCGGCGAGGCGGAAATCAAAACCGCCATCCCGCTCACCAACTTCCGCGGCATCGAGCTGCGCCACTTCTCCTCCGAAATCGCCCGCCTCGCCCTCATCATCGCCGAGTATCAGTGCGACGTGCTCTACCGCGGCCAGCAACTCGCCCTCGCCGAGTTCCTCCCGCTCGAAGCCGCCAACTGGATCACCTGCGGCAACGCCCTCCGCCTCGACTGGCTCAGCATCTGCCCGCCGACGGGGAGAGGGGTGAAAAACCGTGCGGATGATTTGTTCGAGACGCCGCTGGATCAGGCGGAGATCGATTTCGCGAATGAGGGTGGGGAGACTTATATCTGCGGGAATCCGCCTTATGCAGGGCTGAGTTCGCAGACAGCATCAATGAAAGCGGACTTGAAGAATCTGCTTGAGGGCGTCTCAAAATATTGGAAGTCATTCGACTACGTTTGCGGTTGGTTTTGGAAAGCCAAACAACTCGTCGAATGCTCTCAAGGAAGTGCGGCTTTTGTGACGACGAATTCGATCTGTCAGGGCCAACAAGTGCCGATGTTCTGGCCAATGATTATTTCTGGGCAGATTCGAATCACCTTCGCGCACACTTCATTCAAGTGGAGCAATTTGGCTACTCACAATGCAGGCGTCACAGTGGCGATTATCGGCATAGGAAACCCAAGGAATGCGAAGCCAAAGTTGTTTTCCGAAGTTGATAACAAACCGCTATCCATCGAGACCGAGAACATCAACGCGTATTTGGTCGCATCTTCCGACATATTTGTAGATCCTCAATCCAAATCCCGCGATGACATTCCGACAATGTTCTGGGGAAACAAGCCGACCGATGGAGGCTTCCTTATTCTGGACCGCAGTGACTTAGCCGCATTTAGCAATGACGATCCGCGGTCAGGAAAATTTATTAAGAATTACTATGGCTCCGAAGAGTTCATCAAGGGAAACCCTCGTGCTTGTATTTGGGTTGAGGACAAGGACAGGACTGAAGCCGAAAACATCGAAGAATTCTCCAATCGTTTTGACAAAGTTGCTGAGTTTCGCCGCTCGAGCAAAGCCAAGGAAACGCGACCAGCAGCGGAATACCCGCACAGGTTCCGTCAGATTCAAGGATCGCCGGGAACAGACACAATCATTGTTCCAATCCATACTAGCGAGACCAGGGGCTATCTGCCCGTCGGCTTGCTGCCAAGAGATTCTATAATTTCGAATGCAGCTTACGGACTTTACGACGCCCCGCTCTGGAACATGGCGATCATCGCCTCCAAGCTTCACCTGGTCTGGATCGCGACCGTTTGCGGAAAACTTGAAACCCGCTACCGCTACTCCAACACCCTCGGCTGGAACACCTTCCCCGTCCCGCCGCTGACCGAGCAGAACAAGGCCGACCTGACCCGTTGCGCGGAGGACATCCTGCTGGCCCGCGAGGCGCATTTCCCGGCGACCATCGCCGACCTCTACGACCCGGAGAAGATGCCGGAAAACCTCCGCGCCGCGCACGAGCGCAACGACGAGACCCTGGAGCGCATCTACATCGGCCGCCGCTTCAAGAACGACACCGAGCGCCTCGAAAAACTCTTCGAACTCTACACCAAGATGACCGCCCACGCCCCCGCGAAGAAGGTGGCCAGAGGAAAGAAAAAATGAGCTTCAAGCTGTTTTTGTGTCTTCTCCGGTTTGCAAATCGTAAATATTTTGGACAAAAATTTGTAAACAAAACGCTGTAAAAGTGTAAAATAAACTGTAAAAGTAAGTCTCTCCTGCAACTAATGTCTGAATTTTCCCTCAACAATCCGCCCCTGATTTGCGTGGCCGCCCGGGTGCAGTTCGCACGGCTGGCCAAGATCGCAGACTACATTCCTGATCTGCAGGAAGCCCTCAGGCTCAGCGGTTACCCCCATTTTCAGGAACAAAAGACAAAAGCCTGGCATATTGATAACCGAGCGGAAGCCGGAATGAATGTCACCTACGAGGAGATTCCGCGCTGGGATTTCAGCAATGTGGAGAGAACCGTGACGATCCGTGTCGATCGGGAGAGTGTGAACCTGCTATTCACGGCCTACGATCATTTCCGCAATGCAGAGCCTTACTACCGGGAGATTCTCGGAATGGTGGAGAAATCGATCACTGGACTCCTGCTGCAAATGGTACAGCTTCGCTACATTGGATACATCCCACTTGAGGAAGGTGCATCGCCCACCGATTGGGTGTTACCCTCGGTGCTCGGAATGCCGAATCTGGGAGATTTAGAGCGGCAAAGTAGCATTTCGGAAACCAGTTTCCAGACTCCTGATGGAGGACAACTTGTGACGCGGTGCATGTCTCTCGGAACCGGGAGCCCGACTCTGCCCCCAGATCTTTTGCCTCTGAACGCTTCACTGAAATATCCGTTCCCGGGAACATGTCCTTTCTTATTGCTGGAGAACCTCCATCAGCGCCCAGCCGAGCAGACTCCATTCAGCGCGGAATCTTGCTTATCACAGTTTTCCGCCCTTCGACACCACAATGCTAAGGTTTTCCAGGCAACAGTAACTCCCAAAGCACTTGAAATATGGAAATGATCCTATCCCAGAATGATTTGATGACCGCCGATTTTTCCAATCGAGTGAAGTGTTCCGGCTGGGCTTCACAATCCGTGATTGGTGGATTTTTGCTGGGTGTTCTTGCCGGGCCTGGTGCTGCCTGCGCACAAAAGCAGGTTTTCAGCGGTTTGGATTTTGTAGGTTACCAACAACTCTTTTCCCGATCATTCGAAGCTGTCGTAGCTGATCCTGCTGTCGTAGTGGTGGCAGAACTAATCAACAGCATCAAATATGGCTGGTCGCTTAATATGTCTGAGCTGGCCGTATTGATGGGCGTCCAGCGTCCTACACTCTACAATTGGTTGAAAAGCAAAACCTCACCCGACCCCAAATTTCAGAAGCATCTGCAAACTCTTGCCGCCGCCGCCGCCGATTGGAAGGAATTCACCGCAGGCTCAAACTGGGATTTCCTGCTCGATTACGCCGGCCCCAAGGCCGACGAAGTGACGATCCGTGACACACTGACTCGTGCGGATGTGTCCACGGGCGAAATTCGTGAATTGATTCAGGCGCGTTTGAAGCAATATCAGAAGGCCTCTGCTCGGTCGCGTGAAATTCTCGGCGAACCCACACCGATCAGGGGGGAACCCATTCGAGAATCGACACGCAAGCTCAACAAACGCTGGACGGAACATGCCCAGAAACTCCTCCGCGCAAGCAATGCTTCCTAGTGATGTCCGATTTGAGGGAAAGATTGATTGCTGCAGGCTGGAGACAAGGCGTCATCCTCGAACCGACCAGCTTGCAGCAAGCTGGCATCACCGTGATAGATGATGCGATTGGCTTTTTGGCTCTTACTCAGACCTGCGACTGTATCAACCCGGATTTTGTAAAAGAACCTCATCTTGAACTTCTTCCATTGGTTCCCCGCAATACCAAGAAGGGTAAACCAGATCCGAATTACCAAAATGGCATCAACCCGAGAGAAATTCATTTTTGGATCACTCTCAGAGGTGACCAGAAGTGCGTGGTCTCGCAAATCAAGGATATCCAACTGGTCAAGCGTGACCGGATTGAAGAGTTCCGATTTTCCGAGGATATCGGCATCTCGAAAGAGGAAATCGATGACATCATTGAATGGCGGGCCGCGCGGTATTCAAGAACCGCATTCCCTGAAACTTTCGAGACGGCGTTTCAAACGATAAAAGAAAGTTTCAGCGAGATCATCGCGAGTCATGAAACCAATATTGAGTCTCTTCTGATTGAAATTACTCCATTCAGTGAGATCCAACATGACGATTGCTATGAGATTCAGATGCATCTGATGGTAAAACTAGTTGTGCTAGGACAACCGGACACCATCGTATCATTGAAAAAAGCCGCGAAGCAGATCGAAGAACTTTTTACGACGTGTGTTGCGTTTGCTTCTGCAAAATGCACAGTCACGAGCCTCAATCAAATGACATTGTGGGAGCGTAGAAGTTTGTTGGATTTTTCCCGTTACGATTATCTTTCCTTTGGGAAGGAAGATGCTTCTCCAGGCGGCGCAACTTTTTATCTGTAAAAGTTTTCAAGCTGGATTTGGAGGGTGATTTCAAGCTGCTGATTTTTGGTGGTTTGTTGTGTTTGTAATTTGGTTTTGTGCTGTGAGAGTGAGATA
>JAJTHK010000172.1 GCA_021298895.1 Luteolibacter sp.
CTAACCAAGAACTAAGAACTAAGAACTAAGAACTAAGAACTAAGAACTAAGAACTAAGAACTAAGAACTAAGAACTAAGAACCACTCAAGGGATTAAAAAATCACTTACGCTTGGAAAGAACCGTGGCTTCGTATTTCTGGGTTTCTTTTACCCAGTTCATTCCGAGAGGAACGTTTTGCGTTTCGCAATATTGATCCCAAACATCGCCCCATGGCATGGATTTGAGTTCTTCCATGAGTGCGAGGCGGGTGGTGAGATCACCGGATTTCTCGGCTTCGCGCAGTGCGGCTGGTTCTAACAACGCGATAAGCAAGGATTTCAACGTGTTCCGTGTGCCTATGGTCCAGGCTGCGATGCGGTTGATGCTGGCGTCGAAGAAATCCAAACCGATGTGAGTGCGGGAAAGAAGATTGTCGCGAACGAGAGCAGAGGCGATGCCTTGAAGTGAATCATCAAGTGTCACCACATGATCGCTGTCCCAACGCACGCCGCGGCTGACGTGAAGGAGAATTTCTGGAACGAACATCAGAGCGGATCCCAGTTTGTCAGCAATCGTTTCCGTGGGGTGGAAGTGGCCGGCATCAAGGCAGAGCAGTTTTTGGTTTTTCACCGCATAGCCCATGTAGAATTCATGGGAGCCGACCACATAGCTTTCACTGCCGATGCCGAATAATTTGCATTCGACCGCATCCAGCATGTGTTTTGGGTTTTTCTTTTCAGAGAAAATTTTATCCAGAGATTTTTCAAGGCGCTGACGTGGGCCAACGCGATCCACGGGAGAATCTTTATAACCATCAGGAATCCAGACATTCATGATACAAGGTGAGCCAAGTGCCTTACCCATCGCAGCGGAAATGTCGCGTGAGCGTTGGCAATGCTCGATCCAGAAATCGCGGATGCCTTTGTTAGAGTGTGAGAGGGTGAAACCGTCAGCGGATTTTGGATGGGCAAAGCAGGTTGGGTTAAAATCCATTCCCATTTTGTTAGATTTCGCCCAGTCGATCCAGTTTTTGAAATGTTTTGGCTCAATCTCGTCACGATCCACTTTTTTGCCGCCGAACTCACCGTAGAACGCGTGGAGGTTTAGGCGGTGCTTGCCGGGGATGAGTGAGAGTGCTTTGTCGAGATCTGCGCGGAGTTCATCAGGAGTGCGCGCTTTTCCTGGATAGTTTCCAGTCACTGCAATTCCGCCGCTAAGTCCATCGCTAGTGCTTTCAAATCCACCGACATCATCGCCCTGCCAGCAGTGAAGTGAAATTCGAATACTCGCGAGTTTCTTCATGACCGCATCCGTATCCACACCAAGATCAGCATAGCGTTGTTTGGCGACTGCGTAGCTTGGGGTGTTGGCCTTTGACTTAGCTTTAGTGGGTTTTGACATGATGAAGGGATGGATGGTTCGCGTCGGGGTGTGTAGTCTATTTCCGCACCTATTGAAAAAACAATCGTTTTGTTTATTGAGTGTTATCTTGCTGAAATGACACGATGAATCGCCTGAATCAGCTTTTTCCTCAGGTCACTGCCAAGCGCTGCGAGACGGCGTTGCTCAGTTTCGTAGGCTTTCCGACCATCTGGGGTTTCGATTTTAATAGGGACAACATTCCAAGCGGACAGATCGTAGGGGCTGGCGCGCATATCTAGATCTCGGAGTTGGGTGGCGAGTTGAAAAGTTTCTAACAAAATTTTAGATCCTATCCATGGCATGGATTTCGCAGCCCATTTATAAAGATCCATGTTGGCATGCACGCAACCAGGTTGCTCGTTTTCATGTCGGCTATCGAGGCTGAGTGGATGACGATTCAGTGGCTTGGCTTGGTTGGCAAAAAAACGAAACGCATCGAAGTGCGTACAAGTGATGGGGCGGGAACTTACCAATTCATCGATTTCTGCTTGAGGCAAACGTAGCGGAGCGATGGTGGCATGTCGGATTTCTTCAGCTCGATAAACCATCGCCCATTCATGCAAGCCATGACAGGCGTAATTTGGAACGTGGCGTTCGGTCGCTTCTAGGAGTTCGACGATCCATTGAAACCGCAGCCGTTCTTTTTCGTCGATTGTGGAGGGATCGACATAACAGCTATTCGCATCGATACGATATCGGCGGCCTTTCAGATGAGCGGGTAAAAGTTCCAGATCAGAAAATTCTAGAATGATACCCAAGCCAGGATGCCATTGTTCAAGCAGAGCGATGGGGTAGGGGTAATAATTAAACAGGAAATCCTCGACCGGGTGTTTTTCTCCATGGTCACGCCGCAGCCGCGGGCCGGCGGTGAAAGTGGTCGCAATCTCGAAGTGATCTTGTGCTATTTTCCGCCATTCGGCTTCTATGAGATTTTGATATTTATCTGCGGTCACGTCCATCTGCGGCGATATAGAAGCAAAAAATCACGCATAAGCAAAATTTTACCTTGCGTGGGATGATGAACGGCGGTTACTTCTTCCGTCCACCGCAATGCGGAACCATCCAAACGCGGGATGGAGAAGTCAGGTATCTCGTCAGGCTCATAACCTGAAGATCGTAGGTTCAAATCCTGCTCCCGCAACCAATGAAAGCCGTTAAGTATCAAAGACTTAGCGGCTTTCGCTTTTTAGAGTCCTTGCAGTCCGAACTGAAACGGATCGTCTGCATGGAAGATCAGGTTTGTTTCACCATTTACCCATGCTTGGCCGGTGATGTGAGGCAGAATTTTGCCGTCCTTAAGGATTTCGTAAGTCCCCTCAAAAACCTGATCGAGAATGCTCGCCTGCCGCCAAACCGCGCCAGGAGCGAGTTTGTCATCGGCTGCCAGACACGCGAGTTTCGCACTGAAACCTGTGCCGCATGGCGAGCGATCGTATGCCCCACCCGAGCACAAGACGAAGTTGCGACTGTCCGAGTGTGTGGGAGTGGTGGGTTTTGCGAAAAGTTCAACATGATCGACCTCCGATCCATCATCGCCCGTGACTCCGGCTTGTTTGAGTGCCTCGCAGACCTTTGAGGAAAAATCGCACAGGGCGGGGATGTTATTTTCAGAAATTTCAGGACCTTGTCCATCAATGAGGAAAAACCAGTTTCCGCCCCATGCGACATCGCCGCGGATTTTTCCCCAGCCAGGTAATTCGACAGTGACTCCCGCTTTCAAACGATAGCAGGGGACATTGGTGACGGAAACTTTGCCATCGATATGTAGACTCGCATCGACCACGCCAACTGGAGTGTCGATGCGGCATTTATCGCCCGGACGAACACGGCCGAGGTGTGCGAGAGTGACCATAAGTCCGATGGTGCCGTGAATGCACATGCCCAAGGTGGTGGCGTTGTTGAAAAAGATGATACCGAAGTCGCAGCCCGGCTCGTGCGGCTCGCAAAGCAGACCGCCGACGACAGCGTCGTGTCCTCGTGGTTCGAGACAGATGGCGCGACGGATGCGATCGTGTTGCTCGCGCAACAGCCGCGCGCGTTCGGAGAGCGGCCCCGTGCCGAGATCCGGGCCACCAGAAATAATGATGCGGGTGGGTTCGCCGATGGTGTGGGACTCGATGAGTTTCATGATAAGTAGCTGAGGAAATTCAATTAGAGACTGTCTGGATAATTTGGTAAGTAGAATGGGAAGAGTATTTTAACGCAATGGGAGCGGAGCGGACATGGACGAACACGAAAATTAAATCTCTTCGTCAAATGAACGCGGATGTACGCAGATGGAGAGAATACAGATAGAGGCCACAAATATTTTATTCCTTGGTATTTAATGACTTTTTAAATCTGCGTTCATCCGTGTTCATCTGTGGTTGAATTTCTTAATTTTTTGGTTTTTTAGGCTGCCTCTTAGGAAAATCGATCCGGTGCGAGAGCTTCGATCCTGATGGAAGTGGGTCGTTTTGTTAGAATTTCTATGACGAGCTTGCCCGTTATCGGCGCAAGGCTGAGTCCCATCATCGCATGGCCTGTTGCGATCACGAGGTTGTCCAAGCGCGGAACTTTCCCCAAATAAGGCATGCCATCTGGGGACACGGGGCGTAAACCGACCCATGGTTCGATCCCATCGAAATCACTGATCTTGAAATCAGGGAAATAGCGAGTGGCTGCCTTGATGATGCCACGCACGCGTGCGGGATTGATATCGGTGCCGAGTCCGCCGATTTCCATCGTGCCAGCGAAACGCAGCGATTTACCCATCGGTGTCACTGCGACTTTTGCCTCAGCCAGAATCGAGCAGAGTTGCGGTAGCTGGGTTGGATTATGAAGGGTGAGTGAATAGCCCTTGCCTGATTGCATGGGTAGTCGCAGTCCGATCCTGCGAAGAAGGCCAGGGCTCCATGCTCCGCCGGCGATAACAAACTGTTGAGCCTCGAAAGTTTCGTTGGATCCGGATACTGAGCTAATCTTTCCGTTGCGGAAGGTGATTTCATCTATCGCAACGTTATGAAGCAATTGTCCGCCCATCTGCCCGATTCTTCTTTTGAGCGAAGTGACAAAGCGTGCGGGATCGAGATGGCAGTCCTCGGCGAAATGCACGGCACCAGCGATGTTCATGTTGATGTTTGGATCGAGCAGAGCTGCGGCTTTAGATTCTAACAGGTTAGCGCTCAAGCCAAGTTCGCGCGCTTGTTGCGCAACCTCAGCTTCTTCGTCTAGGGTTTTTTGGCTTTGGCAAAGCATCAGAAGGCCGCAGGATTGTAGTCCGAAATCTTCATCTTGAGAGAGTTCTTGAAATAGCCGACGGCTTTCTAAATTGAGTTCGCAGAGCAGATGTCTCACGGCATCGACATGGTCTTGATTGGCATGTTGGCAGAACAACCAACCCCAAAGTGCAAGTTCGAGTGAAATACGCGGACGGACATAAAACGGACTTTCTTTGTCGAGCAGCCAGCGCAGGCCTTTGCTAATAACTCCGGGAGCAGCGAGCGGAATGAAATGGCTGGGAACGATCATTCCTGCATTGGCTGATGAGCAATTCCCCGCGTCGGGACCGTTGCTATCCAGCACAGTAACCTGAAACCCCTGCTTCAACGCGTAGTAGGCAGTGCTGAGGCCGATGACGCCACCACCTATAATCACGAGTTTTTGTGAGCTATGCTGCATTGATTTCATGCCATAGGACATGATGCATTTGTATGATGTCAAGCGGCGTTGGGATTGAGTTGCACATTCTATGCAATACTTGATTTTTTCAGATAATCATTTCTCACTGAAATGCAAATAAATGAAAATTCACAGAGATAAAAGTTACTATTTCCCTGTAAATTAGCGGATTTGATTTATTTTGAGGACATGGAATAGGCGGAATGGAAAGCATTTCTCTTGCCATGGGGAAGGGTAGAAGCCACAACAAGCCCCGCCCGTTTCGGTGGTGCCTCATGAACTGTTGTGCACCGCTGAGGTCGTGCGCAAAAGTCCTGAAAATCAATATTAGCGCCCATCATGCACAGCATTTCATCACGAATCGATAAGGTTTCCCCATCACTCACTCTTAAAGTTACTGCGGATACCAAAGCACTCATCGCCAAAGGCGAGGAAGTTTACGCGCTCGCTGGCGGCGAGCCAGAAGTTGACACCCCGCTCCACATCAAAGAAGCGGCTGTTAAAGCGCTTATGGAAGGTCGCACCAAATACACTCCGTCCGGTGGTATTCCCGAGCTCCGTCAGGCACTTTCCGAGAAATTCAAAAAGGACAACAACATTGATTACCCAGCGAATCAGATTTGTGTGACCTCCGGCGCGAAAATGGCATGTTTCAATGCGATTCTCGCCGTGATCCAAGAAGGCGATGAAGTGATCATCCCGACTCCTTACTGGGTGTCTTATCCTGAGATGGTCCGTATTGCGGGTGGTATTCCAGTGCTCGTTGAGACCAAAGAATCCACTGGTTGGAAAATGACTCCTGAGCAGTTTGAAGATGCGATGACACCTGCGACTAAGATGGTCATCATTAATTCTCCGGGCAATCCAACAGGTGCGATCTACACGAAAGACGAGCTACTTGCTCTTGGTGAAATCGCTGTTGCAGAGGACATCATGATTCTTTCCGATGAGATCTATGAGAAATTGGTCTACGGCGATAGCGAACACGTTTCGATTGCGTCACTCAGCGAGGATCTCTACAACCTCACCATCACCGTAAACGGATTTTCCAAAGCGTATTCGATGACCGGATGGCGTTTGGGTTACACCGCTGCTGCTAAGCCGGTTGCGGATGCGATTGATAAAGTTCAGAACCACAGCGTTTCGAATGCGACGACCTTTGCCCAATACGGCGCGCTTGCTGCTCTTCAAGGTGATCAAACCTTTATCGAAGACCTTCGCGGTGAATATGATGTGAAACGCCAGTTCGTTTTTTCACGTTTGAAAGCGATTCCTAACATTCGTGTGGTAGAGCCAAAAGGTGCGTTTTACTTCTTCGTTTATACAGGTCAGACGGGTCTTAAATCGATGAACCTTTGCGATAAACTTCTCTCCCGTTACAAAGTGGCGGCTGTTCCAGGTATCGCATTTGGTTATGACGATGCGATCCGCATCAGCTACTGCACCACGCTCGATGTCTTGAACGAAGGCCTTACCCGCTTCGAGCAGTTCTGCCGCGAGCATTGAGATTACACTTCATGAAAAAAGCGCATCGGATATTCCGATGCGCTTTTTTGTTTAGAATAATTGGTGAGAAATTACTTCAGGCTAATACTGACATCCGGCTTCATTTCCATTTTGATGCCGTCGAGTTTACTGAAAGCATCTTTTGCTGCCGCTTCATCGGTCTTAGCTGTCTCGGATATTTTCTTGAGAGCTTCTTTATGGCCTAGCATTTTGCCGACTTGTAAATCCATTAGAGCATTCTGCATTTAGGCTGTCATATATTGAGCGTGATGTAGGAGGTTTGTGCAGATGGCTTCAGTGAAGGAATCAAGTGCCGCTGCGAG
>JAJTHK010000186.1 GCA_021298895.1 Luteolibacter sp.
ATCGATGATCACCGCGAAACGCGCACCGCATTTTTCAGCTGCTTGAAATTGTTTACCAACTTTCGCAGCAGTAAGCGGCAGATCCACAGAGATTCCAGCACGACGCAACGCCGAAACCAATGAAAGGGCTTCGCCACGCACGGTTTCGTCAGGAATGACCATATAAACTTCGCAACCCGCTGCATTGCGCTTCAGCCAAACTTCCATCTGCATCGCGGCATGTGTGGTTTCTTCGATGAGGTTGCGGATTACATAATCCCCCATCGCAAATCCGGTCGCCGGCATATCCACGGCACCATCGGAAATGGTTTTCACCAAGGTATCATATCGACCGCCACCAGCGACCGCGCGCATGGATTTCTTGGAGTCGAAAATTTCAAACACCACACCCGTGTAGTAAGCCAAGCCACGCACGATGGATAAATCTAATTCAACAAACGCACCGAATCCACGTGCTTTCAAATCGGTTAGAATTTCTTGAAACGATCCCTCGGCATCTTGGGGATTTGCCACGAAGTTTTTCACCTCTTCCAAGATCGCACCGAATTTCGCGAGTTTCTCGGTGAGCACCTCAGGTTTTTCGCGCTCCAGTTTATCAACCAAATTGAGGAAATCCGGCATCGCTTCATCGCTCACACCGCGGACTTGAGCGAATTTCACCCAGGCATTCCGATCCGAAATCCGAACCACAAAATCCCCCTCCACAAAACCAAACGACAACATGGTCTCAACCGCCAGAGCGATCAATTCCGCATCCGCTCCAGGACCAGCTTCACCGAGGATATCGACGTTAAACTGATGAAACTCACGGCCCCTGCCCTTTTGCGGTTTCTCGTAACGAAAGCACTGACCGATCTCGAACCATTTGAGCGGCTTTGGATACTGGCGCTGCTCGGCCGCCGCGATGCGTGCCAGCGATGCCGTCACCTCTGGACGAAGCGTCACATCCCGACCACCCTGATCCTCAAAACGAAACAACTGCGAGGAAAGCTCACCTCCGGATTTCTTGAGATACAATCCGGTGTCTTCTAAAATAGGCGTTTCATACTCCACATATCCGCAGCGACGGGCGACCTGACGCCACGTCTCGAACAAGTAATTACGCACCGCGCATTCACGCGGAGTGAAATCACGGAAACCGGGAAGTGCTTGAAATGTTAAACCTGCCATTGCGGGGGGGCGACAATGCACAGCCCTCATGACATATCAAGCCTTTACGTGGTTGGTTTTCATGAAACTATTTCAACCACAGGCATTTGGAAACATTCCCCTAAAAAAGCTCTAGGATGCGAATGGATTGATCACCTTGACCCCCGTATTTTTGAAATCTGCAACATTTCGGGTCACCATCGTAAGCTTGTGGCGATGGGCAGTGGCAGCGAGTTGACTGTCGAGCGAAGGAACAGTTGTGCCTTTCTTGTCCCAAGCTGCCATCAATTGCCCCCAAACATGAGCTGTGCTGGTGTTAAAGCTCAGGATACGACCTTCCATACGTTTGCAAAGAGCACTAAACCAAGCTTGTAAAGCTTTCTTACGCTTTCCTGCCGGCAGCACTTCGATGCCACGGCGTATTTCGCCAATGCTAATGGTACTCAGATAAAGTTCCGACTCGTGATTACGTAACCACTTTATGACTTGCTCATTTGGTTTAGTCTTCGCTAGTTCGCAGAAGACATTTGTATCCACAAGGTAGCTCACAGGGAAACGGATCTGGTGAAGTCTTTAGCTCTTGGTGGAATCTCCAGCGGATAAGGACACGCCAGAAGATGATCCACCAAGCCGTGATTGGGGGGGCGGTTGATACGGCGCAGAGTGATGGTATCCTCATCATCGATGAAGACCTCAAAATCCTGCCCCGGCTCGAGATGCATTTGCTCCCGAACTGCGCTAGGCAGAACAATCTGACCTTTTTGTGAAAGAATTGTTGTCAAAGTATGAAAATCTTACCTTACGAAATTTGATGCCGCAACTTCATTTTTAAAATCATTTCCTCACCCCATTCCCCCATCCCACTAGCCTTCCTCAAAAAAGTTTCATCTTATCCCAAAAAAACCTTGCATCACACCAGCGCCTCCGCTTTCTTTCCGCCCGCACCGCGACCAACGACCCGTTCGTCTATCGGTTAGGACTCCAGGTTTTCATCCTGGCAAGAAGGGTTCGACTCCCTTACGGGTCGCCATTTTCATGGATATAAGCCTCCGCTCAGAGCACAGCTCCTCGGAGGCTTTTTCATTCCCAATAACTCCTTCGATTTGTGACTCCCAACCAAAAAGTCGCCGCTTTATCGGTCAGAAAAGGCCCCGGCTCCATTGCCGCGCTGACCTGCTATGACTTTCCCATGGCACGCCTGCTCGACCAAGCCGGCACGGACATCCTCCTCGTCGGCGATTCTTTGGGCATGGTCGTTCTCGGTTTTCCTGACACCACCCATGTCACTCTGGCGCATATGCTTCACCATATCGAAGCCGTTGCCCGTGCCAAACCCGCCGCTCTCATCATCGGAGATTTGCCGATTCATACCTACGACACCCCCGAACAAGCCCTCGAGACCGCCAAAGCCCTCGTCGCCGCAGGGGCCGATGCCGTGAAACTCGAAGGCGGCGTCCGCCAAGCGGAAAAAGTCCGCGCCATCACCCAAGCCGGCATTCCCGTTTGTGGTCACCTCGGGATGTTGCCCCAACGGGTTCTCGAAGAAGGCGGCTACCACAAAAAAGGCAAAACCCCCGAACAAACCCAAGCCATCCTCGATGGCGCCCACGCCCTCATCGATGCGGGCGTCTTCGCCATCATCCTCGAATCCGTCACACCGGCTGCCGCAAAAAGCATCACCCAATCCATTTCCGTCCCCACCATTGGCATCGGTTGCGGAGAATCGACCTGCGATGGTGAAATCGCCGTCATCACCGATCTCCTCGGCTCCTTCCCATGGTTCGTCCCCCCCTTCGCCAAACCCGAAGCCAAACTCTCCAACTCCATCCTAGACGCCGCCGCAAAATACATCGCCCGCGTCCGCTCGCAGAGTTAAGGGATATGAGAAATTAGAGATTGGAAATTAGGTCGCGCACCGCACTCTTCCTTGGAGTTTAAAGTTTAGAGTTTAAAATTTCATGCTCCTATACGTCCACATCCCCTTCTGCCACCGGATCTGCCCGTATTGTTCTTTTTATAAGCACACCCCGGGCAACACGCCCATCGGCGATTTCGTCCAAGCCATCGGTCAAGAGGCAGCATGGAGTAAAACTTCCCGTTCTCTTCAACCCATCAAAACCCTTTACCTCGGCGGCGGCACGCCATCGATGCTTTCAACCAAGCACCTGAGCGATCTCTTCGATTCACTGAGAAAAAATTTCGACTTCTCTCAAATCCAGGAAATCACCCTCGAGGCGAATCCCGCGACCTTTGATCTGAAAAAAGCCCGCTTGTTCAAATCGCTCGGCGTCACCCGCGTTTCTCTCGGTATCCAATCGTTCACTCCCCACGTCCTCGAAACCCTCGGCCGCGAGCACTCTCCCCAACAAGCCACCGAATCCGTCCACACTCTGCGCGAAGCGGAAATCGACTCGGTGAACATCGATCTCATGTTCTCCATTCCTGGTCAGTCGCTCGCCGATTGGGAAAGCACCCTGCAACATGCCGTTTCCCTGAAACCCAATCATATCTCCGCTTACAATCTCACCTACGAGGAAGACACGGCGTTTTTCGATTCACTCCAAAACGGAACTTATCAGGAAAACGAAGATCACGATGCCGATCACTATCACCTCGCCGAACAAATTCTAACAGACGCAGGTTTCGATCACTACGAAACCTCAAACTACGCCCAACCCAACCACCACTCACGCCACAACCAAGGTTACTGGCAGGGCAACGACTACCTCGGGCTCGGTCCTTCTGCGGTCTCCACATTGAATGGCACCCGCGACAAAAACATCCCCGACACCGCCGCCTACATTCGCCAAGTTTCCAGCCTTGGAAACGCCATCCACGAAACGGAAATCCTCACCCCCGCCCAACGCCGCATCGAACTCATCGCCCTAGGCCTCCGCACCACCCAAGGCATTCCTCTCGAACTGTTAGGCAACGCATCTCTGGAAAAAGCCCAAACCCTCGCCATCGAGAAGCTCCTCAACCTAACAGAAACCCACCTCGCCCTCACCCAACTCGGAAGACCCTTGGTCGATCCGATTGCCGCGGAGTTGATCTAGTAGCTGCCGCGTCTCGCGGCAGGACGTCCAAGCGGCGTCCCGCCGCTCCCTAACAAAAAAGGTAGGGTCAACCGGCTCGGTTGACCGTGGATCGCTAGCTACTTTGAATCCACTTCCGACTCTAAGGATTCCTATATGGTCTGAATGATAGAGCGTCTGTTTCTAACAAAGATGTAGTGAAACACCCCAAGAATTCCTCCTGCACCAAATGGGATAAGTATAGTAAGCAAGTCGGTTTGGCGGATAGTTCTCATGAATGAACTATCCATACTGTCCCGGTTCAGCGTGAATGTCTCAATTGATTCTCTGAATTAAGCTACAGCAGGTGTTAATGGGTTATGGTTTGTTTGTGTGTTTAGGGAGATGTTCTGGCGTGCCAGCTTACGGCCTGCGCGGGCATCTTCGAGCTTTTTGTCTCGTGTTTG
>JAJTHK010000153.1 GCA_021298895.1 Luteolibacter sp.
AAGCTCGAAGATGCCCGCGCAGGCCGTAAGCTGGCACGCCAGAACATCTCCCTAAACACACAAACAAACCATAACCCATTAACACCTGCTGTAGCTTAATTCAGAGAATCAATTGAGACATTCACGCTGAACCGGGACACTTCTTAATGGTAATTAGCAATCGACAGCTATCCCAATCATGATTTTCAACTCACTGGAATTCGCGCTCTTCCTACCGCTGATCTTTTTTCTTTATTGGTTTGTCGCAAAAAAGAGCATCGCCTATCAAAATTTTCTTCTGCTGGTAGCTAGTCTCTACTTCTATGGATGCTGGAATTGGAAGTTTTTATTCCTGCTCTCATTCTCTATTCTTGTGGGTTACAGCACTGGATTGCTGATCGAAAAATCCACGACCCGCCCGAGTCGACGTTTCTGGTTTTGGTTGAGTATTATTCTTAACGTCGGATTTCTCGGGTTGTTTAAATACTACAATTTCTTCATCGCATCGTTCGCAGAGCTGCTGAGTCGCCAGGGTTTGAATGTGGATCCGAATTCATGGACGCTTAACGTCATTCTACCCGTAGGTATTTCCTTCTACACCTTCCATGTGATTTCCTATGTGGTTGATATTTATTACGGTAGAATACGCAGTGAGCGTAACGTCGTAAATTTCGGGTTATTCGTTGCTTATTTCCCTCTGTTAGTGGCGGGCCCCATCGAGCGTGCCACTCACCTTCTGCCGCAATTGAAACGCGAGCGGAACTTCGATTACGCGAAGTCTGTAGATGGACTGCGACAGATCCTTTGGGGTTTATTCAAAAAGGTCGTCGTGGCGGATGGTTGTGCGGAATGGGCGAATCTTTATTTCAACGGTTCGGCTGCTGGCACGAGTTACCCTGGCAGTGCCCTGTTCTTGGGTGCTATCTTTTTCACGTTCCAAATCTATTGTGATTTCTCTGGGTATTCCGATATCGCACTCGGCACCTCACGGTTGTTCGGTATCGAGTTGTTGAAAAATTTTGCCTTTCCGTATTTTTCGCGTGATATCGCTGAATTCTGGAGGAGATGGCATATCTCACTCACCACTTGGTTCCGCGACTACCTCTACATTCCGCTGGGTGGTAGCAAGGGCGGCATCGCCATGAAGATCAGAAATACTTTTATCATCTTTCTCGTCAGTGGTTTTTGGCACGGTGCCAACTGGACGTTCCTCGTTTGGGGTGCGCTCAACGCGTTCTACTTCATCCCGCTGATGCTCTTGAATCGGAATCGAAACCACCTGGAAATTGTTGCTAAAGGAAAGACCTTGCCATCTCTCCGTGAAGTGTTCGCGATGATTTCGACATTTCTGATGGTCGTCTTCGGCTGGATCTTCTTCCGAGCTAACGACATGACTCATGCGGTCAATATCATCAAAGGTATCTTCAATCTCAGTCTGTTCTCAGCCCCTCGCCTGCAAGAGTCAGCATACCTAACCATTTTCTTCATCGTATTCAGCACGATCGTCGAATGGCGTGGCCGCGAAAGCCAATACGCGTTGGAGGCATTCGGGCTCAAGTGGTACGCGCCTCTCAGATGGTTATTCTACGCTATTCTGATTGCCTGCATCTTGGTGCTTTCCGGCGTGGAGCAGCACTTTATTTATTTCCAATTTTAATTTATGAAGAGGTTCTTAACCAGATTAGCGATGTTCACAGCATTCTTCCTGCTGTTTGATAAGCTTTTCATAATCGTCCGAAACACATCGCCTACACGCGAGGTCGATCGTCGACTGGAACGAGTTCTCGAAGGAAAGATCAGGGCTGATGTGTTGGTCTTTGGATCTTCACGTGGGGCGCAGTGCGTGATCGCTCAGCGGTTCGCAGATTCTGGAGGACCTTCGGCATATAATCTCTCGTATCCGGGATCGGACATTACGTTTCACGAATACCTGCTGCGCCAGACCCTGGAGACCAAGGGTAACCAGAAACCGAAAACCGTGATCCTTGTGGTGGATGACAGCGACGAGCTCATGGTCAGTAATACTCTCGAGTTTCGCTTCGATAGGTTGTATCCGCTTGTCCGCTACAAAGATGTCAGAGATGAAATGGTGAGGCGCGGGAAAATGAAACCGATTATCAGTGAGTTCGTGGTGCTGAGTCAGTTGAACCAATCGAATTTCAAACTGCGGAAGCGCCAGCCTAGCCAAAACTATAACATTCTGCCGTGTGGTTCGATGCCGATTTTTCGTCAGAAGGCGACATTCGACAGGGAATACAATTCGAACATTAACACCTATTCACCCGTAGATGAACTGGCCTACAAGCTGCAGGCGTTCAATTCCTTCACCGATCTCTGTAGAAAAAACGATATCCGCCTCATCATCGCGGTTCCGCCCAATTTTAGAAAAGTCACCACGGGCTTCATTCCAAGACTTGAGCAACTGCTAAACGGATACGGTACGGTCTTCATCTATGATGAAAATAAGCCGGAATATACCGATCCAGATTACTTTTTTGACAAGGCCCACCTCAACGAGGAGGGGGCTAAAATCTATACCGACGAACTCGTCCAGTTCCATAATCAGCTGGCCCCGAACTGAGCTGGCGCTTGGTATGGGCTAAATACGATAAAAACATCCCAAAACGAAAGCGGTTGCACGATTCGGAAGAGTCGGTTTAGTCTCTCGTGTGCCTGATGCGGAACCAAAACCTTTTGAAGCAGTGATTTCTCTCAATGGAGAATTTTTGCGCAGGTCTTTTCAGGCAATGCTGAAAGCTAGGATCTTGGAAAACAAGCTTTCTAGCCTTTACAAGGCCGGAAAAATCGTCGGCGGGGTTTATCTTGGAAAAGGTCAGGAAGCGGTCAGTGGATGCTTGGGGGCGGCGTTAATTCAGGGGAAAGATTGTTTTGCCCCGTTGATCCGAGATCAGGCGGGTCGGACGGCTTTTGGTGAGCCTTTGATTGATTGCACTCGGACCTATCTCGGATCGGTCGAGGGACCGATGAAAGGGCGGGACGGAAACATTCACCGCGGACGGCCTGACAAAGGCATGCCGGCGATGATCTCTCATCTCGGTGCGCAGGTGCCGCTGATTGCGGGCATGCTTTTCGCAAAGCGGCTCAAAGGAGTCTTGGAGGGTTGCGTCGGCGCAACCTGTGTCGGCGACGGTGCGACATCGACCGGTGCGTTTCACGAGGGGCTGAACATGGCAGCCGTGGAAAAACTTCCGATGGTGGTGGTGATTGCGAACAATCAATTTGCTTACTCGACTCCTAACAACCGTCAGTTTGCCTGCGGCGATTTGGTCGAGCGGGCGAGGGGATACGGCGTTGGCGGATACTCCGTCGATGGCACAGATCTCATGGCTTGCGCTTCCGTGATCGGTGAGGCGGTCAAACAAGCACGTCTCGGAAAAGGCCCGCAAATGGTGGTCGCTAATTTACTACGACTCTCCGGCCACGGCGAACACGATGATGGTTCTTATGTTCCAGATTCTGCACGCGCTGGCTATTATGGTCGCGATTGCATCGAGGTCGCGATTGAGCAACTCGTCGAAGGTGGATACGCAAGCCAAGCTAAGATCGATGCTTGGCGAGAAGAGTTTTCTGAAGAAGTTCAAAGAGCTGTTGCACAAGCGCAGCAGGAGGCGTTACCAGATCCTTATCTGGAAAAATGGTCCGCCCTTTCCACAACCTTTCCCTACATTTCATCGTGAGCGTAACCTATATTGATGCAATCCGCGAAGCTCAGGAGGATCTCCTCCGTGAGGATGATCGTGTGTTTCTCTACGGACAGGACATCGCGAATTTCGGCGGTGCTTTCAAAGCGACCAAAGGCTTGGCGGAGGCTTACCCGAACCGCGTTTTTGATAGTCCGATCTCCGAAGACGCGATGATAGGTCTCGCAGTTGGTGCCGCCATCGAAGGCATGCGGCCGATTGTGGAAATGCAGTTCGCGGATTTCTCGTCGATCGCGTTCAACCAGATCGTCAACCAGGCTGCCACGCATTTTTATCGCACGGGAATGCCGATTCCTCTAACAGTTCGTCTTCCGTCCGGCGGTACTCCCGGTTCCGGTCCGTTTCACAGTCAGAGTATGGAGGGTTTGTATGCCCAGTATCCCGGCTTGGTTGTGGTCACACCGGCGACCGTTTCCGATGCATATTACATGTTGATCGATGCCGCGAAAATGAACGATCCGGTGATCTACTGCGAACACAAGTTTCTCTATCGCTGGTTGAAAGCAAAGACGATCAAGGGCGAACATCTACCGATCGGCCAAGCCCGTATCGCCAGACCCGGTAAACATGCCACGGTGGTGACTTATAGCGCGATGGTTCACGAAGCCGTTCGCGCAGCGGATCGTTTGCAACAGGATGGTTGGGAAATTGAAGTGGTCGATCTACGTTCAGTGAAACCGTTAGATATCGATACCGTGCTGGCATCGGTCGCACGGACAGGGCGCTTGCTCGCGGTCGGCGAGGCGTTTCCATGGGGTGGTGTGACTGCTGAAGTGGTTTCCCGTGTCACCGAAGAAGGATTTCATTTGTTAGATGCTCCACCACAACGTCTCAATTCACGCGACACGCCAGTGCCTTACCATCCAAAACTTTGGGCCGCGCATCGTCCGACTCCTGAGTCAATTTCAGAAGCGCTTCGTAAACTCTTATCCTTTTAGTAACTGCCATGCCAATCGTTCCCATACTCATGCCACAGCTCGGAGAGTCCATCGCCGAGGCAACGGTTATCCGACTCGATGTCAAAGTCGGCGACGTGGTGAAGACGGACCAGGAAATCATCGAGGTGGAAACCAACAAGGCGACCATGGGAGTTACCACGCTTTGCTATGGAGTGGTTTCGGAGATTCGGGCGGTGGAGGGTGTTTCCTATTCGGTGGGTTCGCTGCTCGGTCTGTTAGAAGTGACCGAGGAAGAGGTTGCTCGCACTGGAGTGGATACAATCGAAAGCCTTGAAGCGAAAAATCAAAGCCAGCCACAGGAAACCAAAAGCGGTGAGGAAAACCTGCACTTTGCCTTGGATGGAGATTCCTATGAAGAAGATCCGAGCATCATTCCTACGGTAAAAGGATTGCCCGTGCCTACTGGAGTGATGGGCGCACATTATATTTCTCCAAGAATGCGTGCCCGCATGAACGACATGGGTCTGCGCGAGGCGGATATTTCAGCTATTGCCGGAACAGGTGCGGGTGGACGAGTCACCGTCGAGGATTTGGAAAGATTCTTGGATTATCTCGAAGCCTGGCCGAGCGCTCCAGCATCGCCGATGCGTCTTGCGGTTGCCGATGCGATGCGCCGCAGTTGGACTCGTCCGTTGGCAACGGTGGGACTTCCGGTTTTGTTAGATCGTTTGCTCGATCACCGCCGTCAACAATCACCCAAGCCCGGCTTGACGCTTTATCTTTTGAGAGCCTTCGCCATCGCTCTCAAAGAACAACCGATGACTGCAGGATACTTGATCGGTGAAAAAGTCGTTCACCCACGTTCCTTTGATATTGGCGTCGCCGTGCAGGTTGAAGATGGTGTGGTTGTCCCAGCGATGCGCAAAGTGGACCAGAAAACGCTCTCTGAACTGGTGCAGGAGTATGATGATTTGGTGGATCGTGCGCGTCGTCGCCGTTTGACTGAAGCTGACTCTCGTGGTGGTATCGCAACCGTCACCAATTTCGGAACGTTCGGGCTTACTACCGGGACACCTATTCCTTTGCCTAATGAAACCCTGATTCTTGGAATCGGTGCCGGACGTAAAAAGCCGGTATGGAGCGAACAAGTGGAGGCGTTTTTACCAGCGACCGAAGCTGAGTTGTTGCTGACCTTTGATCACCGTGTGGTGGATGGTGGTGGTGCTGGAATGTTGTTGAATCGGGTTGCTGCGTTATTGCAACAACCAGAAAACCTGTGATCTTATCAATTTGTGGGTAGTGAACCGGAAAAACACGAAAAGGTAGATATTCCGAAAAAGGCGATTTATCGGCTTTCGATCTATCATCGTTGTTTGCAGAAACTCAGCGATAGCGGCCAGAAAACGGTCAGCTCGATCACGCTCGCCAAAGTGGCTGGAGTGAAGCCCGCGCAGTTGCGTCGTGATCTCGGATACATCGGACAAATCGGCACCCGTGGGTTGGGTTATCCAGTTTCGGGTTTGATCGCCACGATCCGTGAAGCCCTTGGCCGCGAGCAGCTTCAGCCAGTTATCTTGGTGGGTGCGGGTAATTTGGGCTCTGCCCTGTTGAGATATCAGGGTTTCCAAAAGGAAGGATTTGAAGTGGTTGCCGCCTTTGATGCAAAACCCGAGGAAGCACGGGCACGGGAACTTAAAATTCCTGTGCACCATGCTTCTAAATTGGAGGCGTTTATTGCAAAAAATAACGTCAAATTGGTCATTTTATGCGTGCCCATCGGTTTTGCCCAAGAAGTTGCAAACCGCCTTGTGGCCTCGGGAATTCAAGGAATTCTGAACTTTTCACCCATCATGCTTGAAGTGCCATCCGATGTGACGGTCAACAACGTCGATCTGGCCCTGGAATTGGAGCATTTGAGCTATTTTATTAAATAATCAGCAAAAGTGAAAAATTCTTCAAAGATTTTGCCCATCGAGGACGTTGCTGATGAGTGTGATATTGGACCAACGATGAAACTGAGCCCTCAAGAATTTGAGTCATTCATCGAAGAAGCTGTCACAGAATACGAATCCTCTCTTATCGGCTATGCAAGAACCTACTTATACGATCTGGATCGTGCGCGAGATGTCGTGCAGGATACCTTTATTCGTCTGTGTAAGCAGGATCCTGAAAAGGTTAAGCTTCACCTTAAAAGCTGGTTATTCACGGTGTGCCGAAATCGCTGCCTCGATGTTTTACGGAAAGACAAGCGCATCGAACCACTCGATGATGCGGGTTGGCAAAAAATCGCCAGCCCTGACAGCTCTGCCAGTGAAAATGCGGAGAGCGGAGATGAACATCTGGATATCATGCGCTACATCGGCAGGCTTTCAGAAAATCAGAGGGAGGTCATTTTGTTAAAATTTCAACAAGGATTGAGTTACGAGGAGATCCATCGCGTGACAGGATTGAAATCGGGAAACATCGGTTTCCTGATTCATGCAGGACTGAAGCGCTTGCGTGGATGGATGCAGGAGAAAGGAGATGCAAATGAAGATTGAACAGGATGACCCAAGGTTGACCGCCTATGTTTTGGGTGAGTTGTCACCGAAAGAAGCGAAGCAGTTCGATCATGCAATCGCAGGCGATCCTGCGCTTAAACTGGCGGTGCAAGAAATCGAGCGCACGCAATCGGATCTATTGAAAATGTTGGGTTCGGAAACCGATACGCTTTTGCCAAAACATCGCAGCGCTATCATGCGCGCTGCAAGAGAAGCTTCTGGTTCAGATAAAATTGTCAGTATCAACCCTCAGCGTAAATCGTTCAGTATCTGGACATGGCCTCTATCCGCTGCTGCGGTAGTGGCTGCCACGATGGTTGCCATCAATTTAATCGCTCCACCGAACTCCGGAAATTCTGGTGGGAATGTGGGAAACGGCACAGATAATGGATTGGGTGAGGATTATGTTGCCGTGGATAACGGTGGACAAAGTCAAAATAAAATCGGCCTTCCACTGGTTACCGGAAATAAAAGTTTAACCCAAATCACCCGATCCATTCGCGATGCCGGGAATCTTCCAAGCAGGCAGGATGTTAGAATCGAGGAAATGCTCAATGCGTTTCCGCTGGATGCGAAAGGCTCCGTCGCTCTCTTTCAAGGCAACACTTTGGGCGTGGAAGTGGTCAAATGCCCATGGAGCCCATCGGGAAGTTTGGTGTTTGTGAAAATCAGAGGAGCTAAAGATAAAAGCTCAAAACTTACCGTTGAGTTTCAGAGTAACGAAAGCTCAATTATATCGAGTCGTTTGTTAGGTTTTGAACTCGAGCAAAACGATCGCCAACGCAAGGACATGCCACAACAGCTTTCGGCTGGCCAGGAAACCATGGTCGCACTCCTCGTTGAATCGAAAAGCGCGGATCTTGGTAAGTTGGTTTGGTCAGTGAATGGCGAGACCGCCCCGGCAATCGACCTGGTTAGTAATTATGAAAAAGAAGCATCTTCAGATAGTCGGTTCGCTTCCTTGATCTGTGGGTTCGGACTCTGGCTTCGTGAAGAAAAACCAGCGATCATTGACGACGCCCTCATTCTCGCCCTCGCCCGTGAAGTTGCTGCTGAAAGCTTGGTTGCGGATCGTTACGATTTTCTCGAACTGGTGGATCAGGCTGTTAAAGCCAAGAGCAATTAATTTGGGGTGGAGAGAGCATAAAAATCTAGGGGCTGTACTAGCTAAGTGATCTAAAATCACTAAACTAGCCCAGTCCATGTATCAAAGAAAAAGTCGATTATCACCTTACAAACAAGGAGATCTAATTAAGCTCTTTGTGGTAGGTGCGACTGCACGCGCGGCCGCTGAGATCGTGGGTGTTAACAAGCACACTGCCGCTACATTTTTTCTGAGGTTGCGAGAGCTCATCGCCTCCAAACTTCCAAGTTACGAACTCTCTGGAGAAGTTGAGGCTGATGAGAGTTATTTTGGTGGCGTGCGCAAAGGCAAACGAGGTCGTGGAGTTGCTGGGAAAGTAGCTGTATTTGGCTTACTTAAAAGGGGTGGTAAGGTTTACACAGCCATTATTGCTGATGCAAAAAGAGAAACTCTAATGCCAATTATCAGGGAGAAGGTCACCCCGGATAGCATTGTCTATACCGATCATTTTAAATCCTATAATGCGCTAGATGTGAGTGAATTTCATCACCTTCGCATTAACCACTCGGAGCTCTTTGCTGATGCAAAAAATCATATCAATGGTCACGGGTGTCCGGTTAAATTAAATTTCGATTGGCAAATTCTATTGTAGCTAAAGCGATAGCGGCCAGAAAATAATGTGACGCATTTGAACTTCAAAATGCTATTTTTCAGGTTTTTCGGCCATGAACACAGGCCGCTTTATTCTCTCTCAAATCATCGATTTAGTGCACCGACAGACACTTGATCGTATTGCAAAGCGATATGATCCGAGTGGCTCATTCCGACATTTTGGCTATCGTCAGCAATTTACCTGCATGGTCTTTGCTCAGATGACTTCTCGCGAAGGTTTGCGCGACATAGCTACTTGCATCAACGCTCGTCCGGAAACTCTCTATCACCTCGGCTTCACTGAACCTGTAGCCAAATCCACTCTCGCCGAAGCTAACGAAAAACGGGATTGGCGGATTTGGGAAGAACTAGCCAAGACGTTAATGCGAAAAGCTAGGCCTCTTTATGCTAATGAAGATTTAGGTCTCGATCTTGATAACACGATTTACGCGCTTGATTCCTCGACCATTGATCTCTCACTCACCCTCTTTCCTTGGGCTGACTTCCGCCAAACAAAAGCAGGGATAAAAATGCACACGCAGATCGATTTACGCGGACCTATTCCAACCTGTATAAACATTACTGGAGCACGCCAACACGACGTTGGCTGGTTAGATCACCTCTTCTTCGAACCAGGTGCTTTTTATCTGATGGATCGGGGTTACATGGACTTCAAACGCTTGGCTCTCATAGCAAGGGCAGGAGCGTTTTTCGTAACTCGCGCTAAAGCCAATCTAAAGTTCACTCGCCACCACTCTCTCTCGATAGATCGCTTGGCTGGATTACGCAGCGATCATGTCGGAAAGCCAACCAATCAAAAGTCCCGAGATGACTTTCCAATGTTGTTGCGAAAGGTGACATACTACGATGCGGAAACCTGTAAGGAATTTGTCTTTCTAACAAATAATCTCGAAATCCAAGCGCTCACCGTAGCCATGCTCTACAAGCGACGCTGGAGGATTGAATTGTTCTTCCGGTGGATCAAAGGACACCTGAGCATTAAGCACTACTACGGCACAAGTCCGAACGCAGTGAAGACGCAAATCTGGATCGCGGTATGCACGTATCTGATGATCGCCATCCTGCACAAGCAACTGAAACTACCCGGCAAACTCCACAGAACTTTGCAGATTTTAAGCGTTCATCCGTTCGAGAAAACCCTTATAAATCAACTACTTGCAGAAACTGACCACAGAAGTTATAGTGACTCAGATCCTAACCAATTGATACTCTTGTAGTTACAACCGGACACTCGTGATCCGCCATACCAAATTAATATCTATCTGCACTTAAACTCAGAATTTATAAAATTGGCTTGGCGGATACAATCCGCCGCCAAGAAACACTTCACGCTTGGACTTTGAAATTTGACGCATAAAGTCCCGTTAAACATGCGAGTCGCAGTCTTAAACATCGTTGGTCTTTCCAAATCCTTGCTCGGAGCAAATGCGCCAGGGATGACTGCGTTTGCTGAAAAGCACGGGCTGCAAACCTACAAGCCCGCTTTCCCCGCCCTGACCACGACCGCACAGTCGTCGATTATAACCGGCACACCTCCGGAGAAACACGGTATCGTCGCCAATGGTTGGTATGACCGCGAGAGCGCCGAAGTGCGTTTTTGGAAGCAATCCAACCACATCGTCCACGGCGAAAAAATCTGGGACACGCTCCGCCGCGACCTCAAAGCCACCCACCCAAACTTCACCTGCGCGAAGTTGTTTTGGTGGTACAACATGTATTCCAGCGCGGATTTCACCATCACCCCCCGCCCGCTTTACCCCGCCGATGGATCGAAACATTTCGATATCCACACCCAACCCATGGGAATGCGGGACGAAATCAAAGCCGATCTCGGCCCATTTCCCTTCCCTGCTTTTTGGGGCCCTGCGGCTGGGATCGCTTCGTCGGAATGGATCGCAGCATCCGCGAAATGGGTGGAGGAAAAACATCAACCCACGCTCTCTCTCGTTTATCTTCCTCACCTCGATTACTGCCTACAAAAAGACGGACCATCGGCATCTAACATCCCGAACGAAGTCCGCGCGATCGACCGAGTCGTCACCGATCTCATTTCTTTTTACGAATCCCGCAACATCCGTGTGCTGCTCCTATCTGAATATGGCATCTCACCAGTCGATCAACCCATTCACTTGAATCGCCTGTTCCGCGACAAAGGTTGGCTCTCGATCAAAAATGAGCTCGGTCGCGAAACTCTCGACTACGGCGGTTGCAAAGCGTTCGCGGTTGCCGACCACCAGGTTGCACACATCTACATCAACGACCCAGCCATCCAAAATGAAGTCCGTGATTTGTTAGAGAAAACTCCAGGCATTGATGAAATCCGCGACCGCAACCACGATCGTGCCGGCGACCTTGTTGCAATTGCAAAGCCCAACGCATGGTTCACCTACTATTTCTGGAAAGACGATGCGGTTGCACCCGACTTCACCCGCACCATCGATATCCACCGCAAACCCGGCTATGATCCTTGCGAGCTTTTCATCGATCCGGCCATCTGTTGCCCGAAATTAAAAATCGCAAAGTTCCTGTTGAAGAAAAGACTCGGTATTCGCGGTTTGTTAGAAGTGATTCCATTGGATGCAAAACTCGTAAAAGGTTCGCATGGCAGAGATGATGTGCCAGATTCAGAGAAACCCGTTTTCATCGGATCTACTCACCCCGTTCAATTCGCACACGATCTCAACACGGCGCTTCGAGCAGAGTTTTTATAGATCTCTTTTATCTCTCTCCTCCCGAACCACTGATAGCGCATCATACAGCGCAAACAAGATGAGCAGCAGAGTGAGCACTAAGCACACCCCCCACCAAGCGATGAAACGCATTGCATGATCCGCAAGCCATTCATCAACTCCCCACATTCCAAGAACGATCCAACCGAGAACCAACAACACCCAATAACCCAGCAGTTTCCGGCGCGTCACACGATCGCGCAGCATGCTCTTCGCAATGCTTTTGCTGCTATCCCAATCTGATGGCGTTTGGCTCACAGGTGGAGGTTGGGAAATTGGAAGGATTTATCCAAGCAACAAAATAAGAGCTGCCGTAAATTGGGATATTAACCACAACGCCTAGCCAGCGTCAGCTGCATCATAGAGTGCGTAGCCAAACTGCCTGGACGTAGAGAAACGGAGTCAAATTTCACGAATTCGCACGAATAAGAAATAGCTAACGAATCCATCATCTTGAAAATTCGTGTCAATTCGTGTAATTCGTAGTTTATCTAACTTTGAAAAAGACTCGGTCTTTTATAAGCCACGTAGTAAGCCCTGTTGTTCACCTACAAGTCTGACTCGAAACGTTCAGCCGATTGTTTGCTTTTATCTGGATAATTCTGTTCAGCCATCAACTGAGGCTCAATCATTGTATCCAAGCAGCGGTTTGCTCAAAACGCCTCAACAAATCATGCAATCGCAATCAACGGCCTAAAGATTCAGGATATTTCGCTCACGAGGTCGCGATTTTGAAATCGCGGGCCCTTTCATTTGGCACGAATCATGAAATATGGCTTGGATGAACGGAAAGATTTCCCCAACATCACGGCGTCAAACTCCTTTTTCTAAACATCATGAACGACATCAAAATCACACTCCACACCACCGCAGGCGACATCGACGCAACCTTTTACGCATCGAAAGCCCCCATCACTTGCGCGAACTTTCTCAATCTCTCCAAGCGCGGTTATTACAATGGCGTGGCGTTCCATCGTGTGATCGATGGTTTCATGCTCCAAGGTGGCGATCCAACCGAAAGCGGTCGCGGTGGCCCGGGTTACAAGTTCGCAGATGAATTCCATCCCGATCTCCGTCACGCAGCTCCAGGAGTTTTCTCCATGGCGAACGCTGGCCCAGGAACCAACGGCTCCCAATTCTTCATCACCACCACCCCAACTCCTTTCCTCGACAACCGCCACTCGGTCTTCGGACAAGTCACTAACGGTTTGGATGTCGTGGGAAAAATCACCGGCAAAAACAACACCGGCGAACGTGGATGCAAATTCAACGGGGTCGGCGATAAAATCACTTCCGTCACCATCCACGACGACACCACGGACTTGTTCGAAAATCAAAAAGACAACATCGAACACTGGAACTCCATCCTAGACAAAGCCTAGTCCAGTTCTTCATCTGAAATTTAAGACTTAGAATTTAAAATTTCTCCCACATGCTCCTCGACGTCAACCACCTCACCACTCGCTTTTACACACGTAATGGCGTGGTGCATGCGGTCGAAGATGTCTCGTTCAAACTTGAGCGCGGCGAGACTCTTGGAATCGTCGGCGAGTCGGGTTCTGGAAAATCGGTCACCTGCTACTCCCTGCTCGGTTTGATACCGACACCTCCGGGTCGCATCGTTCGCGGCACGGCGATGTTCGATGGGATCAATCTACTTGACGCAACGGAGAGAGAACTTCGCGGGATTCGTGGAAAACGTATCTCGATGATTTTCCAAGACCCGATGACCTCGCTGAATCCATATATGCGGATCAGCGATCAGATCACCGAGCCTCTGGAGCTTCACGAAAACATCAAAGGAAAGGCTGGATTAACCCGCGCGATCGATGCCCTCGCCGAGGTGGGCATTCCTGAACCAGAAAAACGCATCCATTCCTATCCTCACGAGTTTTCCGGCGGCATGCGCCAACGCGTGATGATCGCAATGGCGCTCATTACTAAACCCGAGCTTCTGATTTGTGATGAGCCAACTACTGCGCTCGATGTCACCGTGCAAAAACAAGTGTTAGATCTGATCAAAGACAGACAGGAAAAACTCGGCACTGCGATCATTTTCATCACTCACGATCTGGCCGTCGTTTCCGAAGTCTGCGACCACATCAACGTGATGTATGCGGGTCGCATCGTCGAAAGCGCCCTCCGCAAAGACCTTTTCAGCGATCCCCTCCACGCCTACACACGGTCATTATTGAAATCCATCCCCTCCGCTCAACCCAAGGGCCAGCCCCTCATCACCATCCCAGGACTCCCTCCAAACCTCGCCAATCCACCCAAAGGCTGCGCCTTCCAACCCCGCAATCTCCTAGGAAATCCAGCGATTTGTGTGACCGACTCGCCACCCGAACTCTCCGAAATCAAGCCCAATCACTTCGCCCAAAATTGCCCAGGTTGCTTGGCTTCCTAAAATATTCCATCAAAACAACTGACATTTGATCATCCCTGCCAGTTGACATTTATTTCGCATCCATTCATAGCCAACCCATGTCCACTGCGCTGCAACCCAAACCACGAGTCATCGGCCACAAGGTCAGGATTTGTATCGTAGCTTCAAAATACAACGAGCAGTTCACGGATGCCCTCCTGGAAAACGCCATTTTAGAATTGGGCGAGCTCATCCCTGCGGCACGTATCGACCTGATCCGCGTTCCAGGCGCTTTCGAAATTCCTGTAGCCGTTGCCAAATCAATGCAACGCAATGATTTGAATTGCATCATCGCACTAGGTCTAATCATTCGCGGCGACACCCATCACGCAGACCTCGTGGCATCATCTGTCACCCAAGCTCTCCAAAACCTTGCCGTTCAACATTGCCTCCCAGTGATTCATGAAGTCCTTCTCGTCGAAGACGAAAAACAAGCCCATGCACGTTGCATCGCGGCGAGCATGAATCGAGGCCGAGAAGCAGCTAGGGCAGCCGCAGGCATGATCGATGTCTTCTCGGAAATCGAGAAATCGACCCCGAAACTATCCCCGAACAAGTTTAAATAAAGATATGCCAAGCCGTAGGCAAATCCGAGAAGCCGCCATTCAATTTCTCTACTGCGCCGATATCGAAGGCGGCGCATCACCCGCAGAACTGCGAGAACCATTCTGGCAGTTTCTAACGGAAACCGATCGGAAACATCTATCCGTCGCGACGTTCCGCACGGTGCAACATTTAGCCATCGGCCGCCAAACCCGTCTTATTGAATTCGTCGAACGTGCCGAAGTCGCCAAAGCCCAGATCACCGCCCTACCCGCAGCTGAGTCTTTACTAACCACTTTAAATCGACTTCTCGCACTCGAATCCTCATGGAGTATTTCCTACGGAGAACTCGATAAAACTCCCAAAGCAGGCGATGATCAAGATGTCGCCGACGAACTCGATGCCGTGCTAACTAAATTCTTCGCCGTCGACCGCGACCTCGCTTTCAATCGCAATCATTTTCTCAAATCCAGCGAGGATATTCCCAATCTGAAACCTCAGCTCGAAGCTCTCAACGCCAGCGTCCGTCGATTGCAACGCATTTCCGATCGCATCCGCATGGTTGAGACCCCTGAAAGCTTCCCCGACCAAGCCGACCTCGCAAAAATTCGCCAATCCAAAGCCGAGATATCCTCCCTCATCACCCAGACCGATGCCTTGGTCGATGCTGTGCTCGCATGCAAACCTGAGATCGATGAAAAACTCTCCGCTCTTGTCGAGAACTACTCGCCAGAGCGGATCGATCCCGTGGACCGCGCCGTTCTTAGACTAGGCGCCTATGAGCTGATCAAAACCGATACACCAAACAAAGTCATCATCAACGAAGCCATCGAACTGGCAAAACGTTTCGGGACGACGGATTCCAATCGCTTCGTTAACGGCATGTTAGACTCGGTGGCGAAGTCGGTGGTTTAATGACGGCATTGGCCTAACTGTCGTTGGTGACAATACAGACAGTGACGTCAATAAAGTCACTCCATAGGCTTCGTGCCTTTGCATGCCGGATAGCCGGTGCATCCCCAGAACTCTCCTTTCGCGGATCTGCGACGGCGCATGGTTTGCTTGCACTGCGGGCATGGTGGTGACGGCTCCGAGTTGCGTTGTTCCTCTCTGGCTTCTAGACGGCGGGTGGTGAGTCGCTCGCTAAAGCCTCCAGTTTCTTCAAAAGCCTTACCTTGTGCGGCGATCTGGCTTTTCAGCATGTTCAAAGCTCTGCTGATGATGATCAGCATGGCGTTTGCTACGACCACCGGATCTTGCGAATCCAGCCAACGAGCATATTTCCGACGTTGCTGCAGCGCATACTTAGCTGATTCATGAACAACATCATCCTGAAATGGCGCGGGATCGATCGAAATGGCGTTCACTATACTAGCCTCCTCGGAGTGAACCGACCAAGGCAGCTCGCCGCTATCGATAATGAAAACCTCATAATCACCACGCAATTCACTGAGGCTCGCACGAGCGACGTCGGTGAGTTTCATTTCCGTATCTTTGGAAGTCGAAGAGCGTTCCGAGCCTTCGATGATATTCTGACGTCCGCTGCGGGCAGCCTGCGTCATCTGATCGTATTGACGGCCTTTAGGATCGTAAAACTTCTCCCTCGCTTGACGGTGATCGTGCGTAAGAAATCGCCGACAAAACCGCAGGGTCTCGAGCTGAACGAGAGTGGCAAGAGTGAACGAATGCAACTTCCGGAATCCGCCGTGTTTGTCAAAAAGCTCAGACATGGCGCAGAGATGTTAAATTGGGTGAAATGATCATGGGGAGGATGAACATCCCCATGCTATTGACTCAATAAAACGTGTCAACCTCGTCAACCTCGTCAATTAAGTCACTAGCCCCGCGATTTCGCATCAATCTCTATCCACTTCCACAATGCCTCAATCGCATCAGCAACCTGCTGCTTCGTTGCCGCAAGATCACCACTGACTTTCGATTTTCCGTAGAGATAATATTTAATCTTCGGTTCCGTTCCAGAAGGCCTAACCGCGAACGAACGCCCATCAGCAAGATCAAAAAACAGCATTTTCTCTTTCGGCAGCAAATCACCTTCTTGGTCGTAGATGTCTTGTGCGGAGAAATCGCGGAAACGAACGACTTCAGAACCATCGATAATTTGCGGCGGGTGGTTTGCGTAGGAATTGGCGAGCGTTTGGATTTTCGCTGCACCATCGGCACCTTCCATGGTTAGGGATTTTCCGACTTCTAGGAAGTAACCGAATTGATCGTAAAGTTCGTCGAGCAGTTGGGGCAGAGTTTTTCCAACCGACTTCGCATAAGCAGCCACTTCCGCGAACATGAGGGTCGCGCCGTTGGCATCTTTGTCGCGCACAGAATCGGATCCGAGGTAGCCATAGCTTTCTTCTCCGCCGAAAACAAAGAAACGTGAGTATTCCAAACGCAGGGCGCGGGTTTGATCTTCGGTAAGGCTGCGGTAGTCGCCTTTCTTATCTGCAGGAATTGCGTCTTCGTATTTCTTGAGTTTCGCGGAAATATATTTGAAACCTGTTAGAGTATCTACTACGGAAACACCAAATGAATTCGCGATCGCGGTTTGCAGTTCGGTGGTGACGAAGGTCTTGATCAAAACGCCACGAGTGCGATTGGCGTGACTGACCCAACCCAGTTCAAACATGGTTTTCAAACGATACCACGCCAACAAGGAACCAATCTGGTTTCCTGTAAGCAGAACCATTTTTCCGTTAACGTCACGCGCAGCAACGCCCATGCGATCGGCATCGGGATCGGTTCCGATCACGATTTCCGCGCCAGAGGATTCCGCGAGCTGTATCGCCATCGCAAGTGCTGGGCCGTTTTCCGGATTCGGTGAATCGACTGTTGGAAAACGTCCGTCTTGGATGTCTTGCTCAGGAACGGTTAGAACCTCGAAACCTAAATCTCGCAGCATAGGCACATTGATGTGTCCGCCCGTACCGTGAAGGTTGGTGAAAACGATTTTCGTGGTCGCTGTTTTCAATAACTCTGGCTGCAATAACAAAGTCTTCAAACGTGAAACGTAAACCGCATCGAATTCACAACCCAAGGTTTTGATTATTCCCTGCTCTGCTAATGGCAAGGGCTCGTAGCGTTCGCTGGTCACGGCGTTCACTTCGCCAATGATCGCTGTCGCATGGGGTTCGACAATTTGTGCGCCGTCGTTGAAATACGCTTTAAAACCGCAGTCGTGCGAAGGGTTATGGCTCGCCGTGATCACCACGCCGGAATCCGCGCGGAGCTGACGAATCGTGAACGACAACTGCGGGGTCGAGCGTGGTCCATCAAACACATACGCATCGCAACCATGTTCGGAGCAAACTTTCGCGCAGAAATCCGCAAAATCTTTCGAGAAATGCCGGGTGTCGTGAGCGAACACAAAAGTCACTTTGCCGCTGCCTTTCGTGCCCACCGATTTCATGTAAGCAATCAATCCGCGAATCGCGCGGGAGACGTTGTAGTAATTCATCGTCGCCGTTCCGACGCATGGGAATTCGGGTCGGCCATTTGGTCCGCCAGCACCTTGCTCGGATGCAGTGATCGTGCGACCTATCGTACGGCCCCTCAAACCACCAGTTCCGAAGGCGAGGGTTTTGAAAAATCTGTCGTTGAGTTCGGAATAATTTTCAGCCACTAACAACTCACTGACCGTTTGTTTGGGTAAATCACTTGCAGCTCCTGCTAATAAGGATTCGATGTTTTTTTTTGCAGATTCAAGGAGTTTTCCAGAGTTAACGGATACGTTGAGGATTTCAGAAAGGTCGTTCATGGTCTTCGGCTGAATATAAATTTCGGAAATAGAAGACCGTATTTTGGGCTGAACAGATAGGCTAAAATAAACAAAATTCCGAGCAAGATGACGATGGCGGGACCTGGCGAAATCCCGAACTGAGCCGAAAGCAAAACCGCCACAATCGAACCGACACCACCAATCAAGCCCCCGCCCCAGAACAAGGCGGAAGTTTTATCCGTGAGCAAAGAAACCGTCGCCGCTGGGGTAACGAGCAAGCCCACGGAAAGCACGCAACCGACCGCTTGCAGCGACGAAACTAGCGCCAGCACGAGCATCATGAAAACGAGGTATTGCATGGCACGGGTCGGCACTCCCTGCGCAGCCGCGACGTTTGGTTCGAAAAGTGTCAGCAGCAACGGCCGCATGAGGAGGTTGCTCGCGATCAGAATCACCGCACCCATGGAGTAGACGATCCAGAGGTCGGAGTTTCCTATCGCTAAAATATCTCCGAACAACCAATGCTCGAGTTCGGTGCGTGTTTCCAATTTAGGTAGAATCGCCACCCCAGCCGCAAATGCCGCGGTGTAGAGCACTGCCAACGAAGTACCCTCCGCAATCCGTTTTCCGCGTGCGACCGCCACAGAACCCAAACCAACTAACAAAGCAGCAAACAAGGCACCGATGAACGCATTCCACTGCGACAAATAACCCGTGATCAAAATCCCCACCGCTATCCCCGGCAACATCGTGTGCGACAAGGCAGATACCGATAGAGCATTCCTCCGCAACACCACGAAGCCGCTGAAAAATCCATTGGTGAATCCAATGAACGCCGCTGCCGCCAAGGTGCGTTGGTAAAAGGGGCTGTTTAAAAGTTCTTCAAACATGACTTTGGGTTTCTGTGACCGCGAAGGTTTTCGCAATCAGTGACGGGGTTAAAACCGATGCAACATCGCCGAAGCCGACCTGTTGGGTATTGAGCACCAGAACTTCATCAAACAGCAATGGAGCGGAACCGAGATCATGATGCGAGGCGATGATCAATCGTCCCTCTGCGGCGAGTTTTGCGAGAAGATCACCTAACAAAATCGATGCATTGCGATCCAGTCCGGTGAACGGTTCGTCTAACAAAAGCACATGCGCTTCCTGAGCCAAGGCTCTCGCGAGGAACGCGCGTTGCTGTTGACCTCCGGAAAGCTCGCGGATCTGCCGGTTTTGTAAATCCATCAGATTCAGCGATTCCAACGCCTTGTCCACCGCCGCTTGATCTTCGTTTGAAAACTTGCGCCACCAACCGGTTTGCGGATACCTGCCCATTTCCACCAAACCCCGAACCGTGATAGGAAACGACCAATCGATTTCCTCACGCTGGGGCAAATACGCAAATTCGCGCGACCATTTTTGAACAGAAGTTCCGCGCCATAAAATATTTCCCGACTGTCGCGTCACCAAACCAGCAATCGCTTTCAGCAAGGTCGATTTTCCTGCTCCGTTTGGTCCAACCAACGCAACACGATTTCCACAAGAGGTCGCGAAGGAAACGCCATCCAGCGCCAAAATATCCCGATACGATACAGACAGCCCCTCGATCACCAACTCGTGGTGATGGCTGTGATGCGCGCAACAGTCGTGATGGGTTTCCTCTTTCAAAATGTTAGCTCTAAAAATTCATCAAGGTTTCCCGTCGCATCGAAGACCTGAGTAACGGTCTCCTGCCCCATTGCCTCGATGACCAATTTCGCAAAACCGCGTCGGTCGGCCAATTCATACCAATTCACTTTCAGGTAAACCACCGGCTTGTCTGTATCGATGATGATGTCGCCCGTCAGTGGCTCTATCCCGCTTTCAGAGGATAAATTCCACGAAGATGGCTCACCCGCACTTTTCACTTCTACGTATGCGGCACGCTCGGAAAGCGTCAAAATGTAGCGAGCACGAATCTGTTTCTTACTTCTAGGCTCAGTCGTCCCACCGCCAGCTACAGGCTTCGATTTCGGCTCGGCAGTTAAATGCGAAAACACCAATCCCGAGGCAAGGATCGCCAATAAAATCAATGCCGTGCGTATCAATGGAGAACCTCTCACGCAACTAATGTGCATTAATAAAATACAGCTGCAAGCGTAGAGTTCTTAAGTGGGTCGGGTCGTTTTAACAAAACCACCGCCACTCGCATTCTCGACCCTAACCATTTTCAATTTGACTTAAGCGTCAACCGCCTTAGCGATTCAGCTCAATCATAACCCATGTCCAAAAACATCCTAATCATCGGCGGCAATTCTGGAATCGGTCTCTCGACCGTGAAACGACTCCAGACCGAAGGTCACCATCTTACGGTTGCTTCGCGTTCCGACTCCGCGCTCTCAGAACTAGGTATTTCCACACAACCATTTGATGCGGAAAATCCCGCACTCATCGATTTGCCCGAGACTCTGGACGGACTGATCTACTTTCCTGGCACCATCACGCTCAAGCCATTCCATCGTCTTACTCGCGAGGATTTTCTCAGGGATTTTCAAATCAACTGTCTGGGAGCGGCTCAAGCGATCCAGTTCGCTTTGCCCGTTTTAAAAAAATCTAACAGCGCTTCCATCGTAATGTTCTCCACGGTCGCCGTCGCGCAAGGCATGGCTTTTCACGCTTCCATCGCCTCCGCAAAGGCCGCCGTTGAAGGATTGACCAAGTCCCTGGCTGCTGAACTTGCCCCGAAAATCCGTGTCAATGCCATCGCCCCATCACTCACCGATACTCCCCTCGCCCTGCCGCTTCTCGGAAACGAGGCAAAACGCGAGGCCGCTGAGAAACGCCACCCCCTCCAAAACATCGGAAATCCCGACCACATCGCCCAACTCGCTTCTTTCCTACTCTCCGATTCCTCAGCCTTTATCACCGGCCAAATCCTCCATGCGGACGGCGGTTTGTCAGCGATCAGAACGTTTTGATAAGATTTTTTAACCACGAAAGAAAAAGGAATGATGGACCGCGCGACTCCAGTCGCGCTGCTGCCTAAGAGCACGACTGGAGTCGCG